>CAIOJR010000239.1 GCA_903858685.1 uncultured Caulobacterales bacterium | reverse complement strand
TGTGCTGGCCCTCTTGACCGCCGCGCTGGCGACCGTCGGATTTGGGCTGTTTGCGGTGGATGTTGATGGGCTGGAGTCCGGGCCTCTGGCCAGATTTGTGGATTTCGACACAGGCAGGACAGCGTCTCATCTGCACGGCGATGCCTTTACCGTTCTGGAGGCGGCGGTGGCGCTGCATCTGGTCGCGATCGCCTTTTACGCCTTGGTGAAGCGTGAAAACCTGGTCCGGCCCATGGTGGACGGAGACAAGAGACTTGCCACGGATCAGGCGTCTTTGCAGCCCGCGCGAGGATTCACGCTTCTGGCGGGTCTGGTCCTGGGCGGCGCCGTCACTGGGGTGCTGTTGAAAATGGGCGCCTAGCCGCGGTCAAGTCCACCTCTATGCTCGCACCTCTAATCGAGTTGCTTGAGCAGGCTTTTGAGGGCGTGGCTGATAAGCTTTTCAACAGCACTGCGCGAGATGCCCAGCGTCTCCGCCACCTCTGCATGGCTGAGACCTTCGAACTTGTGAAGATGAAAGGCCCGGCGGCATTGCGGGCTCAATCGGTCGAGAATCTTGATGATCTGGCCGACCCTTTGTCTGGCGGCGATCGTGGTTTCGGCGTCAGGTTCGTCGACCACGGAGACACCGTTGCGCTCCATCAGTTGCGCACGGGTCCAGTCCTGATCGCGAGCGCTGGACCGTCTCTGCTTTTTCAGTCGGTCCAGCATGAGGTTGCAACCCATGCGGTAAATGAAGGCGCCGGGGTTTTCGACGCTTTGTACAATTTCCGCGTCAAGCTCGCGAACGCGAACGGCTATATCTTGAACTATATCTTCCGCTGCCTCCCGTGATCCTAAGCGAGTGGTGAAGAATCGACGCAATTTACTATGTTGAATGATGTATGTATCCATGAGTTTGTTCGGCTCAATGGCTTCTATTGTCGTGGCCATGTTTTTCACCCGTCATTTTCTGGCGTCATGAATGCCTATAGAATGATTTATGAACTGTCGACCGAGACAAATTGTCCAACTTTGCCTGACAGAACTGTTCGGGAAATTTGCGTTTCTGCGAAATCGTCAGTCAGGCGAAAAGTGCGACAATTCGCGCAGTGGATGTGGTTTGTGCGGGCTGAGGGCGCAAGCGGCGAGCGTCGTCACTCTAGGTCGACAAGCAACAGCACGGGCCAAGTTGAAATGCAGGGTGCAGCATCCCTTTTGTTTGCGGCGCGGACCGTGATTGAAATGGCCACAAGTCGTTTTGAGGGGCGTATCGCGTTGATCTATGCGCATGACGCGCCGTCTCGCATTCTATGGCGTCTGGTTCGCGCCATAGCGCCAGATACGGCGGTGATCTCTACCCAAGGTAACCGATTTATCGAGATTCCGGTGGATGAGGCGTGGCTGGAACCCGGTCCGGCGGTCACCGCAGGACAGACGGCTGCGCGACGCTTGGACGCAGGAGATGGCAAGTCCCCGCGCCGGGTCGAAAACCCGGCAGAGCCGCTCAGCCGAGCCCTGCGCGATTTTGACGCGTGCCTTCATCACCCTTGCGCTGGGTTGATCGGGGCGGATGAGGCGCCGGATGTCGCAGGGGTTCTATGTGGGCGTCGCGTCTTCGCCCCCCTGGTTCATTGGCGCGACGATGAAATTTCGGCCTATGCCGCCACGCTTGCAGGTCCGGATTCGCCCTTCCCCTCGCCGTCGAAAGTGCGGCGCACCACCGGTCCGCGACTGGCCTACAGCCATGGTCTGGCGGTTCGGGCCGGTTAACGGGCCGGATCAACCACGGCGGGCGCACTCAGCCAGCCGCCGCCAAGGGCGCGGAACAGGGCGATCTCCGCCTCGGAGCGACGCAGGTCCGACGTCGCAACATCGGCTTGCGCCGCCTGGAGGCTGCGCTGAGCATCCAGCAGGTCGAGGAAGCTGGCGGCGCCCCGGTCATAGCGGGTCTGGGCCAGGTCCGCCGCGCGCAACAGTTGGTCGCGGGCGGACATGAACTCCACATTGCGTCGACGCTCGCTGTCCAGATTGGTCAGAGCGACTTCAACATCCTTCAAGGCCGCCAGAACGGCGCCGTCCAGCCTTGCGAGCGCCGCACGCGTCGTCGCCTTTTGCTCGGCGATCCGGGCGCGCGCGACGACAATGTTCGGCACGGTCCAACTGACAGCCGGGCCGACGCTGAACGTGCTTCCATAGACATTGAACGCCTTGTCCGGCGTTGAGCCCGCCCCGCCAATCTGGCCGCCCAGGGTCACGATGGGGAAGAGTTGGGCGGTGGCGACGCCGATCCGCGCCGTTTCCGCCGCCAGTTGCCGTTCAGCCTGTTTCACATCAGGTCTGCGTCGGATCAGGGACACGCCGTCCCCTACGGGCGTGGGGGCATTGAGCGCGGGCGGACGGATACAGGCCTCCGCACCCGGAATATGGGCTTCAGGCGGCTGACCGGTCAGAACCGCCAGGCTGAACAGCGCGGCCTGTCTCTGGGCCTCAGCCGCTGGCACGGCGGCGGCGGCTTGTCGCGCCAGCGCTTCGGCGCGCGCGACGTCAAGTTCATAGGCGGCGCCGAGGCGGCGGCGTTCGCGCGTGATGTCGGCCGTCTGGCGGGCCGCTTCCAGGCTCTTCTGAGCGGCCTGCAAAACTTCGCCATAGGCGCAGGCGTCAACATAGGCGCGCGCAGTGTCAGAAGCGACCACGATGCGGGCATAGTCCAGCGCGGCGCGGGCGGCGTCGGTATCGGCGTGGGCGGCTTCGGAGGCGCGCCTGAGGCGACCGAAGAGGTCCACCTCGTAACTGGCTACGAAGCCGAATGTGTCAGCGCCAGAAGTTCGCGGCTTTTTCCCCTCGATCTCGGCCAGGCCATTTCCGGTCGCCGTGCGTCCTTCTGTTGCGCTGGCCGTGAGCTGGGTTGCGGGAAGGTACAGGGCGCTGCGCGCTTCGGTGAGGGCTCCCTTGGCGCGGGCCAGATTGGCGCTGGCCACACGCAGGTCCGTATTGGCGGCCAGAGCCTTCAGGATCAGGGCGTCAAGTTCGGGGTTGCGGTACAGCCGCCACCAGTCGTCCTGCACATCCCCCGCAGGCGCCACGGTCAGGGGCGTCGCCGCTGAGAAGTTGGCTGGCGGCGATGCAACGGGCGTCGGCGTCTGGTAATTCGGCCCTATGGCGCAACCGCAGAGCAGGACGCTAGCGAGGAGAGGAGCGAAAATGACCTTTGGCATCAGACGTCCGCCTCTGACTGAGCCGCGCCGGGCGTCGGCTTTCGCCGGTCGGGCTTGGGGATGCGGTCGCTCAGATGGCGGCACAGGACATAGAAGAGGGGGGTGAAGACGAGGCCGAAGAAGGTCACGCCGATCATGCCAAAGAACACGGCGACGCCCAGAGCCTGCCGCATCTCCGCCCCCGCGCCGACCGCGAAGGCCAGCGGCGCGACGCCCAGAATAAAGGCGAAGGAGGTCATCAGGATCGGCCGCAATCGCGTACGCGCCGCCTCGACCGCAGCGTCCCAGCGCGACATGCCGCGATCTTCCTCGGCCTGCCTGGCGAACTCCACAATGAGAATCGCGTTCTTCGCCGCCAGTCCGATCAGCACGATCAGGCCGATCTGGGTCAGGATGTTGTTGTCCTGCCCCATCACATTGACCCCTGTAATCGCCGCAAGCAGGCACATGGGCACAATCAGGATCACCGCCAGGGGAAGGGTTACGCTTTCATAGAGCGCCGTCAGCAGAAGAAAGACGAACACCACGGCCAGCACGAAGACCAGACCACCCGTATTGCCCGCCAGTTTCTGCTGATAGGCCAGTTCGGTCCATTCATAGGTGAACCCCTGCGGCAATACGCGGGCGGCCGCATCCTCCATGGCCTGCATGCCCTGGCTGGTGGAGGCGCCGGGACCCGTGTCGCCCTGCACCTCTGCGGCGGGGAACAGGTTGTAGCGCAGGACGCGATAGGGGCCCGTGGTGTGGCGGATGTTCAGGACCGACCCCAGCGGCGTCATGGCTCCGCTGATGGAGCGGGTCTGGAGATCGGCGATCTCGGCCTCGCTCTGCCGGGAGCCGGACTCCGCCTGGGCGACGACCTGATAGGACTTGCCGAACAGATTGAAGGTGTTGACAAAGCTGGAGCCCAGATAGGTCTGTAGAGTGGTCAGGATCGACTGGGTGGAGACCCCCATCGTTTCAGCCTTGTCGCGATCGATGTCGGCGAACAGGCGCGGGGTCTTGGTGTTATAGGTGACGAAGACGTTGCCGACTTCCTTCTGGCGACGCGATTCTTCCGCTACAGCATTGGCGGCCCGCTCCAAGGCCTGAGGGCCTGCGCCGGCCTGATCCTCGATGATCATCTTGAATCCGCCCGCCGTGCCGATCCCTCGAACGGGTGGCGGCGGCAGGACCCGGATGTCCGCGCCGACGATCGGGGCGACAGACTTCTTGACGCCCGCAAGAATGCTGGCGGCGGAGCGCCCATCCGCGCGCCGTTTGTCGAAACTGTCGAGCACGACATACATCTGGGCCGAACTCGATACGTTCACCTGGGTGGCGGCGTCCACACCCACATAGATTGAGGCGGCGCGAACGCCGGGCACGCTCAGAATCCGGCTTGCGGCGTCCTTGGTGATGGCATCGGTGCGCGACAAGGATGCGCCGGGCGGAAGCTGCACAGCCACCATGAAATTGCCCTGGTCCTGCACAGGGATGAAACCCTGAGGTGTTGCGGCCATGCGCCAGCCGGTCAGGGCCAGCAGCCCGCCATAGAGCGCCAGCATCAGCACTGTCGCCCGCACCGTGCGTACGGTGAACCGGCCATAGCGGCGGCTCAGCCCGTCAAAGGCGGTGTTGAAGGTGTGGGTATAGGCATGGAAGGCCCGTCCGAGCACGCCTCTGGGCGGCGTCGGATCATGGGGGCGCATGATCAGCGCGGCCAGGGCGGGCGACAGGGTGAGGGACACGACGAGAGAGAAAACCGTGGCCGTGGCGATGGTCAGGGCGAACTGACGGTAGAACTGCCCCGATATGCCAGACAGGAAGGCTGTGGGCACAAAGACGGCGATCAGAACGAGCGCAATGGCGACCAGCGCCCCGCCCACCTCGTCCATGGTCATGTGCGCGGCTTCACGCGGGGTTCGCCCCTCGCGCAGGTGCCGCTCCACATTCTCCACCACCACAATGGCGTCGTCGACCACGATGCCGATGGCCAGAACCAGCCCGAACAGGGACAGGTTGTTGAGCGAGAAGCCAAAGGCCGCCATGACCGCGAAGGCGCCGATCAGCGACACCGGGATCGCCAGAATGGGGATGATGGCCGCCCGCCAGCTTTGCAGGAACAGCATCACCACCAGAACGACGAGCAGCAGGGCCACCACCAGCGTCTTCTGAACCTCCTCGATGGAGGCGCGGACATATTCGGTGGGGTTGTAGATGATCCGGAAGTCCAGGCCCGGCGGGAAGTCCTTTTTCAGCTCGCCCATGGTCGCGATGATCTTGTCCGCCGCGTCCAGCGCATTGGCGCCGGGCTGGGACTGAATGCCCTGGGCGGCCGCCGGGTAGCCGGACATGTAGGCGTTGACGCCGTAGTCCTGGGCGCCAAGGTCCACACGCGCCACATCGCTGATGCGTGTCAGTCGCCCCTGAGCGTCGCGCTTGATGATGATGCTGCTGAACTGATCGGGGTTGTCCAGACGGCCTTCGGCCTCGACATTGAGCTGAAAGGCGTTGGGCGTGCGTGCGAAGGGCGGCGCGCCAACCGAACCGGCGGCGATCTGCAGATTGTGGGATTTCAGCGCCTGGACAATCTCTTCGGTGGTCAGGTTGCGAGCGGCGGCCTTGTCCGGGTCGATCCAGATGCGCATGGCGTAGTCGCGCACAGCGCGGCTGTTGATGTCGCCCACGCCCTGTATGCGCAGCAGACGGTCGCGGATGTGCAGACCGACATAGTTGGAGATGTATTGCTGATCCAAAGATCCGTCCGGCGAATACATGTGGACGGCCATCAGAATGTCTGGCTGGGCCTTGCGGGTCACCACGCCGATGGCGCGCACCGTATCCGGCAATTGCGGTTCGGCGGCGGCGACCCGGTTTTGCACCTGCACCTGAGCCTTGTCCAGATCGACGCCCAGCTTGAACGTCACGACAATGGTGATGCGTCCGTCGCCGGTCGCGTTGGAGGAGATGTAGTCCATCCCTTCCACGCCATTGATCTGGGTTTCAATCGGCCCGGCCACGGCGTCGGCCAGAAGTTCGGCGGAAGCGCCGGGATAGCTGGCCGACACGGTCACGGTCGGCGGAACAATCTGCGGATACTGCGCAACCGGCAGGCCCGGATAGGCGATGGCGCCGATCAGGGTGATCAGTATGGCGACAACGGCGGCGAAGGCCGGGCGCTCGATGAAGAAGTGGGCGATCTTCATGGGCTGGGCTTCACCGGGCCTTGTCTGCGGAGGTGGCGGACAGGGACGGCGCGGCCTGCAAGGGGTCCGCTGCCGGCGACAGGCCCGGCGACGGCGCCACGATCTTGCCGGTCACAGCCTTGACCTTCTTGCCGGGCCGGGCCCGCTGAACCCCGTCGATCACGACATTGTCGCTCACGGACAGGCCCTTGCGGATCACCCGCAAGCCGTCCACCAGCGGTCCTGTCTCAACGATCTTCTGAGCCACCAGCCCGCCAGGAGCGACCACATAGACCACCTGATGCGACTGGTCGGTGACGATGGACTGTTCAGGCACCAGCAGGCCGTCATAGGCGCCAGATCCGATTAGGCGCAGATGGCCGAACATGCCTGGCGTGAGAAAGTTGTCCGGGTTCTCAACCACGGCCCGTCCCCGGATCGTGCCGGAACTGGTGTCGATGGCGTTGTCGACAAAGTCCATCCGGCCTCTCCAGCGATAGTCCGTCTCGTCCTGCAGGCGGATGGTCACCGGATTTGGGGAGCGGCGGGATGAGGGCCGGGAGCCGTTTTCATTGGCGCGCTGGTACTTCAGATAGACGCCCTCAGCGCCGGAAAAGACAAAGCGGATCGGGTTCAGACTGACGACCGTGGTCAAGACCGTCTGATCGGCGCTGACCAGATTGCCCGGTGCGATGCGGCGGTCGGAAATGCGGCCCGCCAAAGGCGACTCGACACGGGTAAAGCTGAGATTCAGGGCCGCCGTACGCTCTACAGCCTCTGCGGCCGCAAGATCGGCGCGGGCCTGATCGGCTGCGGCCTGGCGGGTGGACAGTTCCTGCTGGCTGATCGCGCGGGCATTGAGCAAAGCGTCAGCCCGCGCGCGTTCGGCTTCGGCGTTGATCTCGCCTGCCCTGGCCCGGTTGACCTGGGCCCGCGCCTGATCCAGCGCCGCCTGATAGGGGCGAGGGTCAATCACGAAGAGGAGCTGTCCCTTGTGAACGAAATCGCCGTCCCGAAACGCGACCGACTGAAGATAGCCGGACACGCGCGGGCGGATGTCCACACTGTCCTGCGCCTCGAAATGACCAACATAGTCGTCCCAGTCGACAATGCGCTTGGTCAGGGGCTGGGCCGCCACAACGGTCGGCGTTGTGTCGGGCGGCGTCTTTTTGGCGCTGCAGGCCGACAGGCTCACCGAAGTGATGGCGATGGCCGTCGCCACCAGAATAGGTCTCAGCATCGATGGGACTCGTGTGAAATCGGAAAAAAGCTGGCGGCAGGGCATTTTGGCGCTGCCGCGCTTTGATGCGGCAAGCCCATGCCCCATGCCAGCGGTTTTTTCGTGAATAAGCCGCATTGCGTCAGCCTTTGCTGCAAGTCATGCGCAGGCGCCGCCTTTTTGCACCGGTCGTGATCGCAGCGCGGCGGAA
Organism: uncultured Caulobacterales bacterium; assembly: GCA_903858685.1. Classification (GTDB taxonomy): domain Bacteria; phylum Pseudomonadota; class Alphaproteobacteria; order Caulobacterales; family Caulobacteraceae; genus CAIMFV01. Next base: position 658 of record CAIOJR010000239.1, on the reverse strand, counting down.
GACGCTGTTAGATCAAGGCGGTATCGCGCGAATTCGGCCGCGCAAATGAACGGCCCGCATGTTTGACTGGCAAATTCTTCATGGGATCTGGCGCCGGACGAAAGCGCGTAGTGGTGGGAATCGCGTCCGGTGCTTCCCATCGCGCGGGATCGGGCTATATGCACGCTCACGACAAGTCTGTTTGGAAGGTCCCTCCCATGCCTGCGCTTCGCTCACGCACAACCACCCATGGCCGCAACATGGCGGGTGCGCGGGGGCTGTGGCGCGCCACGGGCATGAAGGACGCTGACTTCGGCAAGCCCATTGTCGCCATCGCCAACAGCTTCACCCAGTTCGTGCCAGGCCACGTCCATCTGAAGGATCTGGGTCAACTGGTCGCGCGCGAGATCGAGCGTGTCGGCGGCGTGGCGAAGGAGTTCAACACCATCGCCGTGGATGACGGCATCGCCATGGGCCATGACGGGATGCTCTACAGCCTGCCGTCGCGCGACCTGATCGCGGACTCGGTGGAGTTCATGGTCAATGCCCACTGCGCCGACGTGCTGGTGTGCATCTCCAATTGCGACAAGATCACGCCGGGCATGCTGATGGCGGCCCTTCGCCTGAACATTCCCGCCGTCTTCGTCTCCGGCGGTCCCATGGAGGCGGGCAAGGTGGT
>CAIOJR010000238.1 GCA_903858685.1 uncultured Caulobacterales bacterium | reverse complement strand
TGAGTTGCACAGGGCGTGCCAGGGTCCTGGGCCGAATTTGTCGGCATGATGAGGTTAAACCGGTATAATCGTCCCGAAATGGCACACATTCTTGAGATGTCGGCAGGGCGGGACAAATAAAAACCGGGCCGGAGAAGGCTCCGACCCGGTTGATGGCGCAAAAAGCCGCGCTTCCTGTTGAGACAGCCGCTTCCTGACCTAGCGCGCGGCGAAGTCCAGGTGGTGATCCACACCGTCCGCTCGCTGCATCAGATAGTCCCGGTCGCCCGGGCTGAGATGGCCGCCGTCGCGGGCGCGCAGATGGTCCTCGGAGCGCCGGACATTGTCCAGATCGCGGCTGATCTCGCGCGCGGCGCGGCGGCTGAGCCGCCCGTCCCCAATGGCGTGGTCCAGTCGGGCCTGCAGGAAGTCGATACGCTCATGAATTCCCATGGGCTGGTCGCGTCGCATTTCAGGCGGCGGGGGCGGCGGGGGCGGCGGAGCCTGAGGGGCGGCGTAATAATAGCCGGGCGGGCAGGGGTGCTGATTGGCGCCGGCGACCGCGCTGCCGACAATGGCCCCACCCACGCCGCCGACGACAGCGCCCTCAACGCGGTCATGACGACCTGCAATGGCGCTGCCGAGCAGGGCGCCGGCGACACCGCCGACGACTGCGCCCGTCGCTGTATTGTTTTCGTTGGATCTGCGGCAGCCCGATTCATAGTTCTGGGCGGACGCCGTTGTCGCCATGACGGGCAAGACGGCGAGGGCGATCAGGGCGGAGGTCCTGAAATATTTGAACATGGTGGCGCCTTTCTGACGAATACCGATGGCTGGCGCCGAACCGACCGTGGATCGGCGGCGGCGAAGCTCTTTGTTATTCGTCCCCGTCTGAACGCAGGATGAAGCAAAATTTGGGCGCCGTTCAGAATGGGGCCGGGGCCGTTGGTCCGCCCCGTTGGTCCGCCTGCGCAGTCTGCTCCTATGGGTTGGGCGAGGACGCATTGGCGCTGGCGGCGACCGATCCCTTGCCAATGCCGCGATGGGGATCCGGAACGGGCGGGGCGTTGATCGACAGGGCGGTGTCAATCGCCTGGGCCAGCGGGTCCGTGATCAGGCCGTCGGCATTGCGCACCCGGGTAAACGAGGTCTTGGGGTCGTAGGGCTGAACCTGGGCGCCCAGGGTTTTCGCATCGAGATGCCCGATCGCCACCAGAAGGGCCGCTTGGGCGACATAGGCGTCATGCTGGGCTGTCAGGACCGCCACATCCGCTGTGGACAGGGCCTGTTCGGCGATCAGCACATCCAGATTGGTGCGCAGTCCGGCGTGGAATTCCTCCCGCACGCCCTTGAAGGCGGCCTGGGCGGCTTCACGCTCTTCCAGACTGTCTGTCAGAGCCGCCTTGTTCGCCAGAATGTCTTCCCATGCGACGGCGACAGACTGAACGGTGTCGCGACGCGCCTTTTCAATGCCGAACCGGTCCACCCCATTCAGCTCAAGGGCTTGCCGCACCTGGGAATTGATCTGGCCGCCGGCATAGAGGGGCTGGGTCACGGTGACGCCGACCGCCAGCGCCTTGTCATATTGACGGGCGTTGAAGGGGGACAGGGTTCCGGTCGCGCCATAGCTGGCCGAGGCGGTGACGGACGGCATGCGTGCAGCCCGGGCCTGAGCGACCTTGGCCTGAGACGATTGCTCTGTCAGGGCGGCCGCCAGCAGGGTCGGACTGTCATTTTCGGCGATGTCAAAGGCTTGCTCGACCGTGGCGGGCAGGCCCGGAAGCGCGGGCTCGGTGTCCAGATGCCCCGGATAATGGCCGATCACCGCGCGGTATTCGGAACGGCTGGCCTTGAGCTGGCCGTCAGCGGCGGCCAGGGCGGCGCGGGTTTGGGCGTATTGCGCCTTGGCCTGGGCGACATCGGTCCGGGTCAGGGCGCCGACCTCGAACTTTGCGGTGGTCTCGCCGAGTTGCGACTTCAGGGCAATGACGTCATTGCGCCGCACGACAAGGATCTGCTCGTCCCGTCTTACATCGAGATAGGCGGTGATCGCCTGCTGGAGGATCTGGGCTTCGGTTGTGCGCAGCACCTGACGCCCCGCCATGACCTGAGCCTCTGCGTCCCGCACGGCCGCCAGGGTGCGACCGCCGGAAAACAGGGTCTGTGAGGCGGACACCGAAAGCTGTCCCGTATTGGTGTCAAAGGCCGACGAACCGCCCGGGTCGTGTCTGTTATATGCGCCCTGCGCGCTGAGCGAGACGATGGGCCTGTAGCCTGCCCGCGCCTGAACATAGGATTCGTCCAGCGCCCGCAGTTGGGCGCGCTGCTGTTGAAGCACAGGGTTTGAGTCATAGGCGAGCGCTATGGCGTCCTTCAGCGTCTCTGCTGAAGCCGACGTCGCCGCCGCGAGCGGCGCGATCGCCAGAAAGGTGCTCAAAAACAGGCCGTAACGCATTCGCTTCCATTCCTGACCGCGACTAACCGATCTGACTTATGGCGCATTCCTGACTGCGCGCCCAAGCTATGATCGCCGAAGACGGCAAGTAATGCCAAAAAATACTTAACACCCGACTATGATCCGGCCGGCGATGGTTCCGGTATTCGGTCGAATGACGCGGCCCAAACCTGAAGGGCGGTCTGTCCAGGTCCCGATGACGAGGGTGACGCACGCCTTAAGCCCTTCAGAGCCGGATGACGCCCGTAGCCCAGGGTCAGCGGGCCCCTCAAGGGCGTGCTGTAACGCAACATAAGCGCCGGGTTAACACTTTCAGAGCGTTCGACATATCCTGTTTGGGGAATATGGCGCCAGTCTTGCACAGTCTGTGCTGAAATGAGACATCAGGCGGCTGGAGTCTTAACGGATCTTAACGATCTTGCGCACATTTCCTAAGAATTGGTAAATGCTCAAAGCTGATTTGGTTAATATTTCATATAAAAATGGTAACCATTTTCGAGACGCGTGACCTGAAAGACCGAGATAAAATTCGTCTATTTGGGGAAAAATGACCTCTCGATCCGGTATTTGGGGTGGCCCCTTCCCAAAATGGGCAACTTTCTGCTCAGGCCCGCTGCTCTTCTAATTGAGAGGTTCGTTCAAAACTGCGGTGTTTACTGGAATTTTTATGGAAAACAGCGTTTTCACTAATTGACGAAACCTTACCTTTGCCATAGCCATATAAACCAGTCTGGTCGGTTGAGCAGATCAGGATTCATGCCCAGTCAGGCGGCCCCCAGGCCTTCTGAACATCAGAGCCCAGGCGAATGATGGATCTCGGCACGGTTCTTGCGACGCACAATTTTGACGCTGGCTCAGGCGTGCTTTAGAGGCGGAAATCGATGGCTACGGCGACGATCGTTGGCGGACAATCTGTACAGTTTGCCAGTACAATTACTGGGACGGAGCTTTCGCTCGCCAAGGCCGCTCTGGCCAGTTTTGGCCCCGGCGGGACCGTTCTGGGCAATGCGACCGCGCCCAGCGGGTCTGGCTTCTATGTGCGCAATTTTGATGTCACATCGGGAAGCTTCACCGCCCAGGCTGGCGACAGCGCCGTGGTGCTGACGTCTGATCTCTCTGCGGTGACCCTGAACGGAAACGGCTCCAAGTCGAGCCTGCTGGCCGGCAACAACGGCAATGACACGATCAATCTGGCGGGCGGCAACGGTTCGGTCTTCACCGGTTCGGGCGCAAATCTGGTCGAGGTGGGCGCTGGAACAGCGACTGTCTATGCCGGTTCGGGTTCAGACACGATCGAACTGAATGGCGGAAATCTGTCTGTGGTGGCGAATGCCGGCCACACGCCGTTCGTCGAAATCGACGGCGGTTCGAACAATGTCGTGACCGGTCTGGCGGGCACGGCGGTGTCGGTGGATCAGACCGCTGGCGTCTCCACCATCAACCTGTCCTATGGCGGCAGCGTGGATCTGACGGCGAACGGCGCCACGGCGACCGTGAACTACGGCGCCACAGCGGGCGGCACGGTCAATCTTGACGGGGCGGGCGCCAATACGGCGATCGTCAACGGCAATGGAAACGACTCCATCTTCGCCACCAGCGGAACCAACACCATCACTGGCGTCGGCGTCGGCTCCTTCGAAGCCGATGGCGGAACCAATACGGTCACCCTGACCGGAACCGATACGGTCACCCTGAATGACGGCGCCAATACGGTCAGCCTGTCGGGCGGCGTTCAGACGGTGTTTGACAATACAAACAGCGCCGAAATTGACCTCACCGGCAACGACACTGCCTATGTCAACGGCAATTCCACCGTCTGGCAAAACGATACGGGCAACCTGAACCTGACCTATGTCGGCAACGACACGATCAAACTGTTCGGCGGCAATGACACCCTGAACGTGACCGGTTCGGCGACCGTCTTCTCCGGCGACACAGGCACGCTTTACCTGACCAGCGTCTCGGGCAACATCAACGTCACCAGCGACGGCGCCACAGTGTCCATGATCGGCGGCAGCGGTAATGACTCGGTGAACGGCAGCGCCGGCTCCAACGACACGCTGATCGGCGGCTCTGGCACCTTCTACATGCAGGGCGGTTCCGGCGCGAACCTGTTCATCGCAGGCGCGGGCAGCGACACCATGGTCGCCAGCTCCGGCTCGACGAACATCTTCGAGTTTGACGCTTCGGTCACCTCGGCTCAGACCTCGGCGGTCAGCTACGAAATCGACGGCTTCCAGAACGGCGGAACGCTGGACCTGGTGGGCTACTCAGGCGGTTACACGACGACCGTGGCGCATGGCACCACGACCGTCCACCTGACCGGCACGGACACCACGATCACGCTGAAGGGCTTCAACGCCAACCTTCATGCCCTGAACATCTCGACGGCGGCCACGCCGCACTAAGGCCGACCGGGTCTGACGGCCCGTCGGAAATATCAAGCTCCAGCAGCCTCGGGCCCGCCAGCCCGGGGCTGTTTTGCTTTAGCGTGTCATGTTCATTGAACGGAAACGTGACTCCGACTACCGCTGATCCGGCATGGTCAGCATTCCCGATCAGGACACCGCGTCGTCCAACCGGCAGAACGAGATCGTCTCCCTGCTGGAAGGCGTGACCCGCGCCCTCGTCGCATCAGATCATCAGGCGGCGCTGCGCCTGTCGGACCGGCTGTACCGCATCGCGGGCGGCGAGCCTGATGTGGCCCATATCCATGCCCGCGCGCTCATTCAGGTCGATCGGCCGGCGGAGGCGCTGGCTGTTCTGGAAAAGGCGGCCCAGGCGCGGCCGGATCGTCGGATCATTGGCGAAATCATCGGTCTGCTGCTCCGTCTGGGGAAGATGGAGGCCGCGCGGGCGCGTCTGAGTGACGCCCTTGTCGCTTTCGCGGTGACGCCGGATGACGAACTTGCCGTACTGGCGGGGCAGGTGCTGGACCTGTCGCATTCGCTCGCGGCGGGCTGGGTTGGCCGCGGGCCTGACCTGTCGGTCTGGGGCGAACTGGCCCCCGGCGCAGCGCTGGAACCCGAACGCGACATTTTGCTTTCGCCACAGCCCAATGGCCGCGCCCGGTTCACCCTGGCCACAGCGCCCGCAGGGTGGAGCGCCACATCAAACGGTCGTCCCCTGTTGGGCCGGTCCGGCGCCTATCCGGCCGATTTCGGTCTGGAGGGACATTGCCAGGCCGACGAAAACACGCTGTCCGGCTTTGTCCGTCTGGCCTGGGGCGATAGCGAGCGCGTTCTGATCGAGGTCGAGGCGCAAGGGGTCATATCCACCACGCATCTGGACGCCCCCCTGCCGTCGGGATATCGGCCCTTTTCCTTCAGCGCGCCGCCGGGAATCGGACCCATCCGCCTGTCGGTGCGACTGCCTGATGGTCGAAAACGCCAGCTCCCTGGTTCGCCACTGGTGCGCGACGTTGAGCCGTTCAGCTTGGCCGCAGATCACACCCAGACCCGCCCTCCGGATGTCATCCCGGCCAGACCTCCTGTCTGTATCATTGCCGCTCTGGACAGCGCCGACCGCGGCGCGGCTTTGGACCTCGTCAAGGCCCTGATCGCCACGACCCCGTCCGATGTGAACCTCTTGATGGTGGTTCCGGGCGAAGACCGGGAACTGACCCGCGATCTGCAACGCTGCGCCCAGCGCAGGCGGCTCTACGTCCTGCAGAGCGATCCGGCGACAGGTTGGGCGGGCGCGGTCAATTGCGGGCTTGACGTGGCGCGTCACCGCGATGTGGTCATCCTCTCGCCAGACCTGCATCTGCCCCCCAACTGGCTGGAGCGTCTGGCCAGGGCCGCCTATGCCCGGCCGGATCTGGGAACGGCGTCGCCCCTGACCTCGGGCGCAGAGACGCTCGAGCCGGCGCAAGCCTTATGGCGCGACGAACTGGCCTCGCGACTGACCCAGATCGACGCTCAGGCGGGGTTCATCCCAAGCGATGCCTGTCTTTATATCAGGGCTGACTGTGGAGCGGCGACGGGTTTGCTGGATCCGTCCCTGTTCGCAACGGCGCAGGGCGCGCTTTCGGATTTTTGTTTGCGGGCGGCCGCCTGCGGCTGGCGCGGCGCGACGGCGAGCGATCTCTTTCTCGGTCAGAAGGGCGCAGCGTCACGCGCGTCTCGACGTGACGACCTGGCGCGTGATCGGACGGTTCTGGCGCATCGTCATCCGTCCTCCCCTGTTCTGATCGCAAGGTCTGACGGCTCGCGCCTCTTGTTGCGCCGACTGGACGAGGCGCGACTGAGGGCGATGGAGGTGCGTTTCGCCCTGATCATCACCCTGTCGCTGCCGGGCGGCGTGGGGCGCTGTATTGCTGAGCGGTGTGTGGAGCTGCGTCGCGCCGGCCTGACGCCGCTCAGCCTGAAGCCCGACGGCGCGGGCCGCGCCGTCCTGACCATCGCCGATGATGAGCACGCCGTGGGAGGGCTGGCCTATGAGGGCGAGGCCGATCAGGACGCCTTGATCGCGCTGGTGGAAAGCCTGCCGCTCGCCCATATCGAACTGCACCATTTTCTGGATCACGCGCCGCGCCTGATCGAGCGCCTCCTGGCGCGCGACTGCGGGTATGAGGTCTATATCCACGACAATGTGTGGGTCTGTCCTCGGATCATGCTTTTGGGCGGAGACGGATATTATTGCGCAGAGCCGCCCATCGCCGCGTGCGAGACCTGTCTGTCCACCCATGGCGGCAGTCTGGAGACGGGTCTGAGCGTGACGGCCTTGCGGGCGCGGAGTGCGGACTGGCTGGCGCGCGCACGGCGCGTCATCGCGCCCAGCCGGGACGCCGCAGCGCGGGTGACGCGCTATTTTCCCCATATTTCGCCCCAGGTTCAGAACTGGGAGGCTCCGCCTGCGGTGCGCAGGGCGCAGTGGCCGGTTCGCGCGCCGGGCCAACCGGTCAAGGTCGCCATCGTCGGCGCCATCGGACCGTGGAAAGGTTATCAGCTTGTGCTGGACTGTGCGCGCGACGCCGTAGCGCGCGGACTTGAACTTGAGTTCGTCATCATTGGCTACACCCACGACGATGCGACCCTGATGCAGACGGGGGCGGTCTTTGTAACGGGTGAATATGGGCTTGGCGAACTGGACGGATTATTGACGCGCGAGGCGCCCGATATAGCTCTGATCTCGTCCCTCGCGCCTGAGACATGGTCCTATGCGCTGACCGAAATCCTCTCGACGGGGCTGCAGGTCGCCGCCCTGGACATAGGCGCCGTGCCGGAACGGCTAAAAGCCTATGGCCAGCCCTGTCTGTTGGCGCCTCTGCCGCCCTCGGCGCCGGCCCTGAATGATGCGCTGATCAGCTTCGCCAGATCTGCGCGCCATGGCCGTGCAGAGGAGGAAGCTGACGGCAATCCAGTGCAGGCGCCGCTGTCACCGCCGCTGGCGACCGATATTCCATCTGCAATGGATGGGGTGGATGTCTCAGGATCGAACCTGAGCAGAGACAGTCAGATTCCGGCGGCGGATGCGCCGTCATATTCAAAACATTCATCCTCGCCAGTGTATCCATATGATGAACAGACAAAACGCGCTGGAGAAGCATTGATGCCTAAATCGTCGAGCGGATTGTTATCGTCGGCCGATGTGCTGACGCTCGATGCCGGCCTCTATGTGTTTACAGTCAAAGACGCATCCCCTGTGCGGCTGGGCGAGGACAAGACGCTGGTTCTGCCTGCGGTTCACGTCGGACTGGGTCCGGGTGTGGAAGAGGGCACGGTCGATTTCATGTCAGGCCTGCGCAATGGCGCGGGCTGGTTGTTCGAGAGACACGACGTATTGGTGGTGCGGGTAAATCGCTCCGGCTCCCATCTCATGCTGACCTCGGTGCGGCGTCCCGGCATGGCGGCCTTGAAGATTGATGTGGAGCGAATGGACGCTGAGCGGGTGAGCGATTCCACCGCCCCGACCGCCGCACGCGCCGCGCCGTCAACGCAACTGGCCGGGCCGGCGCCCATTCGCGCCCAGATCAATCTTCGGATCGAGGGTCGGGGCGTCACCGCCTTTATGGAGAATGGCTGGGCCGGCGCCATCGGTCAGCAGTCGCCCATCGACGCCTTTTCGGTCCTGCCCCTGGAGGCGCTGCCCGCAGATTGCGTGCAATATAAAGCCCTGACAGCCCATGGCGTGGAGACGCCCTGGACGAGCGGCGGCGCGCTTTGCGGCGTCGCAGGCGCAGCGCCTCTGATCGGCTTTGCGGTGCGTCTGGCCAAGGGGGCGGAGACCCAGTTCGATGTCAGCTATCGCGGCGCTTTTCACGGCGGCGGGCTGGTCGGCCCGGTCCTGAACGGGGGCGCGTGCCAGATTCCCAGCACGAATGCCCTGCTGGAAGCGATCGAGGTGCGGATCGTGCGCAGGATGGGGCCTCAGCAGGCTCTGCCCGGCGCGCCGCCGAGGCCTGTCGCCGCAGCGCCGGCACAGATCGCGCCGCCGCCAAAGCCGCAGCCCGCCGCGCCAATGACCGCCGCCGCTGCGCCGCCCATGCCGCAGCCGGGGCCCGGCCCTGCGTCCGCGCCAGGGCGCGGGCGGACCATCGGGCCGAAATTCAGTATTTTCCGTGATGAGACACCCTGATCCTCCGCGTTCCCCGGGCGCGGCGCCGGCGATGAACGCTGTCTATAATCTGGGATGCGGGCCGCCCGGCGCGACGCCCTTGCCCAGGGTGTTTGACGGCTGGCGGCAGGTGCGTGTCGACATAGACCCCGCGGTGCGGCCCGAGATTGTCGCGAGCCTGACGGATCTGTCGCCCATCGCCAGCGAGGCCGCCGCTGCGATCTGGGCGTCTCATTGTCTGGAGCATCTCTATCCGCATCAGGTCGTCACGGCGCTGCGGGAAATGCGCCGCATCCTGCGCTATGACGGCGTCGCCCAGATCCTGGTGCCGGACATCCAGACCGCAGCCCGTCTGGTCGCGGAAGACCGGATGAACGAACCGCTCTATGAGGCCGATGCGGGGCCGGTCACCGCCCATGATCTGTTCTATGGTTTCGGACCGGACATGGCGCGGGGCAATCTGCATATGGCCCACCATTGCGGCTTCACGCCCTCGACCTTGCTTGCCCTGTGTCAGGAGGCCGGTTTCGCCTGCGCCGCAGTGATGCGTCGCCCCGGACTGGAGCTGGTGGCTGTGGCGGTGAAGCGCGCCTGGAGCTCCGAGGCGGAGCGTCACACCCTGTTTGAGCATCTCGGCCTATGATCTATCTGTTCGTCCACCAGAACTTTCCCGGGCAATACAAGCATCTGGCGCGCCATCTTGCGGATCTGCCAGGCAATCAGGTCTATTTCATCACCCAACCCAATCAAAACCAAATGGTGGGCGTGCACAAGGTGGTGTATCAGCCCAATATTCCGGACAATGTAAACTGTCATCCCTATGCCGGGGACTTTGATCGTTCCGTGCGCATCGGCATGGCGGTGGTCGAGGCGTGTCAGTTGCTGAAAAGCCGGGGGATTACGCCCGACATTATCTGTGGACACGCCGGCTGGGGCGAGATGCTGTTTATCAAGGATGTGTTCCCCGACACGCCGATCCTGTCCTATTTCGAGTTCTATTATCACATGTTCAATGTGGACGTGGACTTCGATCCGGAGTTCCCCGCTCGAAATCAGAATCCGTTTGGCCTGCGCACACGCAATGCGGTCAGTCTTCTGACGTTTGACGCGGTGGACTGGGGCAATGTCCCGACCCGCTGGCAGAAGTCGGTGCATCCGCCGGAAATGCGCTCGCGCCTGTCGGTGCTGCATGAAGGGGTGGACACCGATATGGTGCGCCCGGACCCCAATGCCCGGATCACCCTGATGCGCGACGGCGTCACCCTGACCCGCGCCGACGAGGTCATCACCTATGTCGCGCGCAATCTGGAGCCCTATCGCGGCTTCCACATCATGATGCGCGCCGCGCGCGAGATCCTGAAGCGTCGTCCGCGCGCCCATATCCTCTTTGTCGGAGGCGACGGCGTCAGCTATGGCCCCAGCCTGCCGCCCGGCGCCACCTTCCGCGACATCATGCTCAATGAGGTCGGGCCGGATCTGGACATGTCGCGTGTGCATTTTCTGGGGCAGGTGCCCTATGAGGTCTATCTGAGAGTGCTGCAACTCTCCTCAGCCCATATCTACCTGACCTATCCGTTCGTGCTGTCCTGGTCCTTCATAGAGGCCATGGCCGCAGGCTGCGCCATGATCGGATCGGCGACCCCGCCGGTGATGGAGGTGCTGAAGCACGGCGAGAACGGACGTCTTGTGGACTTCTTCTCGCCCACCGGCATCGCCGACGCCGTCGACCAGATGCTGAACCACCCAGAACAGACCCGCACCCTGCGCGCCAATGCCCGCGCCACCGCCGTCCAGTCCTACGACCTGACCCGCGTCACCCTGCCAAGATGGCTGGGCGTGCTGGACAGCATGATCGCACGACGCAAGCCGGGGCTGTTTGATTGAAGCTGCGAACTTCGCCTGAGGCTGCTGAGGAAAGTCGAATGATCCCACGAATGTCGCCCAAGGAAATAGACCTGTTCAGCGCCTTTGCCCGGTGTGCTGGTGAATG
>CAIOJR010000237.1 GCA_903858685.1 uncultured Caulobacterales bacterium | reverse complement strand
GCCGCCTCCCCCGCCGCCACCGCCACCGCCGCCGCCCCCGCCGCCGCCTCCGCCTCCCCCGCCTCCTCCCCCGCCGCCGCCCCCGCCCCCGCCTCCGGTGGCTGAAGCCAAGCAGTTCGTGGTGTACTTCCCGTTCGATCAGTCTGTGCTGACAACGGACGCGCAAGCGGTCGTCCAAGCGGCGGCGAACTATGCGCTGCAAGGCAAGGCGACCCAGCTGGTGGTTGTGGGTCACACCGACACCTCCGGTTCGGTGAAGTACAACCTGGCTCTTTCGGAACGCCGCGCAAAGGTCGTGGCGGATAGTCTGGTTGGCCTCGGCGTCGCCAAGGAAAAGCTGTCCGTGGACTGGAAGGGCAAGAGCGATCTGGCCGTCCCGACCCCGAACGGCGTGAAGGAGCCTCTGAACCGTCGCTCCACCATCGACGTCAACTTCAAGTAAGATGGTTTTCCATCGGACCTGAAAGGGTCCGGCGGACCACAGATGGAAAGCCCGGCGGCGACGCCGGGCTTTCTTTTTGAGCGCGCCCCATTTCAGAAGAACGCGCAGCTCACGAAATCGTGATCAGCGGACCTGTATCCAGAGGGCCGCTCCATACGAAACTCAGGGCATGACCCATCAAGCCCCCACCCCGTTTCGCCGCGCCCTTCGCTTCGCCGCCACGCTCAGCGTCGCGACCGCCATTGCGCTCCCCGCTTTCGCCCAGCAACATCTTGAGACCGCCGTCTTCGCCGGTGGCTGCTTCTGGACCATGGAGCATGGGCTGGAGATCATACCCGGCGTCGTCAAGGCCGTGTCCGGTTTCTCGGGCGGCCATGTCCCCCATCCCAGCTATGAAGATGTGACCACAGAAACCACAGGTCATCTTGAAGCCGTCCAGGTGACGTTCGACACGACGAAGATCAGCTATCGGCAATTGGTGGACAGGTACTGGCGCCTGATCGACCCGACTGACGATGGCGGCCAGGCCTGCGACCGCGGGCCGTCCTATCACAGTGCAGTGTTCGTCGCCTCGCCCGAGCAAAAGCGCGACGCCGAAGCCTCGCTCGCCGCCATCAACACCGGCAAGCTGCGCGGCCACATTGTGACGCCCATCCGCGCGGCGGCGCCGTTCTGGCCGGCAGAGGCTTACCATCAGCAGTTCACCCAGAAGAATCCCGCTCACTATGCCGCCTATCGAGTGGGCTGCGGGCGAGATGCCGTGCTGAAGTCCATCTGGGGACAATAGGCGAAGCGGAAACGGCTGGACGGGCGACGTCATACAATTGATGCTGGTTGACGTCATGACCGACGCGTTCAGAGGGGCTTGACGTTCGGGATATCCCCTCCTAACTCCGCGCGCCCCATCCGCGCACCGCCCACCGGAGTTCCCCCTGATGTCGCCCACCGTTCCTGCCGAATGGGCCCCGCACAGCTCCATGTGGTTGGGCTTTCCCAGCCATGAAGATGTGTGGCTGGACAATCTCGATCCGGCTCAGAGAGAAGTCGCCGAACTGGCGCGCGCTCTGGCCGGACCGGGAGAGGAACGGGTCCGCCTTCTGGTCTGTGGCGACGCGGCCGAGGCCACGGCGCGTCGGTTGCTGGATGATGTGCGCGGCGTTGAAGTCGTGCGCGGCCAGTTCGGAGACATATGGCTGCGCGACACCGGACCGATCTTCATGCAACGCGATGGCGCCTCTGTCGCTGCGGCGTTCCGCTTCAATGGCTGGGGCGGCAAGTACATCATGGATGATGACGACATCGTCGCCGAACAACTGGCCGCCGCAGCCGGCGTCCCGCGCGAGGATAATGACTTCGTGATGGAAGGCGGCTCGCTGGACCATGACGGCTTCGGCGCCGTTCTGACCACCCGCCAGTGCCTTTTGAACCCAAACCGCAATCCCGGTTGGACCGAAGCGGCGGCGGAGGCGGCTCTGACCAGCGCCCTGGGCGCCCGCAAGGTGCTGTGGCTGGGCGACGGCCTGAAAAATGACCATACAGACGGCCATGTCGACAACCTGGCCCGTTTTGTAGCGCCGGGCGTGGTGGCCTGCCCGGTCGCAGTCGGCGTGGACGATCCCAATACCGATCTGTTTGGCGAAACGGCGCGCGCCCTGTCGGCGATGCGCGATGCGCGCGGGGTCGGTCTCCAGGTCGCACGCATCCCCTCGCCCGGCCGGTATGTGAACGCGGACGGCGATGTGGTCCCGGCCTCTCATATGAATTTCATCATCGCCAATGGAGCGGTGATCATGCCGACCTATGAGGACCGCGCCTCGGGTCTGGCGCTGGACGCGCTGCAGAGCCTGTTTCCGGAGCGCCGCGTCATCGGCCTGCCGTCCAGCGCCATCCTGACGGGCGGCGGGTCTTTCCATTGCATCACCCAGCAGGAGCCCTCGCTATGAGCCGCAACCTCACGCTCGGCGTTTTGCAAACCGCCTATGGTCTGGACATGGCCGCCAATATCGCCAGGACGGCCGACATGGTGCGCGAGGCCGCGTCGCGTGGCGCCCAGGTCATCCTGCCGTCCGAGCTGTTTCAGGGTCCCTATTTCTGCGTGATCCAGGATGAGCAATGGTTCGCCACCGCCTATCCGTGGCGGGAACATCCTTGCGTCCTCGCCATGGCCGCGCTGGCGGCTGAACTGGGCGTCGTCATCCCGGTCTCCATCTTTGAGCGGGACGGACAGCACTATTACAACAGTCTGGTCATGCTTGACGCGGACGGCCAGCCCCTGGGCGTTTATCGCAAGAGCCACATCCCCGATGGTCCAGGCTATCAGGAAAAGTACTATTTCCGACCCGGCGACACCGGCTTTCGCGTATGGGACACCCGATTTGGCCGGGTCGGTGTCGGCATTTGCTGGGACCAATGGTATCCGGAATGCGCCCGCGCCATGACCCTGATGGGGGCGGAGGTGCTGCTCTATCCCACCGCCATAGGCTCCGAACCTCACGACGCCAGCCTTGACACGCGCGATCCGTGGCGGCGCGCGATGCTGGGCCATGCTGTTTCCAATGTGATCCCGGTCGCCGCCGCCAACCGGATCGGGTTTGAAGCCGGACCTTCAGGCTATCCCGGCGGCGGGCAGAGCTTTTACGGCTCCTCCTTTCTGGCGGATCATCGCGGCGATCTGGTCAGCGCGTTTGAGCGGGGCGACGAGGGCGTGCTGACGGCGACATTCGATCTCGACTTCCTCAAGACCCACCGCGCCGCCTGGGGCTTTTTTCGCGACCGCCGCACCGATCTGTATGACGCCCTGACACCGGGACGGGCCCGTCCATGAATAGGATCGTCAGGGCCGCCAGCGTCGTCAGGTGAGCCGAAAACCACGCGCCCATCACGATCAAACCCTTGGGACCGGCGACCAGCAGACTCAACAGGGCCACAGACTGGCTGATCGCCGCAGCATTGGACCAGAAGGACTTTCGGGCGACCGCCGCCCGCAGGAGTATGGCGAGCGTGATCACGTCCATTACCGCGATCTCCACCGTGGCGGATGGGAACAATCCCAGCGCAAGCAGCGCCGCCTCCAGGGCAAAGATCAGATAGATCCAGACGCTGGCCGAGCGCGAACGAGAGGCCAGGCCGCGGGGTTGATCGTGGTGTGAGGCCAGTTCGGGCAGCGCCATGTCCAATTGTCCCCTATGGTCGCGCCTGAGGCGAACAGGTTGCAGGCTCGAGCCCCGTTGTTTTCTTTCATAGGGTGCATAAATATGACCTGAAAATCAATCTTCACGGTCGCAAAAGGCCTGATCGGTCGCATCCGGCGTCTAGCCCCTTGCCCTTAGACCCGCGGGTTGCGATCTACAGTCTCATTGATGACCAAGGGATGCCGCCGCATGAACGCTCCAAGCCTGCCCCCCTCGCTCCTCGACGCCAGCGGCGTGGAGACCGGCGCAGCCCTCGATGCGCTGCGCGAGGCGATGGCCGGTGCGGATGACGGCGAACTGTTCATCGAGCGATCCGAGAGCGAATCCGTGCTGTTCGACGACGGACGGCTCAAGTCGGCGAATTACGACACGACCGAAGGCTTTGGCCTTCGCGTGGTGGCCGGCGAGACCGCAGGCTACGCCCATTCAAGCGAACTGTCCCTGGCGGCGATCAGACGCTCCGCCGACGCCGCGGCGCTGGCCCGCCGGGGCTATAGCGGCGTGGCCGCAGATGCGCCGCGCGCCACCAATGCAAAGCTCTATGGCGAGGATGATCCGGTCAACGGACTGGCCTTCGCCACCAAGACGGGCCTGTTGCAGGAGATCGACGCCTTTGCTCGCGCGCGCGACCCGCGCATCGTGCAGGTCAGCGTGTCCCTCGCCGGAGAGCGTCGCCAGATCGAGATCCTGCGCGCCGATGGCCGCCTGTTGCGCGACGTGCGCCCTCTGGCGCGGGTCAATGTCTCGGTCACAGTGGAAAAGGACGGACGCCGCGAGACCGGCTCGTCCGGCGCCGGCGGTCGCGCCGCTTTCGATTTCTGGATCCGGCCTCAGGCCTGGCAGGCCCAGGTGGATGAGGCGCTGCGCATGGCGCTGGTCAATCTGGAGGCCGTCGCCTGTCCGGCGGGCGAGATGGAAGTCGTTCTGGGCCCTGGCTGGAACGGCGTCCTGTTGCACGAGGCTGTGGGTCACGGCCTGGAAGGCGACTTCAACCGCAAGGGCATCAGCGCCTTTTCCGGCCGGATCGGAGAGCGCGTTGCGGCGCCCGGCGTGACCGTATTCGACGACGGCTCCCTGCCCGGCCGGCGCGGCTCGCTGACGATTGATGACGAGGGCACGCCCACAGAACGCACCGTTCTGATCGAGGACGGCATATTGGTCGGCTATATGCATGACCGGATGAGCGCGCGGCTCACCGGCGCCGCGCCGACCGGCAATGGCCGCCGCCAGTCCTATGCGCACATGCCCCTTCCCCGCATGACCAATACCGGCATGTTGGGCGGATCGACCCCGCGCGCCGAGATGATCGAGGGGGTGAAGAAGGGCCTCTATTGCGCCAATCTGGGCGGCGGCCAGGTCGACATCACCAATGGAAAATTTGTCTTCCAGTGCACCGAGGCCTATCTGATCGAAGACGGCAAGGTCACGGCGCCGGTCAAGGGCGCGACCCTGATCGGCGACGGCCCGACGGTCCTGACCCGCATTACCGCCATCGGCGACGACTTTGACTTTGACCCCGGCATCGGCGTCTGCGGCAAGGCCGGACAGGGCGTTCCGGTAGGTGTCGGCCAGCCGTCTCTCAAGCTCAGCGGCCTGACCGTGGGCGGCACGGCGGTCTGACCGCCGCGCGCGCGCGGCGCATTGCGCCGGATCAGTCCGCGGCCGGAGCGGCGTCGGCTGCGTCATCCTCGCCGGTGAACGTACGGTCGGAGCCGTGAGACCAGTGCTTGATCAGCGGATTGAGCAGCAGGAACAGCACGCCGACCCCGGTTCCCACCAGTCCAATCGTGTGGAAGACGCCAATGGTCGTGTCCAGCGCCAGCTTGGGGTCGAGCACCTTGCCGCCCACGGTCTCTGAACTGGTCAGGGCGGCGATGAAGCCCCCCACATATTGCGCTGCCGATTCCGCCAGAAACCAGACAGACATCAAAGTGGCGATCAGTAGAGGCGGCGCCAGCTTTGTGATCTGGGACAGGCCGATCGGCGAGAGGCACAGCTCTCCCGTCGTCTGGAGCAGATAGGCCATCGCCAGAAAGACGAGCGGCGTGCGCCAGTGCCCATCCGCATATTGGGCGCCATAGACCAGCAACAGGAAGCTGATCCCCACCTGAATGAGCGCCAGTCCGAACTTGGCGACCGGAGCCGGATCGCGTCCGAGCTTGCCGAGCCAAGCCCACAAGGCCGCAAAAATCGGCACGAAGATCAGGATAAAGCCCGCATTGAAGGACTGGGTCTGGGCCGCCGTCATGCCCGTATCGATCCACACGACGCTCTGCGGCGTCAGCCCCGCCTGTCCCAGCATGGCGAAGGAGCCGAAGAACACATCGCGTCCAAGGACCGCAAACCGGATCGGATGAAGGACCAGATCAAGGTTCACATTGCGCTGGGCGAACAGGTTCAGCGAACTGCCCGCCTGCTCGAACAGGGTCCAGAAGACCGTCGCGCCGACCACGAGGGTCAGGGCAAGGAAGATCCGCTCCCACTCCTTGCGGTCGCCATTGCGCGACAGCCACCAGAAGACATAGGCCAGAACGCTGGCGGCGCAGACCCCAAGGAAGGTTCCGATAATCTTGCTGTGGCCGACCACCATGAACAGAAGCCCAATGGCGCCCAGGGACAGGATGTAGATCAGGTTCTCGCGGTTGACCGGCCCCAACAGGGGACGCTTCAGCAACTCACGATTGGGCGGCTCGCCATAGCCTTCCAGCAGCGGTCGGCCCAGAACAAAGACGAGGAAACCCGCCAGCATGCCGACCCCTGCGGCGCCAAAGCCAAACGACCAGCCGAAGTTCTCTCCCAGCCAGCCGCACAGCACCGCCGCCCAGAAAGACCCCAGATTGATCCCGTAATAGTAGAGGGTGAAGCCCGGGTCACGCCGGGGATCGTTCTTGGTGTAGAGCTGGCCGACAATCGAGGAGACCGTGGCCTTCAGATAACCCACCCCCATCACAATGAGGGACAGGGCCAGATAGAAGAAGTTCACATAAAGCTGGCTGCGCTTCTCCACCGCGAGCTGATAATCGCCCTTCGGCAG
This sequence comes from uncultured Caulobacterales bacterium, assembly GCA_903858685.1. Lineage (GTDB taxonomy): Bacteria > Pseudomonadota > Alphaproteobacteria > Caulobacterales > Caulobacteraceae > CAIMFV01. Next base: position 20,619 of record CAIOJR010000237.1, on the reverse strand, counting down.
CACCGATGGAACCGGCGCGGTCGCCGGAAGCCCCCGCACCAGAAGCGCGCCGTCCTCGCCCGGGGCATAGTCATATTGCGCGCCGCCGACCTGTAACCTCACATGCCGATCCGCACCGCGCCCATCTGACGTGAAATTGTAGGTGTGCCCGTGATATCGCAGAACCTGCACGGCGGGCGGCCCCTCCACCGCCATGGTCAGGTGTCCGCAGACCAGCAGCAGGGCGCCGAAGGCGACCGCCTTGCGCGTCCCCAGATAGCGGTCCGCCACGATCCCGCCCAGGAGCGGCATCAGATAGACGAGCGTCGTATAGGCGCCGTACTGCGCCGCCGCCTCCTTGTCCGAAAACAGGAACTGCTCCGTCAGATAAAAGATCAGCAGGCCGCGCATTCCGTAATAGGAGAAGCGCTCCCACATCTCCGTCAGGAACAGAATGACCATGCCGCGGGGATGATTGCGTAACTGCCAGATCACAGGAATGCATGTGATCAGGGTCACAAGCACGCCCGCGAAGATGACGATATTCATGATGCGAGTGTCCTGCTCGGCCCTTCAGGTGCGACGTCTTTCACGCCGCGCGCGATAAATAATCGAAGGTCATATGACCCTCTCATTTTGTAGTTCACGCGCAAACCTGTCGCCATTCGTGTTGAGGGAGCCTGCATCGCGGAAACGATTCTTCTCCAATGTTACAGCATGCTTAACCGCAACCCTCTGGCTTCGCATGTGAAAAGTGCATGTTTGAAGTGGGGTGCGACAGTTTGGATTAGGCATGATCACGCGCATCGCGACGAATTCGCTCGATCATTGAAAAAAGACCGTTAGAGCGCTGAGTGGACAGGGCTTCGGTCAAGCCGAGCTTTGTCAGTCCCGCCTTGGCGTCAAAGGTCAGAATCTCCTGTGCCAGACGCCCGTTGAACAATTGCAATGTCACCGCGATCAAACCACGCACAATATGGGCGTCGCTGTCGCCGCGCCAATGCAGGCGCCCGCCCATTGCAGCATCACGCACCAGCCAGACCTGACTGGCGCAGCCGCGCACGCGATTGTCGTCGTTTCGCTCCGCGTCGCTCAATGGCGCCAGGTGTTTGCCCAGATCGATGACATGGCGATAGCGCTCCTCCCAATCGCCCAGAAGGTCGAACTCGTCGATCATTTCGGCCAGTTCGGCTTCGATGGTCTCAGCCATGTGCGATAGGCTCCGGGGCGGATGTGAAACGTCTGGCGTGCTTAGGACGCCCAGCCTGTGATCTCAAGCAAGCCCGCCGAAAGAGCCTCAAAAACCCTTCCGATCAAGCCAGGCGCCAACGCAATCCACCGCCTGGGGCAGAAGATCAGGCCGCGAGGTGTAGTAGTGATCTGCGCCCTTGATATCCTGATAGCTGCGGTCGGACAGGACCAGCGCCTCATAGAGCCGCCGCGCATGGCTGGGCGTGCAGGCGAGATCAGCGGTATTGTTGATCACCAGCGTCGGGCAGGCGATGCGAGAGGCGTTGCCCAGCCCGTCCGCGCGTGTCGCGGCCAGACTCCACTGAGACAGCCATGATCTGAGCGTGGTGAAGCGCGCCAGCCCCACCGGGCCGTCATTGGCCAGTCGTGGGTCGCCCAGATAACAGGTGTGGGGCGGTCGGTCAGAGGCGTCCTGGGCGGGGTCTGTCCAGCGCACGTCGCACATGGTGCCATGCACGACAAAACCCCGCTCGGCATGGGGCGCATCGGTTGCCCGAATCCGGACGAGTTCCGATCGGACCCTATCGGTGATGAGGTGATTGCGCGCCCTTTGCGCCGCGCGGAACCGCTCGACGAAGTCTGCGCCATAAGGCGGCTGAGCTGGACAGTCCCTTGAATAGATGTTCAGCCCAGGGTCGCGCGCCACAGGATCAGCCTCGTCCACAATGGACGGGTCCATCCATTCAGACAGGGTCACCGCGCGACTGACATGGGCGGCCAGCAAGAGCACGCCGTCGGCAGGGATCAGGCCAGCTTCAACCAGATCGCACGGATCGCCTGCGGGCGTGTGGGTGATGGTCGGGGCCTGGGCCTGATCCTGATAAAACAGGGACAGGGATCCGCCTCCCGACCAGCCGCCCAGCACCACAGCCTCATAGCCAAAGCGCTTTTTCAGATCAGCGATGCAGGCGCCCAGATCCAGGACGCATTTTTCCATGATCAGGGCGGTGTCATTGCCCCGATAGCGCGGATTGCAATAGATCACATGACGCCCCGCCGCGGCCAGGGCCGTGACCATCGGAAGAAACGCCCCGCCGCCCACGGGATGGGAAAACAGGATCGCGGTCTTGGAGGCGCCCGTCTCCGGCCGGATGCGCATGCATTCGACAAAGACCTGTCCGCCCGGGCCGCCATAAACATCCTTCAGCGGACTCTTGTCTGCATGCACAAAGCCGTAAGGCTCACGCACCACTCGCGCCATGTCCAGTCTCCCCTGATCCGTTCCACCGCTTTGCACGACTTGGATTTTCGCCGATACCAGCGCTATCTTGCGTGCAACACAAGGGCGCAAGCCCGATGACGCAGGGTAAGGATGACAGATGGCCAGGATCGACGGAGTTCACCACATCGCTGTCATGGCGGGCGACATCAAGAAACACATCGCCTTCTTCTCGCAAGTGCTGGGATGCGAGCTGAAGGGGCTGTTCTTCATGCATGGCGTGCCCGGCGCCTATCACGCCTTTCTGGAGCTGAACGAAGCCTGTTATTTCTCCATTGTCGAGACGCCACAGGCCAAGGACATCCCCATCGAACTCGGCAAGACCCATTCGGGCAATGGCGCCGCTTCCTGCGCGCCCGGCACGATGCAGCACATCGCTTTTCGCGCCGCCAGTCTGGACGAACTGCTCGGCGTGCGGGACCGCATCAGAACACACGGCGTCAATGTGATTGGCCCGCTTGACCACGGCTTTTGCAAATCCATCTATTTTGGCGGGCCGGACAATCTGACGCTGGAGGTCTCCACCCAGACCGCAGAGCTTGACCCCCGCGCCTGGATCGACCCCGAAGTGGTGGCTCTGGCGGGCATTTCGACAGAGGAACTGGCCGGCTATGTGACGCCGCCGGCCTATGCCGGCCAAGGCGGTCGCGTGGCGCAGCCGACCTATGATCCCGCCCTGCCGCATATGGTCTATCCCGAAGCGCTCTATCAGCAGCTCCTCAGAACGCCCGACGAGGTGTTGGCGGCGGCTTCTCCCTTCAGCGATCCTCCCGTAAAGATAACGGCCTGACGGATCCTCAAACAGAGCGCTTATGACAAACACCAAGGGCGGGCCGCTGGAAGGCCTTCGCGTGATCGAGATGGGCAGCCTGATAGCCGGCCCCTTTTGCGCCCAGATCCTGGGCGATTTCGGCGCCGAAGTGATCAAGCTGGAGGACCCGGGCAAGGGCGACCCCATGCGCCAATGGGGCCGCAGCCTGCCTCAGGGCCACTCGCCCTGGTGGCCTGTGATCGGCCGCAACAAGAAATCGGTCACGCTGGACCTGAGGAAGCCTGAAGGTCAGGCTCTGGCCCGACGTCTGATCCTGTCCGCCGATATTGTGGTGGAGAACTTTCGCCCCGGCGCCCTTGAAAAATGGGGACTGGGCTATGAGGCGCTTTCAAGCGAAAAGCCGGAACTGATCATGGCGCGCGTCTCCGGCTTCGGCCAGACCGGTCCCTACAGCCACCGGGCCGGATACGCCCTGATCGGCGAGGCCATGGGCGGCCTTCGCTATGTGATGGGCGAGCCGGATCGTCCGCCCGCCCGGGCCGGGATTTCGATCGGCGACAGCCTGTCCGGTCTTCACGCGGCGCTGGGCGTGATGATGGCCATGCAGCACCGCAACCGCACCGGTCAGGGGCAGGTGGTCGACGCCGCCATCTATGAGAGCGTTCTGTCGGTGATGGAGAACCTGATCACCGAATATGCGCTGACCGGCTATCAGCGGGAGCGGTCCGGCTCGATCTTGCCGGGCATTGCGCCATCCAACGCCTATCCCACAAAGTCAGGCGATCTGGTGGTGATCGGCGCCAATCAGGACACCCTGTTCACCCGTCTGACCGAGGCCATGGGCCAGCCAGAACTGGATCTCGACCCCCGTTTCAAGGGCCATGCCGCGCGCGGGCTTCATCAGGGGGAGATCGATGCGCTGATTTCCGCCTGGACCTCGACCCTGGAGACGGACGACCTGCTGGCCGTGCTGGAAAAAAAGGAAGTCGCCGCCGGCCTGATCTATCGCGCCGCAGACATGCTGCAGGATCCGCAATTCATCGCGCGCCAGTCGATTGTGGAAACGCCGCACCCCGTCTTTGGCACGGTGAAGATGCAGAACGCCTTTCCGCGCCTGACCAAGACGCCGGGCGACGTGCGCTGGCCGGGTCCGGCGCTTGGCCAGCACACGGACGAAGTTCTGAGCGAGGTGTTGGCCTTGAGCCCTGAACAGATTGGACGCCTGCGCGCGGACGGGGTGATCTGAGGCGCGACATTACGGGTAATTAATGGTGCGGATCGTTGACAGGATTGCCCGGCGACGGCTGTCTCGCATCTGGTTTCAAATGCGATCATAGAGTGGGGACATTGACGATGCGGCACTGGATCAAGGCGGCGGCTCTGGCGGGCGCCCTGGCGATGACGGCGACCTCCAGCCTGACCTACGCAGCCGATACGGCGGACGCCAAGCCTGCTGACAAGACCGCTGTCGACGACAAGATCGAGGCCGCCACAGCCCGCGCGCCCATCGAGGACACCAAATCGGTCACCAGCCACACCGCCACCATCGCCGGCAAGCCGGTCGCCTACAAGGCCACAGCGGGCACCCTCACCCTGCGCGACTCCGACGGCAAGCCCATAGCCAGCATGTTCTATGTCGCCTACACCGTCGACGGCCCGAAGCGTCCGGTCACCTTCTTCTATAATGGGGGGCCGGGCTCGTCCTCGATCTGGCTGCACATGGGCAGCTTTGGTCCCATGAGGGTCAAAACGCCCTCGCCAGCGCCTGCGGGGGCGGCGCCCTATGATCTGGTCAATAATCCTGACAGCCTGCTCGACAAGACCGATCTGGTGTTTCTGGACGCCATAGGCACAGGCCTGTCGCGCCCTCTGGGCAAGACTGAGGGCAAGACCTTCTGGGGCGTGGATCAGGACGCTGACGCCTTCGCCAAGGCCATCTCGCGCTATATCGGCCTGAATAACCGGGCCAATGCGCCGAAATACCTGTTCGGGGAAAGCTATGGCACGACCCGCTCCGCGGCCCTGACCTATCGGCTGCACCAGCTGGGCTATGACCTGAACGGGGTCGTGTTGCTGTCGTCCTATCTCAATACCGGGGTAGACGATCTGGGCTTTGACATTCCCTATGTGGGCCTATTGCCGACCTATGCGGCGACGGCCTGGTATCACAAGGCGCTGGCCAACCGTCCCGATCAGCTTGAGCCCTTCCTGGAGGATGTGCGCAAATTCGCCAGCGGCCCCTATGCGGCGGCCCTGTTCAAGGGTCAGGACATCAGCCCGGAAGAGTTCGACGCCACAGCCAAAAAGCTCAGCGACTATACCGGCCTGTCCGTCGAGTTCGTCAAGAAGGCCAAGCTGCGCGTGAATCTGGAGCGGTTCCGCCGCGAGCTGTTGCGGTCGCGCGGCGAGATCGTGGGCCGTCTGGATGCGCGCTATCTGGGGACGGAAGAGGATACGGCCGGCGAAGGCACAAGCTATGACCCGTCCGACATCGCCATCACCTCAGCCTTTGTGTCCGCCGCCGGCGACTATATCCGCCGCGATCTGGGCTATAAGACCGATCTCGACTATCGCTCCACCGCCTATGAATTCATCTCTGACTGGGACAACCATCACAAGGTGATCAATGGCGGCTACAAGTCATCCAATGCCGCCGTGCAGCTTGATCTGGCCCAGACCATGCGGGAGACGCCCAATACCAAGGTCTTGTCTCTCAACGGCTATTTCGACCTCGCAACGCCCTTTTACCAGACCGAATACGACCTTTCCCACATGCTGCTGGACGGCCCCATCCGCAAAAATCTGGAGCTGAAATACTATCCGTCCGGCCACATGGTCTATCTGAACCCCGAAGCGCTCAAATCGCTGAAGGCCGACCTCGCCGCCTTTTACGACCGCACCTCAGGCTGAGACAGGAAAGGTCGGCCAGTGGGCTGAGATGGCGCCTTTCTCATAAAGCGCCAGGTCGCCGAACTGAAGGAAGATCGCTTCGCTTTGGTTCGGCCTCAGGAACACATAGTCGTCGACGCCAAGCTTGACGTGGCTTGAGCCGTTCAACATCTCCTGATTGGACGAACGGCCGAACAGATCGTTGTACTGCAGGCCCGGCGGGGAGACCGGCCGGGCCATCCAGTGCCCGCCATAGATGAAAAAGGCCCGCTGCGTATTGGGATCAAAGAAGGTCATGAGGTCGGACAGGGCCTCAAGACTGGGGATCTGGGTGCGCGACAGCGCCTTGATCACCGGCGTGGCGATAAAGGCAGCGGGCGTATGGGCCGCCAGGGTCTTCAGGTCAAAATCCACCGGTTTGACGAAGGCGGAGCCGATCGAGACCTCATTGGCCAATGTGTCCCTGGCGTGCAACAGATAGGTGGGACTGCCAGCCGTGTTCAGGGTCAGGCCGGACGGATCAGCGCCCAGCTTTTCCGCCAGCACGGACCGCGCCGCGCCATAGGCCTTCTGAACCGCCGCGAAGGCGGCTTCCGGGCTGGGCGTCTTGGGAATGTGAGGATCATAGCCCATCAGGCCAGAAATCCGCAGGTTCGGATCGCCTCTGGCCAGATCGACGGCGTGGGCGAGCGTTTGAGCGTCCGGAAAGCCGCCTCTGTGCAGGCCGACATCGATCTCGAAATTGACCCGCGCCACGACGCCGTGCGCCTTGGCCATGGCCGAATACTGGGCCAGTCGCTCTGGCGTATCGACCAACCACTGCGGCCCCGGGCGGCCTGACGGCGCGAGGCCCTGATCATAAAAGGCCCGGGCCTGCATCACGGGCAAGGGTTTGCCCAGCAAGAGGTCGGCGTCGGGTTTGCGGCGGCTCATCTCGCCCAGCATGGCGCCGTTGAAGACCATGTATCGATTGGTCTTCAGTCCGTCCGCCACCGCCTCGATCAGGTCGATGGCGGGCAGGGACTTCACCACCACCCGCACGCCCAGCCCGGATCCGGCCAGGTTGGCCTTCACCGCCTCGATGTTCTGGTTGAGACGCGCCCGGTCGATAATCAGGGTGGGCTGGGCGACGCCGGCCCTGCGAAGGGCGTCTGACAGGCCCTGGAAATAGGCGTCATGCCCGCCGTCCCCCCGGTCAGCCTTACGTCCCGCAGCAATGCCGAGCCCTGCCAGACCCGCCACGCCCAGCCCGCCAATCGCCAGACGGCGAGAGGGTTTCAGAGCCTTGCCCTCAGACATCGATCAGCGCCTTTTTCAGATAGGGATTGAGGAACCTCCCGCCGGGATCGAGGCTTTTGCGAACCTCCATGGCGTCCTTCCAGCGCGGATAGAGCGCTGCAAAATCGGCCGCCCTGAGCGAGTTGAGCTTGCCCCAATGCGGACGGCCGCCATGGCGACGGAAGATCGGCTCGATCAGTTCAAACATGAACTGATAGTCGTCCTTGTAATGGGCGTGCACCGCCACGGACCCGGATTCGCGCTGATAAAAGGGCGACAGCCACGCGTCATCGGCCTCGATCGTGCGCACCTCGATCGGAAAGAAGACATCATTGCGCCTGGCCTCTATGGTGGCGACCACCTCCTTGAGCGCGGGTATCTGGGCTTCAGTCGGCAGGTGGAACTCCATCTCGTTGAAACGCACCGGGCGTTCATTGGACAAGAGCTTCCATCCCTCGTCGATCATGATTTCAGGCTTGAGCCCGCTCATCATCTTGTCCGCCACCCACCGACGCAGGGGCGGGGCAAACCCGAAGACATCGCGCAGGTGTTTCAGATCCATGAGGGTGGATGTGTCTTCGTCGGCGCCGCGCGGGATCACCGGATCGGTGGTGACGTCGGCTGTGATCACGGCCGCCTTGCCGGTGAAGGGAATGGCGTAGAACTCGACATTGCGATGCGCAGCCTTCAGACGCGGCCAGTCCTCGCAGGTCTCGTTCAGGTCCCGCAGCACCACCTGTTTTCGCAGTCGCGTCAGCGCCCGGTTCTTCAGGGTCGCCTCGGTGACGACTCCGAAGGCGCCCAGATTGACGCGCGCCGCATTGAAGATGTCCGGATGATGATCGGCGCTGCACTCCAGAATATCCCCGCTGGCTGTGGCCAGTCTGAATGACAGCACCTCTCCATGAATGGCTTTCAGGCCGCGCCCGGTGCCGTGGGTGCCGGTGCCCAGGGCGCCGCCCAGCGACTGTTTGTTGATATCGGGCAGGTTGGGCATTTCCTGCCCGATCGCCGCGAGCGCCGGGCCCAGATCGCCAAGCCTGGTCCCCGCCTTGACCTGCGCGGTCAGCGTGGCCGGATCGTGGGCCAGCACCCCGCTCATCCGGTCAAGGCTGAGAAGGGTGCCAGAGGTGGGCACAAGCGGCTGAAAGCTGTGGCCCGCGCCGACCGGACGGATCGGACCGGGCGCCGACTTCAAGAGGGACGCCAGTTCATCTTCGCTGCCCGGCGCTGCGCGGATCTGGGGATAGCTGGACTGGATGCCGGACCAGTTACGCCACAACAGCCGCCCGCTCGGGTCCGTGGCCGGCGGCGCCGCTGGCTCGCGATCTTGCAGGGCCCGATATCCCACCGCTCCGACCAGTCCGGCGCCGGCGATCACCGCCGTCCCCGTCATCAGTCCCCGCCGCGTCAACATGACCTGCGCTCCCCGATCAGTGTCCGGCGCCCGGCAAGCCGGACGTCAATCCCTTAGTAGCAGCTATAACCACCGTCGATCAGCAGCACGTCCCCCGTATGGAAGCTCGACGCATTGCTGGCCAGATAGACCGCAATCCCGCCAAACTCCTCCGGCTGGCCCCAACGCTTGGACGGCACCCGACCTATGACGTTTTCATTGAACTTGTCGAAGGTCTGGAGCCCGCCCGTCATGTCAGTGGCGACCCAACCCGGCAGGATGGCGTTGGCCCGCATATTGTATCTTGCATATTCCACCGCGATGCCCTTGATCATGGGGATCAGGGCGCCCTTGGTGGCCGTATAGGCCTGATTTCGAGCCGCGCCTTGAAGGGCGCCGAGCGAAGCGGTCGCCGCCAGCGAGCCGCCGGGATCGCCCGCCCTGGCGCGCTTGACCATGGACTTGCAGGCTTCGCGCAGCGTCCAGAAGGCGCCGTCCAGATTGACCCGCATGTTCTGGCGCCAGATGTCTGTGCTCATCTCGTGAAAGGACGCCGCGCCGCGGCCAATTCCGGCATTGGCGATGACGGTGTCGAGCCGCCCCATGGCGGCTTCAGCCTGCGCCATGCCTGCCACCACCTGATCCTCGTCGCCCACATCAACCGTCTGAATCATCACGCGCACGCCGTGGGCTTTGAGTTTTTCCTCTGCCTCGGCGTTTCGCTCGGCGTTGGAGCCCCAGATCACGATATCCGACCCGGCTTGGGCCAGCGCGTCGGCCATGCCTAGGCCGATGCCGCGATTGCCGCCGGTGATCAGCGAGACTTTTCCGGTCAGGTCAAAGGGCGTGTAAGCCATGGGGCGTCCTCCACAAGTTTTTATGGCGACAGATGAGCCCCATTACCCTGACGTAAGGCAAGCCCGGTCGCAATCGGCGCGACGCCTTTGGCCTTCACTCAGTCCCGTCCCCGTCGATAGCGTGAAAAGCGGCCTTCCCGATCGATAAAGGCGTTGCCGATGAAGCTGGTGATCCCCACCACGATCGAGCCGAACAGGGCCGAGCGAAATCCGTCCACCCGAAAACCGTGCAAAAAGACGCCGATCAGGGCGAACATGGCCGCATTGATGACAAACAGGAACAGCCCAAGGGTCACAACAGTGAAGGGCAAGGTCAGAAGGACAATGACCGGGCGAACCACCGCATTGATGACGGCCAACAAGAGCGCCGCCAGAAAGAGGGTCTTGAGATTGTCGATCAACACGCCCGGCACCAGCGTTGAGGCGATATAGAGCCCCAGCGCCACCATACCCATCCGCATCAATAGACCGATCATGTCAAACGCTCCCCCGGTGTCTTTGCCAGCGTGGCGCCGATGGGCCGCGTCGGGCAAGCCTGATCATGATGAAAGTTCCGTAAGGGCGCCTCTTCATTGCAGCGCAATGGCGGTCTATGAGTGGTGAACCATGGCCAGCAAGCCCGAATCCCCGACCGAACCCTTCAAGCGTGCGCTCGCCCACGCGGCGCGAAGTCTGGCCGAAACGCCAGACCTTGAAGTCGTGTTTTCAGGCGACGGTCCGTCTCTGGTCGGCAACCGCGCCACCCTGCCCCATCCAACGCGCGACATGTCGCCCAGGGACGCTGCGCGCATCCGCGGCATGGCCGACCAGATGGCGCTGCGCCTCGCCCACCACGACGATGCCGCTCATGCACGACTGCGCCCCAGGGACCCAGGCGCGGCGGCGGCGTTTGAGGCGATTGAACAGGCCCGGATCGAGGCTGTGGGCGCCAACGCCCTGGGCGGCGTGCGCGCCAATCTGACCGCCCTGCTGGAAGGGCAGCTGGAGCGCAAGGGCTTCGCCCGCATCACAGACCGCGCCGCTGTGCCCATGTCCGACGCGCTCGCCTTGATGGTGCGCGAACGGCTGACCGGCGACGCACCGCCCCCTGAGGCCCGCGCCGCTGTCGACCTGCTGCGATCGGAAATCGAGTTGAAGGCTGGCGCCGATCTCGACAAGCTCGGCGCCGCCCTGACCGATCAGGCCGCCTTTGGCCGCATCGCGCGCGAGATTCTCACCGATCTCGACATGGGCGAGGAGGTCGGCGAAACGCCCGAGGACAAAGCCGAAGACGCCGAAAGCGCTGAGAACCAGCCCCAGGACACCAATACGGACGAAGGCGAGGGCGAAAGCGAAGACACCGACGGCTCCAGCGACAGCGATACCGAAAGCTCTGACGCTGATTCCGAAGGCGAGGACGATGAGTCTGCCCAGATGGAGGACTCCGCCGAGACTGACATGTCCGATGAAGCGCCGGACATGGGCGACGGCATGCGCCCCTCGCGGCCCGACATGAAGGACGCCGGACTGGCGGAGCCGGCCTACAAGGTCTTCTCCTCACGCGATGACGAAATCGTCGCGGCAGAGGATCTGTGCGATCCGGAGGAACTGAGTCGTCTGCGGGCCTATCTGGATCAGCAGATCCAGCAATTCTCCAGCGTTGTATCGCGGTTGGCGAACAAGTTGCAGCGTCGCCTGCTGGCGCAGCAGAACCGCGCCTGGAGTTTTGATCTGGAAGAGGGCGTGCTGGACGTGTCGCGCCTGACGCGGATCATCACCGACCCGACCGCGCCCCTATCCTTCAAGCAGGAGGACGATACCGAGTTTCGCGATACGGTCGTAACCATCCTGATCGACAATTCCGGCTCCATGCGCGGGCGCCCCATCATGGTCGCCGCGGTCTGCGCCGACATCCTGGCCCGCACGCTGGAGCGTTGCGGCGTCAAGGCTGAAGTGCTGGGCTTCACGACCCGAGCCTGGAAAGGCGGGTTGGCGCGCGATGAATGGATCAAGGCAGGAAAGCCGCCCAATCCGGGACGCCTGAACGATCTGCGCCACATCATCTACAAGGCCGCCGACAGCCCGTGGCGTCGCGCCCGCAAGAATCTGGGCCTGATGATGCGCGAAGGCCTGTTGAAGGAAAACATCGACGGCGAGGCCCTGATCTGGGCCCATTCGCGCCTGATCGCACGACCGGAAAGCCGCCGCATCCTGATGGTCATCTCGGATGGCGCGCCGGTCGACGACTCCACCCTTTCGGTCAATTCAGGCCACTATCTGGAACGTCATCTGCGTCAGGTGATCGCAGAGATCGAGGCCGCCTCGCCCATCGAACTGATCGCCGTCGGCATCGGCCATGACGTGACCCGCTATTATCGTCGTGCAGTGACCATTGTCGACGTGGAGCAGCTGGGCGGCGCCATGACCGAAAAGCTGGCGGAACTGTTCGAGGAAGAGCCCAAGGCCGTGGCCAGAAGCGCCAGCAGCGTGCTCGCTCCTCAACGCAATCCGATCAAGGCTGGCGCCGTCTAGAGAGTCTTCCAGCGAAGCGGACACCGGTCGTCACAGAAAACGGTCTAATTACATAGGGTTATAGAAAAAATCCGATCTGATTGGATCGGATTCTGCTCTGGACGGCCTCAGGGCTCCAGCCTGCCGTCACTGACAGCCTCCGCTTCGAACGGGAACGCTATAGCTGGGTCCGGCGCTTCGATGTCTCTCGCAACGTCCGGCGGCGCGATGACATGCAGCAGATGCCGGATCAGGTTCAGCCGCGCCGCCTTCTTGTCGTCGGTGTGAATGCAAACCCAGGGCGCGACAGCGGTGTGGGTGCGAGCCAACATGGTGTTTCTGGCCAGGCTGTAGTCTTTCCATTTTGTCTGGGCGAGCGCATCCATCGGGCTGGTCTTCAGAGCCTTCAACGGGTCGCGTCGTCGGTCATCGAGACGCTCAGCCTGTTCCTTGCGTGATATGTCGAGCCAGAATTTCACCAGCTTGACGCCGCTTTCCACGAGCATGGTCTCAAAACCAGGGGCGTCGCGCAGAAAGTCCTCGTGCTCCTGAGGGGTGCAAAAACCCATGACAGGCTCCACGCTCGCGCGATTGTACCAGGAGCGATTGAAGATCACGAACTCCCCGGCCGCAGGCAGGTGGCGCACATAGCGCTGGAACCACCACTCGGAGCGTTGCCGGTCTGACGGCTTGGGCAGGGACACGGTGCGCGTATAGCGCGGCCCCAGATGTTCGGTGATGCGGCCGATCACGCCATCCTTTCCGGCGGCGTCGCGCCCCTCCAGCACCACGACAAATTTCCAGCCCTTGTCGATGGCGTGGACCTGGGACTTCACCAAAGCGATCTGAAGCCGCTTCAGGGCGTCTTCGTAGGATTCGACATGTGGGCTCATCGCTCGCCTTCCGCATTTCAGATCGGGCGCGCCAGGACCCCCGCCGCACCCGCCGCCCGCTTCGGGCCCAGAACGGCGGCTGCGCACACGCCGTCCAGAGCACGCTGGCCCACCCGGCGCAAATCCTCAAGTCCCACGTCGGCGATCGCCCCTTCGCTTTCGGCCACATCCACCAACCGCCCAAACGACAGAAGTTGTCCAGCCGCTTGCTCCGCCCGTGCGAGCGGCTGCTCCCGGCCCATATGCAGTCCCGCGCGCGCCTGGGCGCGGGCGCGGGACAGTTCGGTCTCGGTTGCCCCCTCCGCCAGGGCTTCAAGGCCCTGAACGATCAATCTGGCGGCAGGCGCCGCATCCGCCGCCGCTGTACCGGCATAGACGCCCAAAAGCCCCACATCATCATAGGCCGCGCAATAGGCGTCGATGGCGTAGGCCAGGCCATGCTTCTCGCGCACATCCTGAAACAGGCGCGACGCCATGCCGCCGCCCAGAATCTCAGCGAAGAGGCGCTGGGCGTAATAGTCGGGATGGCTGACGCCGACGCCGGAGGTGAGCCAGACCATTTGGGCCTGTTCCAGTTTGCGCGCCTCGACAACCGCCCCGGATGTCGGGGTAGCGATCCGTGGCGCCGCTTGCGCCACAGGACGCGCATCCCCAAACAACGCCTCGACCTGTCGCAACAATGCCGCCTCGTCCACTGCGCCGGCGGCGCTGACCACGATCCTGTCAGACGAATAGAGGCTGGCGTGAAAGGCCGACAGATCTTGCGCCGTGGCGGGCGTCAGGGTCTGCATGGTCCCAAGGATAGGCCGTCCCAGCGCCTGGCCGGTAAAGGCCGCCGACTGAGCCATGTCGAACACCCGGTCGTCAGGCGTATCGGCGGCGTCGGCGATCTCCTGAGCAATCACCAGCTTTTCACGCTCCAGTTCGCCAGCGTCCAGATGCGGATGGCGCACCAGATCGGCCAGGATTTCCAGCCCGAGCGGCAGGCCGTCAGCCAGACAGCGAACCTGAAAACTTGTCCGTTCAAAGCCGGTCGCGGCATTGATCTGCCCGCCTTCGGCCTCGATAGCCTCCGCAATCGCGCGGGCGTCGCGACGTCCAGCCCCTTTGAACACCATGTGTTCGAGCATGTGGGCCCAGCCGCTCTGTGACTCAGCCTCCCACCGCGCGCCGCCCTTGATCACCACGGAAAGGGCCAGACTGGAAAGGCCGGGCATGGGATCTGCAATGATGCGGACCCCGTTCGACAGGCTGTGAACGAGGGGGGTCAAGCGCGCGCGAACTCCCGGATGAAGGCTTTCACAGCCTCAGCATCGGCGGCGATCGGCGTCATGCGTTCCGGCAGGCCCGACAGTCGATCTGCGCGGGCATGGGCGGCGATGACGCCGGGGATCGCCGCGGCGACCGCCTCCGGAAACTTGGCGGGACTGGCGGTCGACAGGGTCACGACGGGGGTGTCCGAAGGCGCGATCCGGTCAGCGGCGGCCAGACCGACCGCGGTATGCGGGTCGACCAGTTCGCCCGTGCGGCGCCAATAGTCGGCCATGGTGGCCAGGGTCTGGGCTTCGCTGACCGCCTCGCCGTCGAAGCGCAAACGAATGGCGGTGAGGACGGCGTGGGGCAGTTCAAGCGCGCCGGTGGCGGCGAATCCCTCAAAGGCGCTGGCGGTCAGGGCCGCGTCGCGTCCGCTGGCCTCAAAGAACAGGCGCTCGAAATTGGACGCGACCTGGATGTCCATGGCCGGGCTGGAGGTGGCGACCCCCTCCCCGCGCGCATAGCGTCCCGTCGTGACAGCCCGCGCCAGTATGTCGTTCGCGTTGGTCGCAATCGTGATGCCATCGATCGGCAGTCCCATCTGGGCGGCGACATGGCCGGCAAACGCGTCGCCAAAATTACCCGTCGGCGTCACGAACCGCACCTTTCGCCCTGGGGCGCCCAGCGCCACGGCAGCGGTGAAATAGTAGACGCTCTGAGCGGCGATCCGCGCCCAATTGATCGAGTTGACGCCGGACAGCGCGACCTCGTCCTTGAAGGCGGTGTCGCGGAACAGCCCTTTGACGATGCTCTGACAGTCATCAAAATCACCGGACACAGACAGGCAGGCGATATTGGCGTCCGTCGGGGTCGTCATGAAGCGACGCTGCACGTCGCTGATGCGCCCGTCTGGAAACAGGATGACCAGCCGCACATGTTTGGCGCCTCGAAAGGCTTCGACCGCAGCACCGCCCGTGTCGCCGGAGGTGGCGGCGACAATGGTCATGCGCTCCCCTCGCTCACCCAGCACCTTGTCATAAAGGCGGGCCAGCATCTGCATGGCGACGTCCTTGAACGCCAGGGTCGGCCCGCGAAAGAGCTCCAGCAGCCAGCGATTGGCGTCCAGCTGCACTAGGGGGGCGGCGGCGGGATGGTCGAACGTGGCGTAGGCGTCCACGCAAAGCGCCAGCGCCTGCGCCTCGCTCAGACTGTCGCCTGCAAAGGCTTTCAACACCCTGGCCGCCACCTGCGCATAGGACATGCCTGCGAAGGCCGCGATTTCAGCCTCTGAAAAGTGCGGCCAGACCTGCGGCACATAGAGGCCGCCATCGGGAGCCAGTCCCGCCAGCAGGGCGCCTTCAAAGGCGACGGGCGCGGCTGCGCCTCGGGTGGAGATATATTGCACAGGCCCTCTCAACGGCTGGAGCATGGCGACAGGGGGAAAGGCGGCGAAGGGCGCGAATGCTGAAAGGCTGACGACCCCTTGCTCGCGCGCCGTCAGGTCCGCTTTCGGGTCCTTCGGAGGAAGGCGATATAGACCCCCACAAGCGCGGCGGCGAGCCCAAACCACGTCACGGCATAGCTCAGATGATTATTCGAGATGTTGACCGGCACGGGCGAGGGCGCCGGATCGCCGCCGGCGGGCGCCGGGCTTTCCAGCATCAGGATCACCGGCGCTGGCGCGTCCGCCTTGAGTTCCGCCGCCATGCCCTTGATGTCGCGGTTGTACCAATCGGCGCCGGGGCCGGTATGAGGCGGCGTGAAGGCGTTAGGCGGATCGGGCCTGCGCAACACGCCCACAACAGGATCAATGGTCAGGCCGGAGCCCTTGGGCGCTTCGGTTGAGTTCAGAAATCCTCGGTCCACCAGAATATTGCGATAAGGGCCTGATTCGATCGGACAGGCCGTCACCACACGGCGGCCCGGCCCAATTTCCCGCACGCCATAGACACGCACCGTCGGTGTCAGGGTCAGCCCCGGGCAGAGGAACTGCACGCGCACATAGTCCACGTCCAGCTTGTCTTCGAGTCGGCTCAAGACCGCCGACAGGGGTTCGGCTGGCGCAGACTGCGCTTCAGCTATGCGGGCCAGCAGCCTGGTCTTCCATTGCAGGCGCTGGACCTGCCAGACGCCCAGACCACATAGCAGAATGAAGACGAGAAGGGCGAAACCGTGCAGGAACCAGCGCACGCCCGCAGGCTTGTCGCCCATCGCCGCGCTATTCCCCATGGCGCAAATCCTCTGGGCGCACTTCCGACGCCTTGTTGAGAAATTGCGCCGCCAGCAGCGCGCCCTTGAAGGGCGGGAGGGCGGCCAGACACAGAAGGGCGGCTGCCGGGAACCAGATGACCAACTCCACCCAGACAGGGGGATGATAGGTCATTTCCGTGAAGAGCAGACCGAAACAGGCGACCGCGCCGCAGATCAGGATCACGAACACGGCGGGGCCGTCGCCGGCATCCGCTTTTGCGAGGTCAAAATCGCAGGCGGGACAGCGTGTGTTCAGCTTCAGATAACTTCTGAACAGCGCGCCCTTGCCACAGCTCGGGCAACGGCAGGCGAGACCCGCAAGGATCGGATGAACGCCTGCCACCGACCGATCAGCCCGCAGCGCCGCCGCGGAACGCGACATAGATGAAGGCGAAGAGGAAGAGCCAGACCACGTCCACGAAGTGCCAGTACCAGGCGGCCGCCTCAAAACCGAAATGCTTCTTCGGGGTGAAGCCGCCCGCCATCAGGCGCAGCAGACAGATGGTCAGGAAGATAGTCCCCACCAGGACGTGGAAACCGTGAAAGCCCGTCGCCAGGAAGAAGCTGGATCCATAAAGGCCGGAATTGACCGCCTCTGTATTGAAGAACAGCTTGTCGGAGATGATTTCACCATATTCGTAGGCCTGCACCGAGGTGAAGGCCACGCCGAGCAGGATCGTCAGGATCAAGCCCCACTGGGTGGACTTGCGGTCCCCGTGCTGGAGGGCGTGGTGCGCCCAGGTCACCGTGGTGCCGGATGTCAGCAGGATCACGGTGTTGATCAGCGGGAAGTGCCAGGGGTCCAGCGTCTCCACGCCCTTGGGCGGCCAGGTGGCCCATGCGGTGCGGACCTCGTCCAGGGCTGAGAAGGTGCGGTCGTGATGGAACAGGGCCATCTCGAAGAAGATCCAGAACCACGCCACGAAGAACATGATTTCCGAAGCGATGAACAGGATCATGCCATAGCGCAGGCCGATCGAGACCACCGGCGTATGGTCGCCGCCACGGCTCTCCTTCGCCACGTCCGACCACCAGCCGAACATGGTGTAGAACACGCCGAGAAAGCCCAGGACCAGAACGATCCAGTTGCCCTTCGGAATCCCGAACAGGCCCTTGAGCCCCGCAACCAGGCCCACGGCCAGGACCGTGGCGGAAATCGAGCCAATGAGCGGCCAGGGGCTCGGATTGACCAGGTGATAATCGTGTTTGACGGCGTCTTGAGCCATGGCGTGTCTGGTAACCCCTTGCCCGTTCATGTCGGCCGGCGCGCCCGATGGAACGGGTGACGTCGGTGGATGGATTCCCCTACGCTATAGCGCCCGGAAGACTGATAAGCCAAGAGGCTTCAGCACGGATCAGCGCTTAGCAGGCCCATCTGGCGCCGGATAAAAGGTGTAGCTGAGGGTAATTTCGCTCAAACTATAGGTGCTGGTGTCCGTCGCGAACTTTGGATCGACATAGAAGATCACTGGAAAGGTCACTTCCTGATGGGCCGGAATAGATTGATCGCTGAAGCAGAAGCACTGGGTCTTGATGAAATAGGCCGCCGCCGATTCGGGTGAGATATTGTAGGCGGCGCGACCGACCAGGGCGTGATCCGCATTGTTCTTCACCCGGAAATAGGCCAGGCCCGCCTTTCCCAATTGGACCGTGGATGTCGGCTGCTCCGGTTCGAACAGCCAGGGCAGGCCACGGACATTGGTGTCAAAGCGCACCGTCAGGCGGCGATCAATAGGGGTAAAAACGGCGCGTTCCGCACGCCGCGCGGTGCCGTTGAACCCGGTCGCGGCGCAAAAGGCGCGATAGAGCGGCACGGAGGCATAGGCCAGGCCGATCATGGCCACGACAACCCCGGCCAGAAGCGCGCCGATCAATCGGATATCGGGCTTGCGCCTCATGGCCGCATCGTCCTCACACAATCTTCGCGGGTCAGAATTGCGGGGCGCCATGGCCGCTGAGGCGCAACACCGACACGGCGAAGACCAGACCGACGAAAACGACCAGGGCGATGGCTATGGCGACGGATCGACGCCGACGCGCCTTGGCGGCGTTCAATCCTTCGCCAAAGGGGTCTTTCGGGGAAGCTTTCACGACAGGTTCGCTCATGGGTCCTGGATGGCTCTACAGATGGGTGGGAACAAGTGCTGAAAGCCCAAATTGCCTCAGCCCGTGTTCAATCAACAGGGCGGCGAAAAGGGCGAACAGATAGAAAATAGAAAAGGCGAACAGGTCGCGTGCGCCCTTGTCGCCCGGCTTGACCTGATAGAGACCGGTCGGGTCCAGCTCATCTTCGCCGGCATGGCTCAGGGCCAGGCGGAGCGCCAGGGCCAGAAAAATCACCCCTCCGAGCCCCGAGACGCCAAGATAGAAGGCGCCGCCCAGGCCGGTAAAGGCCGGCGCCACTCCGAGCGGCGCAAGGATCAAGCTGTAGGCGAGAATTTGACGCCGCGTCGATCGGGGCCCCTTCACGACCGGCATCATGGGCACGCCGGCCTTGGCGTAATCTGTCGCGGTATAGAGCGACAGGGCCCAGAAATGGGGCGGGGTCCAAAGGAATATGATCGCAAACAGAAGCCAGGCATTGAGCGGCGCCGCGCCCGTCGCCGCCGCCCAGCCCACCACCGGCGGCAAGGCGCCCGCCGCGCCGCCAATGACAATGTTCTGTGGCGTCGAGCGCTTCAACAACATGGTGTAGATGACGGCGTAGAAGAAGATCGTGAAGGCCAGAAAGCCTGCCGCCAGCAGGTTCACGCCGAGCCCCATCAGCATCACGGAGAAGACCGCCAGCACCATGCCAAAGGCAGCGGCGTCGCCCCGCGCAATCCTGCCCTGGGGGATGGGGCGCGACCGGGTGCGGCGCATCAGCTGATCAATATCGGCCTCATAGGCCATGTTCAGCGCGCCGCTGGCGCCTGCGCCAATGGCTATGCAAAGTATAGCGATGGCGGCCAGCACCGGATGCAGCGGCCGATCGGCGCAAACCAGGCCTGTAAGGGCGGTGAACACGACCAGCGACATGACGCGCGGCTTGAGCAGGCGAACATAGTCCGTCCAGCGAGCGTGCTGCACGACCTCGGTTGCGGGCGTCTCAACGGCGCTGGCGACATCGCTCACGGGGGCTTGATCCTTTTTCATCGGTCCAGTGCGGGTCGCCGGTCCGGGCGGGCCCGGAAGCGCGGCGCGGCCGCCAAATAGGGGAAAGGCGCGGGACCGTCGCCGATCCCGCGCCTTCAAACGCCTATTTCAGGTTCGCAGCAAGTCTTAACGACCTCCACAAGTCTGATTAGTGATGATCGCCTTCGACCACAGGCAGTTCGTTGAACTGGTGGAAGGGCGGCGGCGAGGGAAGGGTCCATTCCAGGGTCGTGGCGCCTTCGCCCCAAGGGTTGGCTTCAGCCTTGCGACGACGGATCGCAGCCTCCACGAGCAGGACAAAAAACACGCCCATGCCGACCATCATGATCCCATATCCATAGGACGAGATCAGGTTCCAGAAGGAGAAGGCTTCCGGATAGTCGACATAGCGGCGGGGCATACCCTGCAGGCCAAGGAAGTGTTGCGGGAAGAAGATGACATTGACGCCCACGAACATGATCCAGAAATGGGCCGCGCCGAGGAACTCATTGTACTTCACGCCCCACATCTTCTCGAACCAGTAGTAGAAGCCGGCGAAGATGGCGAAAACCGCGCCCAGGCTGAGCACGTAGTGGAAGTGGGCGACCACGTAATAGGTGGCGTGCAGGCTGTAGTCGATGCCGGCATTGGCCAGGACCACGCCGGTGACGCCGCCGACAGTGAAAAGGAAGATGAAGCCGACCGCGAACAGCATCGGCGTCTTGAACTCGATCGAACCGCCCCACATGGTCGCGATCCAGCTGAAAATCTTGATGCCGGTCGGCACCGCGATGACCATGGTCGCCGCCACGAAATAGGCCTGCAGGTTCACGTTCATGCCGACCGTGAACATGTGGTGGGCCCACACCACGAAGCCGACAAAGCCGATGGCCACCATGGCGTAGGCCATGGCCAGATAGCCGAACACCGGCTTGCGCGAGAAGGTGGACACGATGTGGCTGATGATGCCGAAGCCG
>CAIOJR010000236.1 GCA_903858685.1 uncultured Caulobacterales bacterium | reverse complement strand
GCGCGCGCCTATGACCGGGCCATGGGCGCCGATCCGCTGAACGGGCTGCCGGACAGCCTCAGCGTCGGGCTCTGCGGCTCTGGCTCGCCCATGCCAGACCCCACCCGAGCCGGTCCATGCACCGTGGTGGTGGCGGGTCGGCAGATATTCGTCATCGATTCCGGAACCGGCAGCACCAAAAACCTGTCGCTGATGAACCTGCCGCCCGCCGCCGTCAGCGCGGTGTTCCTCACCCACTTCCATTCAGATCACATTGCCGATCTTGGCGAGTTGATGCTGCAGCACTGGGCGGGCGGCGCGGCTTCGGCGCCGCTGCCGATCTATGGCCCCACCGGGGTGGAGGCCGTCGTCGCCGGGTTCGAAGACGCCTATCGGCTCGACCGAGGCTATCGGATCACCCACCATGGACCTCGCGTCGTGCCGCCGTCGGGTTTCGGCGGCGCCGCCCAGGCTTTCGTCGCCAACAGGTCCGGTCCCGAGGTCCTGCTGATCAACCAGCCCGATCTCAAGGTCTATGCGATTGCGGTGAACCACGGGCCCGTCGATCCCGCCGTCGGCTACCTGTTCATCTATAAGGGGCGCCGGGTGGTGGTCAGCGGAGACACCGCGCCCAGTCCGACGCTGGAAAGGGCTGCGCGCAACGCCGACGTCCTCGTGCACGAAGGACTGGCGGCGAACCTCGTCCAGATGCAGCGGGAAGCGGCGATCAAGAATGGTCGCTCCAACCTCGTCTCGATTTTCCACGACATCCTGTCCTATCACACAACGCCGGAACAAGCGGCCGGGATCGCCGAGCGCGCGCATGTCAAAATGCTGCTGTTCACCCATGTCATCCCGCCCTTGCCCATGGAAGCGCTGGAAGGACCGTTCCTGGGCAAGGCGCGCCAAAGGTTTCATGGCGTGATCGAGGTGGGACATGACGGGGACTTCGTCACCCTCCCCGTCGGGGCGACAGATATAAAGAAAAGCAATCGGTTGCGATTCTTCCTCTAAAGATGACGAGTGACCCGGCTGCGCGTATCGCCTGACCTCGGCAGGGGACGGAACTTGCACTAGTGGCAATGACCATGTCCTTATTCCCAAGGATCACGGGACGTGCTTTGAGGGCGAAGGATGAAGATCTGGGCCTGGCGGCGTCGCCCTCGCGGTCGCTGCGGGCGCCAGATTGCCAGATGACGGCAAGGTCGACCGATCCTTGTTGATCACGCTTCCGGGCAGACGCACAAGAAGGGCGAAGAAGACGGCCTGATGGACAACTGACGACGGCGAGGAAGCACAATGGAAAAGCCCTATCGGATCTTCGGTTCGGAGATGTCGCCCTATTCGGTGAAGGTGCGATCCTATTTTCGGTTCAAGCAGATTCCCCACCTGTGGATTTCGCGCGGCCCGGACACTGAAGAGGACTACAAGCGCTTTGCGCGCCTGCCGATCGTCCCAACCGTGGCCACGCCGCAAGACGAGGGACTGCAGGACTCGACGCCGATCATGGAGCGCGTCGAGGCGGCGCACCCCTTGCCGTCGATTCATCCGGACGATCCCGCCCTGAAGTTCCTTTCGGAACTGATCGAGGAGTTCGGCGACGAGTGGGGCAACAAGCTGATGTTCCATCATCGCTGGTATGCCCAGGTCGACAAGCTCGCTTCCGCCCAGACGCTCGCGCGATTGTCGCTCCCCCATGGCGATGCGGAGTCGGTCGCAGGCAGGGCTGCCTTGATCCTGGAGCGCATGAGCGGCCGGGGTCATTTCGTGGGGTCGAGCGAGGCTAATGCGCCGCTGATCTCGGCCTATTATTTCGAACTGCTCGACCTTCTGGAGGCCCATCTCGCATCGCGCCCCTACCTGTTTGGCCAGCGGCCCGCCTTTGCTGATTTCGGCTTGGCAGGACAACTCTATGAGTGCTCTGTCGATCCGACCTGCGGCGCAGGGATGCGCGCGCGGGGTCCAGCCGTTCTGGACTGGTGCCATCGCATGATGGAACCGCGATGCGACGGAGACTTCGAGGACTGGACGAGCCTCGCGTCGACCCTGGTCCCGATCTTGAGCTATATAGGCCGCTATTTCCTGCCCTGGACGGCGGCAAACGCCGAAGCGGTCACGACTGGCGCGCCGGAGTTCACTGTGGACCTGCCCGGCGGCGCCTATAGCCAGCCGCCGCAGAAATATCACGCCCGCTCGCTCGCCGCGCTGAGATCGAAATATAGCGCGGCAGCCGCAGCCCCCGGACTCCGGGACATTCTCTCCCAAGCGGGATGTCTGCTTCAGTTGCAATAGAGCGGATTTTGTCCCCATGACCGATAGCCGATCGTGTTGAGCTTGCGTAGCGACCGCGCAGCCCTTATCGGCAGTCCATGACCACGGACAAGGACAAGGCCTCGCCGCCCCGCGCCCGGCGCGCTCCACCGCCAGAATTGGACGGGCGGATGGAACGCGGCCGTGTAACGCGCGAGAAGATCATCGCCGCACTGCTCGACCTTATTCGCGCCGGAAATCTAAGCCCGACCTCGGAGGATGTGGCCCAATATGCAGGCGTTGGGCATCGAACGGTGTTTCGTCACTTCCAGGACATGGAGTCCCTGTTCGAGGAAATGAACGCCAAGATCCGTTCCCTGGCGCAATCTGTGCTGACGCAGACCCTGTCCAACGGGACTTTGGCGCAAAGGATAGAAGCTCTGGTCGCGGCTCGCGCTGCGCCATTTGAACAGATCACGCTCTATTACCTGTCAGGCGAAATAAGACTTCACGCGTCGCCGGCGATCCAGCGCGCAAGGGCGCAGTTCGCGGCCCAACAGCGCCGCCAGCTTCATGTCTGTCTTCCAGAAGTCGAGGCGCGGCCCGACGTCGCCGCAGCGATCGAGCTGTTGACGTCCATGGACGGATGGGTTCGGCTGCGTCGCACACAAGGCCTCAGTGTCAATCAGAGCAGGCTGGCCATCATCTCCGCTGTCAGTCGTTTGCTGGACGCCTGAATCACGCGCCCCCCAACCGACGCGATCAGGCAGTGGTGACGGCGACGCGCGCGACGAAACCCATCGAGCACCAGTAGAAATCCCTGCCCCAGCCCGGACTGGGGAAGACAACGCCCTGCATCGGTCCGCCGATTTTGGCGCGCGCCCGTGTCTGGCCTGTCAGGATGTCCAGCACGGCGACATATTCGCAACCCTTGTCATAGTCGTTGGTCACAAGCTCGCCGCTGTCCGGATAGAGCAGCATGTGGCTGGCGGCCCCCAGGTTCGACCGCGCCCAGAGCGGATCAAGCCCCCGATGCTCCGGATCAAAACGCCAGGCGCGAAGCTGCTTGTTCGCGGAGTCCATGGCCACCACGATCTGACTGCTGATGTCGAAAACGGGCGGGTTGGTGATGGAGCCGCCGGCAATGCCGCTCACCTCAATGACATCGTGGTCGGCGCTATCTCGCAGATTGACCCGGATCAGGCGGTTAGGCGTGGCCGACACACCGGCGCCAACCATGGACGTCCGATAGCGGTGATGGCCATTATCCATGAACCAGGCGTTGTCTTCCGCCAGCACCACGTCCCAACCGTAGCTTTGCTGCGCGCCAGCGGCGTAATCATGGCGCCAGCCCTCATCAAAGACCAGGCGTCCGACCGCACGGTCCCAATGATAACGGAAGATCGACCTCACGCCGACCACATAGAGCGTGTCGCCGCGCGCGGAGAGCCTTGCGATCGATGGCTCGGGGCAATCCACATCGGCGCAGACCGGCCTCAGCGTGTCCGGATCGATGATGCTGAGCCGCGCCGGGACGCGGTCCGAGATGTTCTTGCAAACCAACAGCCCGCAGCCGAGCAGGACAAACGCATTATAGGGCAGATCATGGGGCAGGGCGAGGCTCGCCCGCAGCGACAGGTCGCGACCGAGACGATGGGCGTGATGGCCGTAGACGACATAGAGATCACCATTGCGATGCAGCGCCATGCCGCCGGGCCACATGCGCCCGCCCGCCAGTTCGGGGGACCTGGCGGTCGGTTGAAGGGTTTGGGCGTCCAGTCGGGTGACGCGCGACGACGTGGCCAGCCCGAACTGCGCGCGCAGAGCCGAATGGGTCAGCATGAACACTTCCCCGGGCGCGCCCAGGATCGTCATTGTCGACATCAGAGTCCGGCGCCTGGTGACCTGAAGCCTCTCATGGGGTTGGAGGTTCAGCGATGCTTTGGACACGGCGGCATGGCGCTCCGGCCCGCCATCCTCGGCGGGCCAGGGCGTATCGAGATAGGCGTCCGATCGCATGAAATCCCCCTTGTGCCGAACGCAGCGGCGCCATCAACCATACTGACTGGCCCGCCCCGCCGCCAAGCCTTCCGGCGCCTGTTGCCAAGCCAGAGCCCCTCATATAGTGACATAATTAATGTCAACACATGCAGCCGATCGAATCCGTTCCGGATATCGACCAGCCCGGTTGGCGCGGGAGGTCATCCGATGGGAAGCTTTTGGGTCTGGGGCGTCGCCCTGGTCGCCTATGCGATCTTTTGGGGCTGGTACGTCAACTGGCGCGGCCCGCTGTCAAAAGCCGAAATCGAAACGCTCATGGCGCGAATGCGCGCCAATAATGTCGGGCATGGCGACCAGGACGAAATGCCGGTCATGCGGCGCTTTCTGGAAGACGATGACGGCCGCGAGTTCTTCATGCTCAACGTCATTCGCATGGCGGACACGCAGGTCGCAGACCCGGTCACCGGCGAGATGAAACCTGCGCGCGAATTGATGGCGGGCTATACCCGGATGTTCATGCCTGCGCTCTTCGCCCGCGGCGGACATCCCGCCGTCGCGGCGCGCCGCATCGGCGGCATGGTCGACACCTGGGGGCTCAGCGAAGTCCCCGAATGGACAATGATGGGATACGTGCGATATCGCAGCCGACGCGACCTCGCCCAACTTGTCTGCGATCCGCGATTTGGCGGCGCCCATGCCTTCAAGTTCGCCGCTATGCCGCAGACGTTCAACTTCCCCACCCGCCCCATGATCATGACCCTCGCTGGTCCCCGGATCTGGGTTGGCCTGAGTTTGACCCTCGCCGCCGCAGTGGCTCAACTGGCGCTGTTACTGCTCGCCACACGGCCCTGACGACCGGTATCCCCCTCCCCGATCTTCAGACCGGAGATGATCCATGAACATACTCCGCACGCCCGATGCGCGGTTCGAGAGCCTGCCGGACTTTCCCTGGGCGCTCCACTACATGACCGCCACATGATCCCTGGCCTGATCGCGACTGGGCCGCGGGTCATCGCCGTCGATCTGGTCGGCTGCGGACGGTCGGACAAGCCGGCGGCGAAGAGCGACTACAGCCTCTTCTGCCGGGGCTGGGGCGCCGGCCGCTATCGCCCTGAACCATCGGCAACGCCCCGCAGCGTCTTCTTCGCGCCAGCCCAGTTCGCCATGAACACGGATCCGAGGCCTAAATCGCAGCTAGGAGTGATTTCCAAAAGGCCTTGGCGCCTGCGGCCGCAGCTTCATCGGCAAGCTTTTCGTGGCCGATTGCAATGACGGATTTTCCGCCTGGCTTTTCCGAAATCACAACCGAGACCTTGGAGCCGTCGTCCAGATCAACGCGCCAATAGCGCCATTTTTCGCTCTGGGACTCGCGGGGCTCCGACACGACCAGCGCGTCATTATATTGGATCAGCCCCTCGACTTTCGTCAGCCAACGGCGCAGGGCGTCGTCCTTGTCACCCACCAGGGTCCGGCTGGCATTGGCGGTAAAGGCTCCGTCACATCTCTGACCCGGAGCGCGCTTGCCGCTCATGCGCTCATAGCCAACGGCGACCATCTGCCGCCACCAGTCGCCCATTCCGGAGGCAGACAACAGCTTCACAATTTCGGGATGGGTCAGATCGAAAGCCCCAAGGGCGTCGAGCCTGCTTTTCCAATCCCGCCAGTCTCGCCCCGTCGCAGCCCTGACAGCCTCGTCTGACATGCCTGGATCAAATTGCCGCATCGACGCCTCGGTCGTATGTCGGTGCGGTATTCCACCGCGCTGACTTTGGGCCGCAAATATACAACGCCTTTTTGCGTGAGCAGAGGCCCCGGCGCCGATCCCATCAGATCGGGTTCTGCCCTAGCGAACGCCGCCGCCTTCAACCGGCCTCGCGGTCACGGTTCTCCATCGCGTCGTCAGGCACTCGGCTTGAGAAATAGAGATTGCGGAAGGCCCGTTTGGATTTCCAAAGACAACCGTGGCCAAACCCCACCGACGCCACATTCGTCCCTCTGCGTCGACAAGGGCTGCGGGGCAGACCGCGCCAGCATCGTCGGCTTCCACCCAATATGCCGTATATTGGCCGCGGTTGGCGGATTGGCCGCCAAGACCGACTACGAAAATCTGGCCGCGCCCCTGACCCTGCTCGGGCTGGTAGGTCAGAACGGCGGTTGCGCCCACGTCGCGATCATAGACAATCTGATTGCCGCTCGGCAGAGACCAGCTTTCATCCGCCATGGCGGGAGCCGCGAACAAGGCAGCAAGGATCGAAGCCGCCAGAATTGTGCGTAATTTCATAGGCCCTCCGCTGTGCTCCTCGATCGGAGCGGTATTCAGTTTATGGAATCTGCTCACAGCAAAGCGAAAGCGGGAGGGCGGCGACCCTCCCGCAAAGTCGCGTCCTGTGCTGAAAATCTCAGTTCACGCAGCCCGACTTTACAATCTTGCAGGTGAACTTTCCGCAGTCCAAGAGCGCATTGGTCTCCGCTTCTTGTAGGGTTCTTCCCGTACCCGACCCCGAATCCTTCTTGGAATTGGCGTAGGCGCCGCACTGATTTTGAAAAACAACCTTCACTTCGCAGTTGTTCGGGTCGTTGTAGTTTTTCTGGCACAGGGCAAGAGCGGCGTTGCTCGCATCCACCTTGGTATAGCCCGAACTATAGGCCCAATAACCCTTGCCCGGGTCTTCTCCACGATAGTCGGAAACGGCTATCGCGTTCCACGACTTCCGCGCCACAGGCTGGGGGGCGCCAATACAGGTGAGCTGTCCGTTAATGTTGGAGATATCTCCGCGGCAGCTTGCGGCATTGGCGAGGATAGAGGTCCTTATGCTCTGATCAGCCCGTCGGCAATTTGCCTCCAGCGCCCCGTCAACCATGTGCGCGTCCGAGCATGAAGCCAAATAGCCGCCCGGGGGGAGTCCAGCCTGATAGTTGGGCTGAACATAAGGCGCCGGTTGGGGGGGAACATAAGGCGCCGGTTGGGGTGGAACATAGGGCGCGGGTTGAGGCGGAACATAGGGCGCCGGTTGGGGGGGAACATAGGGGCTCGGCGGGGGCGAATAATTATTCTGCTGCTGGTAGTTTGGCGGTGTGTTTGTTGGCGGGGCGCCATTCGGCTGTGGGGTGAAACCTGCGCAGGCGGCGTTATAGCCGCAACTTTTGAAAAAAGCGCCGCGCGGCGTCAGCGTCTGTGAGGTCGGAACCTGATCTCCGCGGTGGCAAGTATCACAGGTTGCACCCGTTTGCTGTTGAAAAATCGGGTTCGCCGCGGCAATCGAGGTTGTTGTCGCTGCCACCAGCGCACCAAACGCGATCAGTTTAAGCGTTATCACAAACTTCCCTAGCATTCGCATCTCCCGTTTTCAGAGCATTAACCCTCTTGGAAAATTTGATCAGCGTCAAGTGATGCTAACGACCTCAATAGATCGTACTTACAATTTGGCTGGCCCAATTGGACGCTGCCGATCGGGCTCAACTCTAAGAACCTGAACCCGGTTGGCCGGATCGTCCCAATCCTTGCCGTCGACGCCGATAGCTCGTGCAATTCACAGCCTATGTTGGGGCCCGCAAAGCCGCAGGAAGCCCGTAGCAGCGCTCAGGGCTAGCGCGAAACGAGCGGATGATCTGTCCTTGACCCGGGACAACCGGGCGTGCGTTTCAGATTAATCCCGGGCGCCTTCACCCGGGGCAAGCTGATCTCCGCCGGGACGGGAAATGACCTGATTGCCAGTCAGCGGCGGTGACGCTTGACTGAGTGGGATGCTAGAATCGCTATGGCGGAAAGGGTAGAGCCGTGGATCGCCCAGGCCTGTAAGGAGCCAAAGTTGCAAAAGCACGGTCTTGAAGCGCCTCGAGTGTTGAATATAGCCGTGTCAGGGCATCGGAAGATCGAAAATGTCGCGGCGGTCCGAAGGGATGTCGCGATCGCTTTCGATCTGGTTTGCCCATTTGGCGCGCAACTTCGCGTGCTATCTCCGCTTGCCGAGGGCGCCGACCGGATCGTGGCGGCGGAAGCCCTGAGGAGACATGTTGAGCTTCAATGTCCTTTGCCGTTTTTCAGAGAGGAATATGAAAAAGACTTCTCGCCGGCGTCACGGGAAGAGTTCAGAGCGCTGTTAGGGCGAGCCGGCTCCGTGTTCGAGCTTGACGGGGAGGCCGACCGTCGCGCCCAAGCCTATCTGCGCGCCGGACAGGTGCTTCTGTCCCACGCCGACCTTCTGATTGCGGTATGGGATGGAGACAGGGGCGCTGGCGTCGGTGGGACGGCGGACATCGTCACCCGCGCCCTGGCGGACAAGATACCCGTCATCTGGATTGACCCGACGGGAACCGAACCGATCAGTATGGCGGCCCTGCACAGAGGGCGTCTGCATCGACTGGGATTTGAGGCCTTGGAAGAAGACCTGAAAACGATCCTGACGCCAATCAGCGTCAACAAGGGTGATCCGCATGAGGGTCTGTCCTTCGAGATATTCTCCAAGGAACGAGAGTCGGTCCTGTCCTACGGTTTCATATTCGACGCCTTCGTCAATCTGTTGCGGGGGCGCGAGGGTCTGGCGCAAATCTGGCGGAACGCCGAAGGGGGCGGCGCCGCCCAAGCCTGGCGGGCCATCTATAGCTCCAACCCACAGATGGAAGCGGTCTGCACTCCCTGCATCGAAGGGGATTTGGCCCATTGTTTTGCTCGTGCAGACACCCTCGCCAAAAGGTATGCGGGACTATATCGGAGCACTTTCCTCCTGACCTTCATGCTCAGCGCCTTGGCTGTCGTCGTCGCCATTTCTGGCGGAGACCCTCGGTCGCTTGTCAGCCTGCTGCTGGAATTCGTCATGATCGGGCTGATTGTCTTGCTGACCTGGGTGGCGAATGCACGCCATTGGCACGAACGATGGATTGAATATCGGCAACTGGCCGAGCAATTGCGGCCCATCAGATTTCTCTTCCCGCTCGGCATGCCTTTGCCGAGGCGCAAGCATGTTCGGGCCATGGGCGAAAGGCTACAGAGTTCTGACTGGGTTCACTGGCTGGTGGCCCGGCTGGAGCGCACGGTCGGACTGCCGAACGTGAAACTGGATGCAGCCTACCTGAACAATGTCTCAGTCTTCTGCACCCAGGCGGTGATCGACGACCAGGTCAGGTATCACACCGCAAACGCCGAAAAGCTGCACCAGGTCGACCACCGACTACACAAAATCGGTCAGATGCTCTTCCAGCTTACGGCGGCGGCCTGTCTTGGCGGGATCCTGCTCATCCTGTCCCCCGCAACGCTGCATGGCGCGAGATGGTGGTCATTCGTCGAGCAGAACAGGGGGGGGATCGAGTTGGTCTCCGCCCTCGTGCCTGCTTTCGGGGCCGCGATCCTTGGCATCAGAAATGTGGGCGAGTTTCGTCGTCTGGAGCACCGTTCCCGTGCGATGGCGGCGTCATTGCAGGCCGTTGGGGTGGAGGTGGAGCACGACCGCGAACGGGAAATGAAGAGCGCTCGATTGGCGTCCCATTGTGAGCTGGTCGCGACGCAGATGATGTCCGAAACAGCAGACTGGCGGACGCTTCTGATTACGCGCCGGATTGAACTACCAGCATAGGCGCCGCCAAAACCCCATTCGCATCACGCCGCCCAGAAGCGCCGTCAGACATCAAACGCTTTTGGAAAGTGGGCGTCCGCCAACAGCTTTTTGCCAGCGATCCGTCCAATTTCGAAGAGCTTGGGGATGTTGCCGCTGGCATCCAGTTTCTGCAGACTGCCGATTTCAGCCGTCGAGCACTCAATGCCCAGGACGGTGCGAAGCCACCCCTGCTCCAGCGGGGCGTCATATCTTTGAAACGACCAGAACGGGCGTACACCCGCCGGTCTGGCGTTCTGCACCCCGCCGATTTCGCTGTTCACGGAAACCGGATCAGGGGTGGAGCCAAGCCATTGCAGCAAGGTGATCGCCAGCTGGCTGTTATCATAGGCCACCGACATCAAGGCTTGCAGCGCTTTCCAGATGGCCAGCAAGGGCGGCGTGGTCCAGCCCGGCTTGCGCGGCCTGACGGCGCCCGTCCCGACCGAAATAATCAAAAGCTCGTCCTCGCCCGCGCGCCAACCAAACCCATAGTCGGGGATCAGCGCGCTCATCGCCAATTGCAGGGACGGATTGCCGTGCGGGGTGATGGCGCCGTCAAAAAAGACGCCCGGCTTTCCACGCTCGACTTCGATTTTGACCAGGTCGAAAAAGAAGGGCGCCGCAGCGCTGGCCTGCACGACCTTGGCAATGGGGAAGTCGCGGTTGGGCGTGACGCTGCGTTGGTGGTCTGGCACGCCCAACTCAGTCTCGTCGGGATCGCCGTTCCAGTACTTTGACCTTGGAGAGTTTGAGATTACCCAGGAACTTCCAGTGTCGACGCGTTTCGCCACGGCGCAAAACCCGCAGCGCCAGGCGGCGTTGCCCAGGGTCCCCGGCCCCAATTGGTCGACCAAGGCTCTTTCCAGGTGCAACGGATTGAACCGCGCCGCAAAGCCGGGAAGGCGGTGGAGAACGCGCCGGAAAATGGATGGTCCCATATCCCGGTAAAGGGACTCAATGTCTTGCGTCGTTCGGCCCAAGGCCAATCCGGCCGCGATGATGGCGCCGGTGGACGTGCCCCCGATAAGGTCGAAATAGTCGCTCAGCACCAGATCAGGGCGACCGGATTTACAGCGCAGATGCCGCTCCATTTCATGAAGAATGCCGATGGTCAGAGCACCGCGCACGCCGCCGCCATCCAGGGCCAGCACCCGCTTGGGTCCCGGTCGGTCGAGCCGTTCCGCCCAAGGCGTGGCGCTGGCCTCGCCGGCGTCTGTTTCAACACCATTCGTCATCGGAACTCGTTCATGAGCCATTTCCACGCTTGTCAGGGCGTGAGACGAACGGATTGGGTAATCGGGAGGTCGCCGGGAGATGTCTTGAGCGCAAGCAACGAATTGAGAATTGTAAATATTTGCTTGGTATTGTCCTCATTCGCCTGAGGCACACAATATTTCTCGCCTTCATAACTGGCCGACACAAAGCAATCATCACTTCGGTGCGCAATGGTGAGAAGTTGAGAGTCCTGGGTGGTCTCGGCTGGCAGATCGTCATAGTGGTGCAGATGTACCTTATCCATGTCGGAATTGCGGATGAGCTCTCCCAGATAGCGGAAAATGCCGAAAATCGATCTGGTCTTCACTTCAATTTCCAGTTTCCGGCCTTCGAGCACCACGGGTAGCTTGGCGGAGCGTGCTTTTTCCTGTTCAGGCGTCGTCGTTCCAGCCCCGCACCGCGGGCTGTTGGGCTGAAAGTCCAGTCGGCCCTTGGGCGTCGCCAACGCATAGTCGTAGCACAACCTGACCTGCACCTTGGTCGGGGCGACTGTGGGAGCATTGGAAATGTAGACCTTCAACCCAGGTGCGCTACCCGCGGATTCGGTGGTGGTGCTAGCGGGCGGCGGCTCCACCGCGGCGACAAAGGCTTCGGTTGTCAGACCGTGGGTCATGGCCTCATAGATGAAGCCTTCAAAGCTCGCCACTTTCAATCCACTGGCTGACACATCAGAAAACAGGCGATTTCTGGGGTCGTTGTAGAAGATCAGAGATCTGGCGTGAGATTCATCCTCGCCCGGCTTTAGATTGGTCACATCCGTGACTTTCAGGCTTTCGATGACCAGCAGCAGCACCAATTCCCGTGAATAACCCTGGTTCAGAAGCAGGTTAACGTCGCTCAATTGCAGCGGGGTCATCATGCCCGCATAAAAATCCTTTGAATTCAGGACGCCGACATCGAAACTCGTGGTCATGTTGTTGTCGAAGATGGAGGTTCCTGCTGTCCCAAAAATGAATTGCCTTTGCAATGCCGTTTGTCTTGGCCCTAAAGTAATCGGCGGCAAGCCCAGCTTAAAATCGCCCGTCGCCGTTCCATGCGCCGCAGACATCGAAATAAAATATAAGGGCTCTGATTTACTCGATCTGACAAGATTTAGTAATATCCCACGATTAACCGCCGCTCCAATACCAAGATTGAGATCCGTCGCTCTTTTGTCTATTGGTGCGACAGCCGCGCAGCCACAAATACTCAAAGCGATTCCTGCCAACAAAATACCTGTCAGAATATGTCTCATCTCGGCGTCAGCCCTCGCGATCTCGTTGATTTTCAGTCAATTGCGAACCGGATTTTACTTGGCCCGTTCAGGCCGCCCGCTCTAACGATTATGGATTTTTCTCGCCCGAAAGCTTGTCGGAAAAGGTGCAAATCGGCTTTCCATCTTCGATGAAGTCCACCCTGTGGGCGCGACCCTTGCGGGATTCAACCGCCAGGCTGGCCTCTGAAAAGGAGGTTGAGGCCTTCTGCGGCCGCCGCACGAAACTGACGGTCAGTTGATCGCCCGTCAGCAAAGCCTTGGTTGGCGTGTAGACGTGCAACACATCCGTCACGCTGACGATTTGCGACAGCACTGCCAGATCATGGTCACGCCAATATTCGGCCGGGGGCGCGAAAGGCTTGTTGAAGCCCATATGGGCGGCAGGATGAAAGACGCGATTCCAGTCGGATTCAGATTTCAGCAGGGCGCAATAGGGCTTGTCATGGTCAAGCGGCTTCACAACGAAGACTTGAAATCCAGACAGGTCGAAAAACCGGGGCTCGCCACTTGCCGCGGTCGCGCAGGCGATCAGAACTGTAGAGAGCAACGTCGCCCAAGCGGGCCAGGAAGATCGAACACCGTCAGGCGCACCAAAGATCCTATGCAAAGCCATCTCCGATTAAGTCGCGCTACAAATGCCTCTAAACCTTACTGTTAAGCGCGCGACCCAGGAAGCGCGCTTTTGCTTTAGGATCCCTGATAAGGTCGGATAGTTTGTGGCACAGGTTTTCGTAGGAACTCGCCGACCTGCTCTCGCGCCTGACCAGAGCCTCTGCGATCGGCCCGATATGCTCTAGCAAGGCACGCGACAGATTTTCGAGATCACCGGCGTGGGCTTGCGCAACCCCGAGCGTCGCACCGGGTTCGGAGCTCGCAGAATGCCCAGCGACGAAGGCCGTTCGAATGGCGATGTCCTGAATGGCGTGACCTAAAATCTGCCGCAACTGCGCTTCGGTCGACGCGTTTTCGCTGGCGCGGCGGACCATGACAGACGCAATCGGCCCAATCAGGGATGCGAGTTCGTCCTGAACCGCCTGCCGGCGCGCCGGGTCAAGCGCGGTGACGTTTGGCGCTTTCGGCGGCGGGAGCACGTCGCTGGCGCCCGACCTGCTCTGAAGGTGGGAAAGCACCGCAGTCAGAGCTGCGCCATAGTCAGACCGGGCGTCAATATATTGAATCCGGCTCAATCGAAGCGGGATCGAGCAGTCAGCAATCATGATCGGGATGATCCGCTTGCCTCGATCAAGCGCGACGCTGATCTCGTCAGCGACATTGTCTGACTTCACCGAGTGCGGGGACATCACCAGGATCAGCCCGGAGCAATCCATCAGCGCCGCCTCCACAGCGCGATCCCACTGCTGGCTCGGCAATATGCTGAATTGGTCAACCCAAAGATTTACGCCAGATGAGATCAAGTCATCTGCAAGGCGGAGGGAGAACACTTGGTCTTTTCTGGCGTAGCTCAGGAAATAGTGCCCCATACAACCGCCCTCTCAACCGACCGCAACGCTAGTCCAGCATTTTCATAGCCTCGCGAAGGCTACGACGTAGCAGATTAATGGCGTTGGAAAGTCGGGAAATCTGATCCGCGCCTGATCTTGCATATTCAGGCGCCTCGATTTCGCCCTTGCTCACCCGTTCAGCCGAAGAGCTCATCATTTCGACGGGGCGAATGATCACCAACTCCAGCACCAGATTGACCAACACCAGCAGCACCACGAAAAGCACCACAAAGGGCCAAAAGAAAGCCAATCTCACAGTGGCGCTGCGCGACTGCGCAGCCTGAAGGGGAACCGTGACGATCTGTGCGCCGACAATATCCCCCACCTTCCATCCGAAACCATTCATCGAGCCATAAAGCGCTCTCATGCTCGCGGGCGCTACATTGGGCGTGCTGTGACATTCGACACAGGCGGCTCTGTTGACGACCGGAATCGCCAGATTCAGGGTCGGGCCGGTGGCGGTCTGGCGCTCTAAAACAAGTTCTGCTTGTTCTGGATGCGACCGAAAGGCGTTCACAATATCTGCTTCCCAATCCATTGGCCGATCCTCAAGATTGGTTGGGTTCAATGCGACCGCGCGATAGGTGAAGTCCGCGTTCTTGGCGTGAAGCGGCGCGAAGTCCTTCTTGGCGGAGTAGGAGCCGACAGATTGCGGGTGAAACGTCCGCGTCATGTCGCTGCGCAAAATGGGAGCCACTTCATCGGCGGTATAGGCCCAAACTCCCGATGCGCTTTCCATCATGGTGCGCGCCGTCTGCATCACCTCGTCACGTGCGATATTTTCGCTGATCTGAGCGGAAGAGATGAAATAGATTCCAGCGCCGAGACTCCAGGCCAGGACAAGCACCAGATTGAACTTTATTCTGAGTCCGAGCTTGATCACGCCATCCCCACTTGTTTTGCCGCGGAGCATGCATTGCTCTAGTGAACACGGGCGCCCAACGGCGCAACTATAATGTCGTGATGACGCGCTCTACAATAGGCTGAATGGGTTGAGGCCGGCCAAGCTGGCAATTTGCACCATTGCGGGCAGAGTTTATGCTATGGATGTCTTTATTCGAAAATTTGCGGATGCTTTCAGAATTGACTTCAAAAAGGCCCCCGTAAATAGTTTTCAGGTCTAGCCAATCGCTGGCCTCTCGACAGATGTACGGAGCGTGAGATGCGTAAGTTGTCCATTCACCAATGGATATTGGCTGTGTTGGGAGCAACGGCCTTGTGGGGCGCACCCGCCGTATATGCACAATCGAATGTCCCCCCAGGCAATTATTTAAACACTTGCTCAAATGTTCAGGTCGTTGATGGGGTGTTGAGGGCGACCTGCACAATGAGCAATGGCGCGCCCAGAGAAACGATTTTCCCAAATCCGAATGGATGCACGAGCGGCATCGACAACATCAATGGAAAGCTGCAGTGCCATGCGTCTCCCGCGCCAGCCAGCGCCACGAGCAGGGATTATACGGGAAGCGCCTACCTGACCAACACCTGTCCCGGCGGGCAGCCAGCAGTGTTTGTCATCAAACCCGGCGCGAGCAATGACCTTGTTCTGATCGAATTGCAGCCTGGGGAGCGGACCCACATCGGCGTCGTCAAGGGTGCGACCTATACCGGCGGCTGTGGCACTTTTGCAAATAACACGGTCGACGTGAAGTCGCCCAAACTCAGCTATTTCAACGTAACGCCTTCAAACTGAGCCTGTACATCTTAAGGGGGCGGCGTCTTGGACCCGTCCCCTTAAGTATCGACGCCCGATCCATCTCGATAACGGATATGAACGTCCGCAATTTGGCTAAGGATTGGTGCAGATGATTATGAATTCTTCCCGCGACATGACCCGGACTAAGAAGGGAAGGTCATCGGCAAGCCCTCTGCAAGTCTTAAAGTCCGGCTTCGGTCCGCCCTGTATTTGAGGAATCTGGGTATACACTTTTTCGCAGTCGCGAAACCAGTCTTCCCAGCGAGAAGCATCACGCTGCCGGTCATACGGATCCCGTGCTTCGCAGCGCCCCAGCCAGGGAACTTCAGCCGGGTCGTCGGCGTGAGCGGGAGGCGCGTAAACGCTCGTCACGGCGCATCCGACGAACACAGCCGCCGCCAGCAGATTTTTGGCTCTCATCCAGCGTCCCTGGTTGCAGATTTTGCAGCCAGTTTAGCAGCGCTCGACCCAAGCACCAACCCGCAACCTTTGGCGGCCGCGCCAGTGGCCGAAGCCGTGTCCCATAGACGCAAACGCCGGGACGAAGGACATGTCTCGCAGGACAGCCCTTAACCGCTCAGGATGAAGGCAAGGGCCGGACGCCGGCCGGCCTTCATTTACATGCCCCACGGCGGCGCTATAGCTGGCCTTGTCTTTGGGGTGCAAATCCAACGCGGTGCAGAATGACAAAACGTATTCTTTTGACCGGAGGATCTGGCAAGGCCGGTCGGCACGTCGCCCGACATCTGGTTGAGCATGGCTATCGCGTGCTGAACTTTGACCGGCAACCCTTTGATCAACCCCACGTGCCCGTGCTCATCGGCGACATTACCGATCATGGGCAGGTGATGAATGCGATGACGTCGCATTTCGGCTTTGGCGGATTGAGCCGGGGCGCGGCGCCAGGGCCGGTGGACGCGGTTGTCCATCTTGCTGCAGTGCCTCGAATTCTGATTTGCCCGGACAATGAAACCTTCCGCGTCAATGTCATGGGAACCTACACCGTCCTTGAAACCGCCATGAAGCTTGGCGTCAGCAAGGTGGTCATGGCGTCGAGTGAGACGACACTTGGCGTTTGCTTTGCAGAGGGCGATATCGATTTTTCCGCGTTTCCGATCACCGAATCTCATCCCACCCAACCCATGGACAGCTACGGCCTGTCCAAGGTGGTGAATGAACAAACCGCACAGGCTTTCGCCAAGCGCTTCGGCGCCGACATCTATGCGCTGCGTATTGGAAATGTGATCGAACCGAACGAGTATAATCAGTTCGAAAGGTTTCTCGACCACCCCGAAACTCGCAGGCGCAACGCCTGGAGCTATATAGACGCCCGTGATCTGGGAGAGATGGTGCGTCTTGGGCTCGAGACCGACGGCCTGGGCTACCAGGTCTTCAACGCCGTCAATGACCATATCACCTGTCGCGAACCGGCGATGGATATTCTTTCCAGGTTCGCCCCCACAACCCCTGTAACCGCCCCGCTTTCAGCGCGACAAGCGCCCATTTCAAACGCCAAGGCGCGTGAGATGCTCGGCTTCCGGCAACTCACCGACTGGCGGGAAGAAGTTGCGCGCCTGGGCCTGGGCTGAGATCTGCGGCCAAGCCGCCCGAATCCCGAACCATGCTCATCTGGCGGGATTGAGATCGTTGTCAAACCCGATGGCGCGCCGTGGAAGGGCGCCCCTCTGGTTGTCATGCTTTCAAAGGCCTTGTCCTTCAAGGGTTCTCCCATCAGGCCTCGCTCAGACGGCTGCAGCCGGGGATCTTGGTGTTCGGGACTAACCCAGCGCCGCCCAGGCGGACTGACGCCGGCTCTCACGCGCCCGGGCCGCCACGCCAAGGGTCCCGACCTCCGGGCGCCAGGCCCGGCGCACAGCCTCGGGAACCTGTTCCCAGCAGGGGCCCAGCCGGGACCATAGGGCGTCCGAGGCTCGGAAATAGGCGGACATGAGCACAAGGTCTGCGGGGCGGTCCATGGGTGTTGTGGAAATGGCGTGGGCCTGCACGATCAGTCCGGTCAGGTCCTCCAGCACGTCGTGCGGCCAG
The DNA here is from genome assembly GCA_903858685.1 of uncultured Caulobacterales bacterium. Lineage (GTDB taxonomy): Bacteria > Pseudomonadota > Alphaproteobacteria > Caulobacterales > Caulobacteraceae > CAIMFV01. Next base: position 19,375 of record CAIOJR010000236.1, on the reverse strand, counting down.
CCATGCATCCGTCCCAGGCTGAGGACGGCGATCTGGGTCGCGGCGGTCCCGTAGACGTCCTCCACCAGCCGGAACGGCTTGATGAAGGCGACATAGGCGTCCTGCGGCAGCACGGCCTCCGCCGACACGCGCAGATCCGCCAGCGTCAGGTCGGCTATGGGCATGTGCCCCTGATACGCCGCATAAGGGGCGGGATCGAGGACGAGGCCGGGGCTGTTCGCCAAAACACGCACCATGCGCAGCTGGTTGCGGCCGTCACGCTCGCCTATGGAGGCGGCCACATAGAGAAGGTCCGCCAGTGGGGCCATGCTGCCCCATTTTTTAGACCCGTTCAGTACGAAGCCCCCGCCGGACGAGGTCAGGCGCGTGTGGATGGCCGATGGACGAGGGCCCTGATCCTCGCTGATGCAGATGGCGGTGACGGCGGCTTGCGGCGTCTGCGGAAACAGCCGGCGGATAGCCGCCTGATGCCCAGCTGCGCCGGCGCACAGCCTGTCACCCGCGTGCAGGGCCGTCCGAACCAGCCGGACAAAGGCGCTGGGATCGTCCTCGCTCGCCGCGCCCGGGCCCCATTGCCTGAGAAAGCCGCCAATATCCTCGCCGGTCGCAAGGACGGGCGCGGGCGGCGCGAACAGATGGTCGAGGAGCGAGGCGGGCTTCATCCGGTCATGGTCGCGCCGGCCGCCGATCCTGTCAAATCCGGCGCGCGCCCTCGCCTTGCATCAGAAATTGACCCGACGGCTTAGCGCGCCATCGACCACCAGGTTCACGCCGCTGGTAAAGCTGGACAGGGGGCTGGACAGGAACACCGCCGCATGGGCGATATCGTCCGGCGTGGCCATCCGCCCCATCGGATTGCGCGCCATGGCGCCTGCGAACGTTTCCGGCATGTTGGTCTCGATCATGTTCCACACGCCGCCCTTGAAATAGACCGTGCCGGGGGAGACCACGTTGGTGCGCACATGGACTGGCGCATACTGTCGGGCCAACCCCTTGGCGAAGTGGATCAGCGCCGCCTTGATCGGCCCGTAGGAGCTCGCGCTGTCGGTCTCCGCCGCAGCGATGGACGAGATGATGACGAACGACGCATCCCCGGTCGCCGCCGCAGCCGCCTTGAGGAACGGCTTGGCCGCGTCGAAGGCATTCACCATGCCCAGCACGTCGAGGCGGAAATTCTGCTCCCACGAGGCCGGATCGCCCCCCTGAGCCAGGGCCCCGGCGTTGGACACCAGCATGTGGACGCCGCCCAGTTCGTCCCCAGCGGCCTTGATCCAGGCCTTCAGCGCCGCCCCGTCGACAATGTCCACCGACGCGCCGGTCGCCTTCACGCCCAGGCCCTTGAGATGCGCCACCGTCTCGGCCACCTGATCGGCGTTACGGGCGCAGACCGCGACATTGGCCCCTTCCCGCGCAAGACCCTCGGCGATGGCCCGCCCAATGCCCCGGGTCCCGCCGAGAATGACCGCATTGCGGCCGCTGATCTGAAGATCCATGACTGTCCATCCCTGTGCGGTCTGAGCCGCGGTTCAAAACCATCATGGCGCCCATCGCGCCTTGCCACCACCGTCATCGTCGCACAAAATCGCAACGCGACAGCGGAGACGGGGAGCATGATCCGGACACTCAGCCTGGCGAGGACGGGACCTGCCCTGCCGCCGCCGGGCATCGATGCAGGCCCCCCGTCCATTGGCCGGCTGAGGGCGGCGGACCTGAGATGAGCGGACAGGCGAAGCCCGCTCTGCGGCAGAAGGTGCTGGTGCTCTACCTCGCCAATTCCGCGCTCGACTCGCCGACTGTCGCCTGGGCGGTCTATGATGGAACCGGCGAAACCCTGCACATGGCTGGCGACGCAGACGAGCCGCCCTACGCCTCGGGCCTCGCTGCGCTCAGGGACGGATGGCGGCTGTTCCAGGCCTCGCAGCTTCTGCCCCATGCCCGGGGGGAGGAGTTCGACCTCGCCTATCTGAAATACGAGTTCTTCTTCGAACAGCTGGCGGAGGTCGCCCCGTAATGTCGCCGCCCCTGCTCACCTCCGCACAGATGGCGAGCTTTGTCGCCCGGGGCTTTCTGCGCTTCGACGGCGTGGTCCCTGACGAGATCAACCGGCAGTTCATGCGCGAGGCAGGGCCGATTCCAGAGGTTCAGGACGGGGTGCGCATCCGCAAGCTCTATGGCGAGGCCCTTGCCGCCAATGACATTGCCGAGGCGCCCGCAGGGACCCCGCTATCAGAGGTCTATGCCCCTGCCAGCGCCCTTGGCCGCCTCCTCGACCTGCCCGTGGTGCGCGGCGCGATTGAGAGCCTGGTCGGAGACAAGCCAGTGTTCGACCACCACTTCCTCCATATCACCTTCCCTCCCGCCTATCACGCCGCAGGCGCTGGTGAGAACCTATCGCAGCACACCCACCAGGACTCCACCATCGATCCCCGCACGGCGTTCGACCTGCAGATCATGTACTATCCCCACGCGGTGACGCGGGAGATGGGGGGGACCCGGTTCATCCCGGGAACCCATCTGCGCAAGGTGAGCGAGGTGGCGCTGGGCCGCTACCAGAATATGCGCGGCCAACAGCACATGGTTTGCGATGCGGGAACCCTGCTGTTCCTGCATCACGGGATCTGGCACGGGGGCGGGGTCAATCTCTCCGACCGCACCCGCTACATGTTCAAGATCCGGATGCACGCCAGCGGGCCGCAGACATGGCGCTGGGACCTGTCCGACCTGCCGCCGCCAGGGCCTCAGCGACCGATCTTCTACCGCAAGTCCGCCCCGGAGCCGAACACGGTGGCCACGCTGCTGACCACGCCGGAGCCCTGGTTCGAGCAGGATACGGGACGCCTCGAATATGTGAACCGCATCCGCCTGTGGCGCTATCTCTCTGAGGATGACGCCTTTGATGTGGACTATTGGATGACGCGGCTGGAAACCGGTCCGCGCTGAGGCCGCCCCCTCAGGCGCAGCGCCCGAGGCCGCAACACCCGGGTTCGGTTTCCACACCCCACTTCGCGTGCGCAGACCGAACCCTGTTGGATGAAAAGGCTTTGATAGGGCGGTTTGTCGGTCAGGCTCAGCCGGGAACGGCGCCCGGCGACCCGCACTTGGTAAATTTGCCCTTTGCGTCTTTGCACTTGGCCGGCTTCGTCGGCTTGGCCGCAGGCTCGGACTTGGCCGCAGTCTCGGGCTTTGTCGCGGCTGGAGGCGCCGCGGCCTCTGACTTGGTCGGAGCGACCGAAGCCGCCGTCGTCTTGTGGCAGACCTTGTCCTTGGCGATGCAGGAATTGCCGCAAAGCACGCCAGTCTTGCATACGGGCGTCGCAGAAGCGGTCTGGGCTGCAAACACAATCAGAAGCGCTGTCAGCGCACTCGCGAAACGGATCATGGCCAATCTCCAAATTGTAAAATCAGAGTTCATCATGAATATATTTCAAACAAATGTAACTTCAAATTATCGAGACACGGTCGTGTTCTGGCCGATCAGGCGCTTCGGGTGCGCCGAATCCAGAGCGCTTGCATCACCCCCGCCCCGTCACGCCATCAGCATCCACCTGCCAGACCCGCCTTCGTCGCCCGGGTCCTCGACACTGCCGGCGGGGAGCGGGCGCATGGTCGGCCCCGTCCCGAAAAGCCCCGCATGAAGCGTCGCAGAGCGCGCTGCGCAATGATCGTGGCCACTCAGGGGGCTCGCAGCAGGCGCCCGCTTGGACTTTGATACGAATTGATCTCGCTCTCCTTTTATGCAATCGATTGAATCTATGCAGCCCGGAAGGTGCAAGGTGTGGCGACGAGGCGGGAGATTTTGACAGCCATGGCAGCCGCAACCATCTGTCCCACATCCGCTCAGAGTGACGTGATCCTCCGCGATCAGGCATGGTGGCGATCCGCGGTCGGATACCAGATCTACCCGGCCAGCTTCTGCGACAGCAATGGCGATGGCGTGGGCGATATTCCCGGCATCATCGGCAAGCTCGACTATCTTGCAGATCTGGGCGTGGGCTTTATCTGGCTGTCGCCGGTCTATGCCTCCCCCATGGTCGATAATGGCTATGATATTTCCGACTATCGCGAGATCAATCCAACCTTCGGCGCAATGGCCGACATGGACCGTCTGATCGCCGAAGCCCGCAGCCGCAGGATCGGCATCGTCATGGACCTCGTGGTCAACCATACATCCGACCAGCATGCCTGGTTCAGCTCTGCGCGATCCGATCGCCATTCGCCTTACCGGGACTACTATATCTGGAGAGAGCAGCCTCCGGCCAAGGCCTCTGCGGCGGATATCGACGCCGCCTTCGGCGGTTCCGCATGGAGCCAGGATGAACAGAGCGGCGCATGGTATTTTCACCTGTTCGCACCCCAGCAACCTGACCTCAACTGGGACAATCCCGCCCTGCGCGCCGAGATCTACGCCATGATGAACTGGTGGCTGGACAAGGGCGTCGCGGGTTTTCGAATGGACGTGATCGACTTGATCGGCAAACAGCCCGAGGCGGGAATTGTGGCCGACGGACCCAGATTGCATCATTACCTTCGCGAAATGCACGAGGCGACATTGACAGGGCGCGATGCGCTGACCGTGGGCGAAACCTGGAGCGCCACACCGGCCAATGCGCCTCTCTACAGCGCGCCGGAACGCCACGAGGTGTCGATGGTGTTCCAGTTCTCCCATGTCACGCAGTTCTGGGATGACAAGCTGGGCAAATGGAAGCCCAGGCCGATCGACTGGCCCAAGCTGAAATCCACTTTCGCCACCTGGCAGCACGCCCTGCATAATTGCGGATGGAATGCACTGTTCTGGGGCAACCACGATCTGCCCAGAGCCGTCTCACGCTATGGCGAGGAGGGCTTGCACCGCGTCGCTTCGGCCAAGGCGCTCGCCACGGTCCTGCATCTTATGGAGGGCACGCCCTACATCTATCAGGGCGAAGAGATCGGCATGACCAACGCCGGTTTCACGCGGATCGATCAGTACCGGGATGTCGAAACGCTGAACTTCCACCGCATCCAGCTTGCGGATGGCGTGGCTGAAGCCGAATTCCTCGAAGGCGCCCGCGCGAACAGCCGCGACAATGCGCGGACGCCGATGCAATGGTCGTCGCGGCCGCATGCCGACTTTACCACTGGCTCGCCCTGGATCGCGGTCAACAGGAACTACACCCACCTCAATGTCGAACGTGACCGCGCTGACCCCGATGGGGTTTTTCAGCGCTATCAGAAGCTGATCGCCCTACGGCGGGATCATGCCATCATCCGGCACGGGGACTTCCGTCTGCTTGCGGCGGACCATGCCAGCCTGTTCGCCTATGAGCGGCGATTGGGCGCACAACGCCTGCTCGTCGTGGCCAACCTGTCGCATCAGGCGGTCATGCTCCCGCTGGCTGAGATCGGCACGGTGCAGGGTCGCGATCTTTTGACTGACCGGCCGGTCTCGACGCTGGCGGACGGCGGGCTCGGCCCCTTCGGCGTCTTTGCGATCCTCAGTGAAGACTCGATTTCGGCGTCCGGATGAAATCCCGCTGACCGGGACATTTGTCTTCGACGAAGGCGGCTCGTCTGTTAGCGTCGCCGATGGTGTCTCAACCCGGCAGGCGCGCATGGATGTTCACGATCCCACAGACGCCATTGGCCCAACCCGCATGGCGCCGACGGCCCATGTGAGCTGGCGCACCGACGGTCTGGCGCTGACCCTGGGTCTTTTGGCGTTCGGCCTGCACGCCCTGGTGGCCGGACGATACGACGTCTTTCGGGACGAGTTGTATTTCATCGTCTGCGGGCGTCATCCCGCATTTGGCTATATTGACCAGCCGCCGGTCGTGCCCTTGTTGTCGGCTGGCGCCTATGCCCTGGGACAAAGTGTTTGGATCTTGCGGCTGCCAGCCACCCTGGCCGCTGGCGGACTGGCCTGGCTGGCCGTGCGCTTTGCCCGTCTGCTGGGCGCAGGCGCCGTCGCAGGCGCCGGGGCCGCCCTGTCGGTCAGCATCACGCCCATGTTGATGGGGATCGTGGCGACGCTGAACACGACCACCTTTGATCCACTGGCCTGGACGTCCATAGCCTGGTGTCTGGCCTATGCCATCAAGACCGGGGACTATCGCGTCCTTTGGCTGTGCGGCGTGATCGCCGGCCTCGATCTCGAAATCAAATATGCTCTGGTCTTCTGGGGCGTGAGCCTCGTCGTCGGACTTGGAGTGACGCCCCAGCGCCAGATCTTCGCCCGTCGGGAGCTTTGGCAGGGGGCCGCCCTTGCGGCATTGATCGCCTTCCCGTCGTTCGCCTGGCAGGCCGTCCACGGCTTTCCGTTTCTCGAACTCGCCGCCGCAGCGCGCGACAAGAACACCGACATTTCGCCCCTGTCCTTCCTGTTGAACCAGCTTGCCGTCATGAACCCCTTCCTGGCGCCGGTGTGGCTGTCAGGCGTGGTTGGGCCCTTCGTGGTCGGCCGTCTGCGTCCATTCCGTTTTCTGCCGATCGCCTTCGTCGCCTGCGCGGCGATGATCATGGCGACCCACGGAAAGGATTACTATCTGGCGGCCGGCTATCCGGTCATGTTCATCTTCGGCGCCGTCGCCATCACCCAATGGGCGAGGCGCGTCGTGGCGCGCGCAGTGCTGGTGGCCGGTTCGGTCCTGGCGCTGTCGCTCTCGGCGGCGGTGTCGCCGCTTGCGCTGCCGGTCCTGCCGGTTCCCCTGCTCAAGGGCTATATTGACCGCTTTCCGGTGGAGCCGCAGCAGCAGGAAAAGAGCTTCCGCGGAACAGTGCTGCCGCAGGTGTTTGCGGACCAGCTGGGATGGCGAGACTTCGTGGCGCAGGTCAGCAACGCCTGGTCCAGGATACCGGCTTCAGAACGCGGGCGGACCTCCATCAAGGTGGACAATTATGGCGAAGCGGCCGCGCTGGATGTCTATGGGGGGCGGGCCGGCCTTCCGGCCGCTTTGAGCGGCCACAACCAGTATTTCCTCTGGGGCCTGCGCGGGCAAAATCCGGCCAACCTTCTGGTCGTCCAGGATCATCCGGAGCGCCTCTCCCCCTATTGTCAGGAGACGACGGTCCTGGCGATAACGGCCTCACCGGACGCGATGAGCTACGAGAACGGCAAGGCCATCGTCTTTTGCCGAGGGCTGCGGGTAGATATTCGGGCGATCTGGCCGCAGCTGAAGGCCTACAACTGACGCTACCGCAAACGCCGTCCGGCGGATCGCCTGGCGAACCGGAAAGGGTGAGCTGATCGGCCGGACTGACACGCCATCACGGTTTTTCAGACTTGTGAGCGTCTCTTTCCGCTGCAACCTTCAGGGAGGCGAGCAGGGCGGGAAGCGTATCGTCGAGCTTCTTCTGCATCGTTCCGGGCATGATCGTCGGCAACCAGCCGTCAAAGGTTTCCGTGGTGGTGACCACCACGCCCCTGTCTGTGGTCTTGAAGGCCCAGGAATGGAGGGCGCGCGTGCCGATGGTTCGCCCCGTCCAGGACAGGCGCTCCAGCGGCGCAATGTCCTGCACGGTTGACCGGATGCCAAGTCCGCCAGACCTCCAGTTGAAAACCGCGCCCTTGACGAGGTGGCCTTCAAGGTGCGCCGACTCGACCGCCTTGTTCCATTGCGGCCACTGATCGATGTCGACCACCAGAGCCCAGATCTTCTCGATCGGGGCATTGATCGTGATGGTCGCCTGCGAGTGCGCTCTGGCGCTGGCGGGCGTCGCCGCGGCGACGATGATTGCGGCGGGTACAAGCGCTTTGAAAACGTTCATCTTTGTCTCTCCTGAAATCTCAAGACAGAGGATGACGCGTCGCCGGGCGCAATGAAATTGCATATTATTTTATAAGTCATATGCGAAAATGATGGATGTGAAAAGGTCGACTTGCCCCTGCTCCGCCCCTTGTGCGCCGAAGCAAAGGGCGGAGGCGCTCAAAATGACGGCCAGGAATGGCCCGTCCGCCGCGTGCCGCCATTCATGTTGACAAGTCACGAGGCGACAAGGACCCTGTCCCGGCTTTGGGGCGGGAGGCTGGACATGGCGCTGGATCAGGGTCGCAGGAACCTACTGTCATGGGGCGCCGCAGGCCTCGCCAGCACCGCCACCTGGTCGTCGCGGGCCGTGGCGGCGCCGCTGGCTCCCGACCTGATTGTCGTCAACGCCAAGATCTATACCGTCGATGACGCACAGCCGCGAGCGGAGGCCCTGGCGGTGCGCGGCGACAGGTTCGTGGCGGTGGGCGCCAATGCCGACATTCGGGCCATGGCGGGACCGGGCACGCAGCTTATCGACGCCCACGGCATGACCGTCACGCCGGGCTTCATCGACTGCCACGTCCATGTCGACGGCGAGGTCGTGCTCTACGAGGTCTGTGTCGGAAACCCGTTCGACGTGGAGTTCGTGACCATTGACAGCATCATCGACAAGCTCAGGGCCAAGGCCGCACGGACCGCACCCGGTTTCTGGGTCGAGGGCTTCTTCTTCGACGACACCAAGCTGAAGGACGGCCGGGCGCTCAATATTCATGACCTCGACCGCGTCTCCACGACCCTGCCCGTGGCGGTTCACCATCGCGGCGGTCACACCATGTTCTGCAACAGCAAGGCTTTCGAACTTGCAGGCGTGACGCGTGACACAAAGGACCCGCCCGGCGGAACGCTGGACCGCTTTCCAGACGGCTCGCTGAATGGCCGCGTCACCGACAACGCCATGGCCCTGCTGGAAAAGGCAGGGCGCTTGCCAGCGTTTTCACCGGCGGAGCAGGCCAATCGCGCACGCGAGGGCCAGGCCCACATGTCCGCCATGTTCGCCCGGTACGGACTGACCAGCGTCTGCCATGAAGGCGGTTCCCTGCCGGCCCTGTTCGACATCCGCGACCAGGGCCGCCTGATGCACCGGGTGAACTATGAGGCCCATGACGACGTTCTGGATCCGCTGATCAAGGCTGGCGTCAGATCCGGTCTGGGCGATGAGTGGATCCGCATCGGCGGCACGGCCGAGCATCTGGCGGACGGCTCCTTCTCCGAGCGCACCATGGCGCTAAGCACGCCCTACCCAAACAGCAAGACCGGCTACCGCGGCAATATCACCGAGAACCAGGACGAATTGAACGCTTTTGTCGAGCGGATGCATCGGGCGGGCTTCAGGGTGAATTGCCACGCCAATGGCGATGTCGCCATTGACCATGTGCTGACTGCCTATGAGCGCGCCGCGAAACTCGTTCCAGCCCAGGATGTCCGCTGGAAAATCACCCACTGCACGCTTCTCAATGCCGACCTGATCGCCCGGATGAAGACGCTGGGTGTGACGCCCGCCCTGTTCAGCACCTATGCCTATTATAACGGGGACAAGTTCCACTTCTATGGCGAGGCGCTGATGCGCCACATGATGCCCTATCGCGACCTGCTGGACGCGGGAGTCAAGGTCTGCGCCGGATCGGACTTCGACCCCGGTCCCTTTGCCCCGATGATGGCCCTCCAGGCCATGACCACGCGCAAAGGCTGGAATGGCGAAGTCTGGGGCGGCAATCAGAAGATCAGCATGGACGAAGCTCTGCGCGTCCACACCCTGAACGGCGCCTGGGACACCAAGGAAGAGGCGCTGAAAGGCTCGATCACACCGGGCAAGCTGGCGGACTTCGTGATGCTCAGCGACGACCCGCATAGGGTCGATCCCGACCGGATCAGGGAGATCAAGGTGGTCCGCACCGTCGTGGGCGGCGAGACCCGCTACCTGGCCTGATCAAACCTCAAGCCGACCACCGCGCCTGGAGCCTTTTCCCACGAAGCGGACACCGGTTCGTCACTGAAATTGCGCTAAATGGATAGGATTTTGCTCTAGCCGCCAAACGCGCCGTTCTCGATGAATCGGCGGTCAGCCCACACCGAATGGGTGCCGCTCGAAATCTTGTGCGGCAGGGCGATACGCACGACAGGTCCGTCAGAAAACCGTTTGCAGTCCACCAGAATACATTCCGACGTCTGCTTATTTTCATCAATGATGAAGCTGACCAGATAACCGTCGTCCTCGTCCTTCGCGTCGATGCGGGGCGCAAAGGGAGACTCGCTGGCGTAGCACCCCTCGGGCAGCTTCAACGCCCAGGACTGACCTGTGACCAGATCGTGCTTCACATAGCCGTTGAACAGGAACCAGCCCGGCTTGGTGGTGGTGGAATAGGCATAACGATAGGGCTTGCCGGCATATTGCTGATTGAACATGCCGAATTCGAGGATGCGGTCGTCCAGATGCCGCTCCGTGGTTTCTCCGGTCTTCAGATTGAACCGCCAGCGGTGCAGTTTCGGCTTGAAGCTGTGCTCGTCCAGATAGGCCATCATGTGACCCAGACCGCCCGGCGCGTCGGCCATGGGCTTTGGCTGAGGCTCCTCCTGGAAATAGCCGTCCAGAACGATTTCATCGCCCTCTTCATAAGCATTCAGCCAATGCAGGACATAGGTCGGCGCCGCGTCGAACCAGCGCACCTCCTCTGGCTGGCCATAACGGGGAATGACGCCGAAACGCGAGGTCATGCCCGGATGCATTCGTGAAGCATGAATGTTGCGTTTCAGCAGCTCAGCGTCCCAGAACAGCGGAAAATCATTCAGGATCGAATAGCGGGTGGTGAAGGCCATATCGTGCGGCAGGCGCGGCCCCGGCAGAGGGACGGGCACATAATGCGCCAGCTTCCCCTCTCTATCGACGACGCCGTAATGCATGTAGGGGGCATATTTGGAATAGTTGAAGAACAGCATCTCGCCCGTAGATTCATCCACCTTGGTATGGGCGGAAACCCCGTCCAACGGGCCCCAACTGGCCACGCCGCCCTGGTCCAGCGTCTTGGGGTCGAGGCAATAGGCTTCTCCACACTGATAGAAGGTCGAGACAATCTTGCCCGCATGGACAACCACGTCGGTGCTCGACGAATCCTTCAGCCCGCCATGGGCCCCAAAGCCCGGCCTCAGAGACTGTCCCGGCCCCTCCATGATCCCCGCCCAGAGGGACTGGCCGGCCTCCTGCTCCGCTTCAAACCCCCGCGTGCGGACAAAGCGATTGCGATAGTCGGCCTTTCCGTCCTTGAAGCTGATCAGGTGCAACATGCCGTCGCCGTCGAAAGGATGATAGCGACCGATCGGCTGATGGACCTGGTTCTCGGTGTTTCGGACATAGATGCCGTCAATATCGGTGGGGATCGCCCCCTCGATCACGTCCAGATCCTCTGCATTGACTTCGCCGAAGATCGGAGACCAGGCCCCGTTCAGATAGGGGTGATTGCTGGGCTTGAGCGAGCTTTTTACGGGCGGCAGACGATCCAGACGCATCTCACCAGTCCTATGTGACCCTGTTGGCGAGGTCGATGATGGCAAGGCTGGTATGAATGTGCAAGGAAACCCCGTTCAAGGATGTTTCAGCTGTCGCCGCGTCACGCCGGGGCCGCTGAATGCGGGACAAAGGCCGAGCCCGACACGGAATAGTCGGCGCTGAACCAGCGCGGATAGCCATGAATGGTCTGACCGCCATCCACCAGAATCTCCGCACCCGTAATGTATCCGGCGTGGTCGCTGCTGAGGAAGAACACGGTGGCGGCTATATCCTCCGGTTTCCCCAGACGTCCGACCGGCGTATTTCGCAGCGCGTCGCGGCGCACCTGGGGATCATCGATGAGAGAACGGGTCATCGCCGTCTCGATCACGCCCGGCAAGACCACATTCACCCGGATGCGATGAACGGCCAATTCAGACGCCAGAGACCGGGCCAGCATCAGCACGCCCGACTTCGAGGCGGCATAGGCGCCCAGCAGGTCGCACACATGGGTAGCGGCCGTGCTGGCGTTGAAGGTGATCACGCCCCCGCGTCCACCGTCCCGCATAAGACGTGCAGCGCCCTGCGACATCAGAAAGCCGCCGCTCAGATTGACCGAGACATGTTTTTGCCAAAGCTCAAACGGCATGTCGATGAGTTCGCCATAGCGGCCATAGCCAGCATTGATGAACGCCGCATCCAGCCCGCCAAACTGGCTGTGAACCTGGTCGAAAAGCCTGGAGACGTCGCCCGGCACGGTCTGGTCCGCGGCCTGGGCAAGCACCGTCGCACCGCTGGAGCTCAGTCGAGCGGCGACCCGGTCCAGCTCATCCGAGCGCCGATCCGTAATGACGATATTGTCGCCTGCGCGAACAAATTGCTCCGCCGTCGCCGCACCGATGTCGCCTGCAGCGCCGGTCACAAGAACCGTCCGTATTCTGTGCTCGGTCACGCAAGCCTCCCCTGGGCGGTTGATCCGCCTGTCACAGTCTTTTCTCTCCTCGATGGGCGAACACCAAGCGAGAATTCGCCGGGCCAGGCTGCTTGCCAAAGCGCTCGAATGACGGCTCGGTCCCGGCTCCCCAATGCTCGCCTGAGGAGGGGTCAGACATGTCCGCACCCGGGCGGCGGGTGGACAAACATCCTCGAAACGACCGCTAGACGCCCTCGTCCTGCGCCTTTTTGGGAAACCAGGGAACAAAGCCGGAAGTCGTCTCAATATAGCGGAGATAGTCCGGCCGGGTCTTGCGCAACCGATATTCCAGAGTGGGCGCTCCGCTCCACCTCATCAGGGTCCAGGTCAAAAGGATCGGACCCGGAAGCGCCCACAGGCCAAAGGGCGCTTCAGCCGCGATCAGGAACAATCCCCACCAGGTGCAGGCGTCTCCGAAATAGTTGGGATGGCGGGTAAAGCGCCACAGGCCAGTGCTCAGCACCTTGCCGGCATTGGCCGGCTGTTTGCGAAACAGCGTCAGTTGCAGGTCGCCAACCGACTCAAACGCGACGCCGAACAGCGCCAGCGCCACGCCCGCCACCGCCACCGGACCGAGCGGCCTGTCGCTGCCGCCAATCTGGCCAAGCTGAACCGGCAGGCAGACGATGAACAGCAATGGCGCCTGTGTCGCAAAGACAAGCCTCAGTGTCGCCTGCGCAAACCCCCAGCCCTTCTGCGCCTCGGCCTTGGCCATCATCCGCACATATCGGCGATCCGGCCCATGATCTCTCCACCGCCAGAGCAGATAGCCGCCAAGCCTCAGTCCCCAAAGGCCGCACAGACCCAACAGAGCCAGCTTGTGCGGCGTGGCGGCGCCGGTGAACAAAAAGCTGGAGCCGGCCAGCATCACCATGCCTAGCGCCCAAAAGCTGTCGACCATGGTGACGTCCCTGATGCGCAGGCAAAAAAGCCAAAGCGCCGTGAACAGGCCAACACAGACCAGGGCATTGGCGCCCATGACAAGAAGAAGCGTCATCGGGCGGCGCCCGACAGGCTGGCTGTATCGATCATCTGTCGCCGATCACAATCCATATGAACTCGCTCCCCTTTTCGATTATCAACACGGCCCAGTCGCCAGTTCATTCCCTTTAGAGCCAGGCCGCCTTGGCCGTTCACAAGATCAGGAAGGCGTCAGGCGGATGCCGATGTGACCGCCGTCCTGTCCGCCAACAGTTGGACCTGATGCGTCAATGGCGCGCCGTGCCTCTGAGCCGCCATCACGCCTACATCGACATAGTCGCGCCAACCCGTGACCAGAGCACCGGAAAACTCCAGCACGCCGGCATAGGGCGCAATGACGGTCACCCCCTGAAGCGTCACATACTCGTCCACACCCTCGACAAATAGACGATCACCCGACTCGGCATGATGAAAGACGCGCCAGCGCACTTCGGCCAGTTCCGCGCCAAAGCGGTTCAGGAACTTGCGCGCCTGAGCCCGCCCCACCAGCGGCGGCTCTGCACCGGCGGCGAAATGCCAGACAATGTCGTCGGCCATATGGCTCAGAACAGCGTCAATATCCTTGCGCTTCCAGGCGTCGATGATGGCCAGGAAAATGTCGATCCGTGCAGTCACCGCGCCCTACTCCTCTTCAGACGCCGATCACGAGGCTGACCGTCGTGGTGGTCGATCCGCCGATATTGAGGGTCTGGCAGAGCTTGGCGCCGTCGACCTGATAATCCCCCGCCTGACCTGTCACCTGTTTGCAGGCGTCCAGCGCCATGCGAACGCCTGTGGCGCCGACAGGATGGCCAAGTCCGATCAGCCCCCCGGACGGATTGATCGGCAAGGCGCCCCCCATCTCGATGGCGCCGCTTTCGATCGCCTTCCAGGACTCGCCCGGCGCTGTCAGCCCCAGATGGTCAATCGCCATATATTCGGTCATGGCGAAGCAGTCGTGGGTTTCTACCGCATGAATCTGGCTGAGATCCGTAATCCCGGCGCGGCGATGGGCGTCTTCAATGGCGCGGCGGACCTGGGGAAACACGTAGCTCTGGCCCTGGCTGTTTCGGATCTTGTCGGCATAGGGAATGGGCGCTGAGCGATGCCCCCAGCCTTTGATCCGCGCCAGGGTGTCCAGACTGAGCCCGCGCGCCTGAGCATATTCAGCCGCCCTGCGCGGTGAGGCCAGGAAGATCACCGCCGCGCCGTCGGTCACCTGACCGCAGTCCTGCTTTCGCGTGCGCCCCTCGATCACGGGATTGGCGTCGTCATCGAGGGTGAAGCTCTTGTCGTTGAAGGCCCATTGCCGTGTCTGGGCGTTGGGATTGCGCCTGCCATTGGCGAAATTGATTTCTGAAATCCGCAGCACATGCTCGGGCTTCAACCCGTAGCGCCTGTCGTATTCGTCAGCCAGATCAGAGAATGCGCGCGGCCAGGCGAACTGCGAGTCCAGATATTCATGACCCGCCCAGGCCGCCGCCGCCAGATTTTGCGCCGCCTGATGGCCGGACACATTGCGCATCTGCTCAATGCCCACGACGCAGGCCAGGTCATAACGCCCAGCCTCGATCTCCGCCGCCGCCGCCAGGATAGCGACGCTGCCAGACGCACAGGCTGCCTCATGTCGAGCGGTGGGCATGCCGTCAAAATCAGGGTGCACCAGTCCGAAGAACCCGCCGAGCAGCCCCTGTCCGGCAAACAGATCGCCGACAAAATTGCCCACATGGCCGCAGTCTATGTCTTTCGGCTCCAGCCCCGTTGCGTCCAGACCGTGACGCACAACCTGCGCAAAGGCGTCGGCCATTTCCATGCCCTGACGGGTCCAGTTAGCGGCGAAATCGGTCTGCCACCCTCCCAGAATATAGGTCATCAGATCCCCCCGGGGACGTTTTTTGCCGCCAGGCGTCTATTCGGAGCCCGGCATTGTGGGCGATGCTATACGCGTCAGTGCTTTTAGGGAAGCGGACGCCCGACGCCTCGCTTTTCAGCCGTGTCGCCGCAGAAACGCTTATCGACCAAGGACCTGCAGGGCCTTGGCCTCTGCAGAGTCGATATATTCATCTAGTCGGGTGATGACCCCGTTTTCCATCTTCACCACGACACAGGCTGACATCGTCCACCGCGCGCCATCGGGCAAGGTCGCCTCCAGCACATGCTGTTGCACAAAGCCGTCCCTCAGGGCTTCGCGTCGAAGAACGCGATATTTGCGGTCTGGAAGTTTCTGTATGAACCAGTCGAGCACCTTCATGTTCTGCGCCACGGTCTGCTCGACATTGTCCGTATTATGCCAAAGCTTGGCGTCCGGCGCATAGCAGGCGCGGACCTTATCCACATCGCCGGACTGGATAGCGCCGACAAATTTTTCGGCAAAGTCCAGGATTTCCTGTTCTGTCATGGTGTCCTCCAGAAGCCATCGCCCTTGTTCGGCGTCGTCAGGCAGACCTCACCGACCGGTGCTGACCCGATCCGTGGACAAGGACCGCCGCATCATCAACTCCTGGGCCTTCGGATCCCGCGCAAGACTGGCGCGAACCTCGATGGCCATGGAGTCGGTATCCATCTCGTCAATGCCGCGCTCGATCGCCTTCAGACCCGCCTTGGCGATGGTGGCTGGCGCCTCCTTGAAACCCTCGACATGGCTGGCCATCCGGGTGTCCACCGAGCCCACGATCAGCGCCGTGACGCTTGTCCCCTGTGGAGCCAGTTCCGCCCGAATGCAGGTGGTCATGGCGCGGGCGGCGAATTTGGAGGGGCTGTATCCGCCCATCCCCGGAACCGCGACCACGCCGCCGGACGACAGCACATTGGCGATCGCGCTTTGTGGATTTCGCCCCAGGATCGGCGCAAAGGCGCGGCACATGGCCAGCGGCGCGAAATAGTTGATCTCCATTTCCATGCGCGCGCTGGTCATGTCCGGCGCGCGAAGCAAGGTCTGCATGCAGAAGGCGCCGGCATTATTGATCAATATGCTGACGTCAGGACAATTTGCGGCGGCCTGCTCCACATCCTGCGGATGGGTGACATCCAGCGGGATCGCCACGACCCGGTCAGGCGCCTCATCCACGAGATGTCTGGCGTTCGCCACATCGCGCGAGCCCACATAGACCCGTCGCGCGCCGCCAGCGAGCAGCGCACGAACAAACGCCTCCCCTATGCCCCGATTGCCACCGGTGACCAGAGCGACACTGTCCGAGATTTTCATCCTGCAATCACGCCTTGTTCGCCCGCGCGTGGCGAGATTCATTCTCGGCTCGCCTTGATACGCCGCTCAAACCTATTCCTCCCATGTGGGTTTACAACAAAAATTCCACATAACAGGGCTCATCATCACTGAAGACGCCAGGTTGGGCGTCTATATTTCAAACAAGCCCGACGAATATTTCGAATATTGGCGCGCTCAGGCTGAACACCAAATCACGACCCACGTGAACGACCAGGGTCAATCTCTGGACAGGACCAAAACCTCGTCGCACAGGCCACAAAGCGCCCCTGTCACGCAAAGGCGTCACGCCACTTCAGGCATGCAAAATGACGTGGCGATTTTTTCAACGGGCCGACAAAAATACCGGCATGGCGCCAGAAGATGCGCATCCGGTCGCAAGTTCCTTCTTGCACGACGTCACGGCCAAGCTAGGAAGTCATGCTGCATATCGGAGCCGGCCGTGACAGACATTCCCATGATCGACGTTTCCGGTCTCAGATCCGACCTCATGTCCGATCGTCTGGCGGTCGCCGCACAGCTTCACCAAGCTTGTCGAAATACCGGGTTTTTCTATGCCACCGGCCATGGGGTGGATCATGTGCTGATGGATAGCGTATTTGCAGCCGCGAAGCGCTTTTTCGCCCTGCCGATGGCCGAGAAACAGGCGCTGTCGCTCAAATTGTCGCGCAGCAACAACGGCTACGGGGACCTTGGAAGCGAACACCTCGACGCAGACTCCCCCCCTGACATCAACGAGTCCTTCAATATCGGACTGGAACTGCCAGCGGACCACCCTCAGGTCCTGGCGGAGCTTGAGTGCCGAGGTCCAAACCTCTGGCCCGACCTGCCAGACTGGCGTGAGCCGCTGCTCAACTATTTCGCCGCATGTCTGGATCTGGGGCAATTAATCCACCGCGGGTTTGCGCTCGACCTCGGGCTTGCCGAAAACTTCTTCGAAGACAAGCTGAACACGCCGATGGCGGTGCTGCGCCTGTTGCGCTACCCGGCCAGCCGGGCCAGCGCCGCGCCCGGCCAGTGGGGCGCGGGCGAGCACACCGATTATGGCAACCTGACCCTTCTGGCGACAGACAGCGTGGCGGGACTTCAGCTGAAGACCCGCAGCGGAATATGGGTCGATGCGCCCAGCATTCCCTACGCCTTCACCTGCAATATCGGCGACTGCTTGATGCGCTGGACCAATGACGCCTACGTTTCCACCCCCCATCGGGTGGCGCCGCCAGACCGGGAGCGATATTCAATTCCGTTCTTCCTTGACCCCAATCCAGACGCGCTGGTTTCGACGATCGAGGGTTTCGGCGCGAGCAAGTACCTGCCCATACTCGCGGCTGACTACGTCAAGGCGCGCTTCGATGCGACCTATGCGCATCGTGTCGACCCCGCCCTCTGACGGTTGCGCCCCTCAGCAGGGGCGGCGCGGCCGCGACGTCTGATGACGGCCCATGGCCAGCGCCCTGCCAGCCCCGGGGACGGCCTGCCCTGAAGGGGGCTGGAGCCCGGCCCTTCAAAAGATCCGGAATCGGCGGGTGATCACGATCGCAAGCTGAGGCACGCTGCGTGTTGTGAGATAGAGCGTTTCCTTCCGCGCCTGGACAATCTCATCCTTTCCAACCAGCCCGCTGACCCACCAGTCCCTTGAGAGGCGATAGATCACCGCGACCTGTGCGCCGACGGAGTAGATGTCCGCAGAATTTGCGATGGCGGTCGGGTGCGGGGTTTCTTGGTTTTTCGTCCCGGCAGCACGAACGCTTCATTGGACCAGGAGGTCCGCGCCTCCAGAGCGATGGAAAGACGCGAGGTCTGGTTCCAGGCCGTATCGAAAGCCAGATCGGCTGATTTGGTGTCATCTCCGTCCAGTGACTGCCGGGCGCGAAACTCTGCAACCCCAAAGGCTGTCGTCAGGCGCGCCAGCCCCCCGGCTTCCGTTCGGTCCGCCGTTCACAGGCCGCGGGTCAATCGCGTCGCTGCATAGTCCTGTTTCGGCTCCACGATAGCGCCCAGCGACAGCGGGCCCAGATGAACCGGATCATAGGAAACGCCGTCCGCCAGACTGACATGCACGTCTCGTCCCCACTGGACCTCCATCACCGGAACCGGATCCAAAACCATTGTGGAGACGCCAATATGGGCGGGATGAAGGTTCAGGCCGGGCCCAATATCAATCACAAGCCCATCCGTGGGCTGGATGAATGCCAGATTGTCGCCCGGCATTGGCCGCGACGCGTGATCGGCAGGGTCAGCCGCATTGGCCGCAGACCACAGGGCGCCCGAGACGGCCATCGCGCCCAAGATCATTTTCCAAGTCACCAGACGCCCCTGACTCTCACTCTAACGACAACAAAGCATAGCACAACGCCGGTGGAAAAATCCGTCCCCGTTGCCCGATAGCGGCGGCGCCCGGCGGCGGATGCGCTGGCGCCGCCCGCGCCAGCACATGGCGAAAAGCTCATCTGAGCTGAAGGTTCATCTCCACCTGCGATCCCGTCTCGGGCGGAGCGGTAATGACGAACAGGCGTTTGGGGTCGATGCCGGCGGCCTTGACCATGGCCGCCTCCACCGCACGAGCCCGCGCCGCGCCCAGCCGTTGCAGGGCGATGTCGGAGGCCTTGTAACGGGGCCGGAGTCGCGCTTCCAGCCAGCCTATGGCCGCCTTGTCCGGGTCGACGGTTTCGCCGGGTTTGACCAGTTCAGGCTTTGGCGCAACCGGCTTCTGGCCGATCTCCTGGCGATAGAGATATTCCAACGCCTTTCGCCGGCCGCGGTCCGTGGCGAACAGCGCGACCGCAGCTTCGGGTTTGGTTCCCTTTGGCGCAGCCTTCAGCGCCGCCGCGTTCAGCGCCGCGCCATAGGCCGCCTCGGCCAGAGCCGGGGCGTCAAGCTCCGGATTTTGCGCCATCGGGATTTCCATCGCCAAGGCCGGGCGCTCGACCAGCGCCTTGGCCAGCCGCTCGATC
>CAIOJR010000235.1 GCA_903858685.1 uncultured Caulobacterales bacterium | reverse complement strand
GCCCTGTGCCCCAGTGGCGAAATGGTAGACGCGGCAGACTCAAAATCTGTTGCCGAGAGGCGTGCTGGTTCGAGTCCGGCCTGGGGCACCAAACATCTTTGTGCAAGGCATCGCCGTCACAGGGCTTTCTTGAACCCTGCGGCCTGATTGAGCCGCGCCCAGGCCAATGCGCCGGAGCGGCCGCGGGCGTCTGGGGACTGGGCGCGAGCTCCTGTTACGGCTGATAACCACCGGGTTTCGGCTTTTTCCGCTTCGTCCCAGCAGTGTTGAATCGCTTGCATGAG
Source organism: uncultured Caulobacterales bacterium (assembly GCA_903858685.1). Lineage (GTDB taxonomy): Bacteria > Pseudomonadota > Alphaproteobacteria > Caulobacterales > Caulobacteraceae > CAIMFV01. Next base: position 9,608 of record CAIOJR010000235.1, on the reverse strand, counting down.
GGCGGCGTCTCCACCGCTCCAGGCCTTGGCCATGCGGTTGCGAAACCCGGCTTCCAGGGCGTCGCGCTCTGGCGCGATATCGGCCAGAACATCGCCGAAGCGGTTCAAGGCGGCGCGGTGCATCTGTTCATGGCGCCACCACAGACTTTCGGGATCAAACCGATCCGTCGGCGGCGGACCGTGCCCGGGCAGCGGCAAACCCGCCACAACGGGCCGAAACAGGCTCAGACAGGGTGCTGAAGTGGCCGTGAACCAGTGGGTCATCCTGTTCGGTGTGAGATCGGACGCCATGGAGGCCACCGACTGGCTGCGCCGCGCTCCGTGTGCGGCGTGCATGCAGATGGAGCGAACCTTCGTCTTGCGCGGGGACCATTGGGCGTCGCCATCGGCCTCGGATCCGTGGTCGCGCAGCACGTTCAGCATGTCGTCCAGGGTGATCCGACCCGCCCGCGGCGCCAGGAGAGACGTGGCTCGCGCGCATCGGCCCCGGCCAAAGGTGGCGGCGTCCTTGACGGGGTCGATCAGCCGTTCTGCAAAGTCGAAGCGACCCTTGGCGTTGCGCCAGTTCTCCGCGCTTGCCAGATCCAGCAAGGCTTGCGATGCGGCGTGATGATCTTCGCCGATGCTCAGCGCATTGGACAGGGCGCGCACGCCGGCGACCTTTTCGACGATCCAGTATCGGCCCACAGTTTCAAGCACATAGGCCTCGGTCGGGTCGGCGATGATGAAGCCGTTGTGATAGTGGAACGGATTGAGATGGCCGCAGTTTCCACCCTGTCCATGCTCTTCCAGAAGGCGGGTGATGACCTGTACGGCCTGCGCCGCCGTGGCCGCGCGCTCCAGCCCCAGACGCACAAGGTCCATACCGGTCAAGGCCGGGCGCCGTGAGGGGGCGATCAGGGCGTGCATGGCCTCGTTGCCGATCACCAGGCCGGCGTCATTGGCCCCCATCTCCGCGCCCCACATCCAGAAGGGGCGACTGAGGATGCAGGCGTGAGTCGCGACGACCTCGTCTATCTCGATATAGGTCAATCTGAGCCGGGCGCCGGGGCTGGACTGGCGGGCCGGGCGGCTTTCAAGACATTGCGCCTCATTGCGCTCGCGGTCGCTGTTCTTGGCGAACAGCACAGCGCCGGTCGCGGTGGTCGGGGGCAGGGCGGTCAGGGTGTCGCACATGGCGCTCACGCTATACCGCCGCGAGGCCATGGATAAGCCCCTGGCGCGTTGGCGCGGGCTTTCCACTGGGCCATGGCGCGCGGCGCGTCTCTTGGCTAACCTCGTCGCCAACAGGGTGTACAGCCGGGATAGCCTCATGCGCACTTACAGGATTGGCGTGATCGGACTGGGTCAGCGTATCGCCCATGTGCTCAGCGCCATGCGCGAGGTGGGCTGGCGCTTTGAACTGGCGCATCATGTGGACCCCGATCCGATTGGCGCGCCGATCATGGGCGCAGCGGGTCTTGCCATGGGCCAGTCGCTTCCGGATGTGGCCACCCTGTTGGCGCAGGGCCCCTATGATCTGGTCATGATCGGTTCGCCCAATCATCTGCACTATGAGCACCTGACCGCCGCACTGGATGCCGGGTTTCCGATTTTTTGCGAAAAGCCCATCGTCAGGACGCTGCTGGAGACGAACCTTCTGGCGCGAAGGCTTGCTGCGCCCGCCTGCGCGCCGGTCTATGTCGGATTGGTCATGCGCTCCATGCCCATCGTGCAGGAGGTCATCAAGCGCATCGACAGCGGTCAGATGGGCCGGATCATTTCCATTGATGCGACCGAACATCTGCACCCCGAGCACGGCGCCTATCTGGCGCGGAACTGGCGCCGCCGACAGGCCTGGGGCGGGTCCTACCTGCTGGACAAGGTCTGCCATGATTTCGATATATTCAACCGTCTGGCGGGATCGCGGGCCGCGCGCGTGGCCAGCTTTGGCGGTCGGCGCATCTTTAATCCGGATCGGGCGGCCGAGCCGCGCCTCTATCCTGACGGACAGGAGGCCTATGTCGCCACGCACCCCGGCTGGGCGGGGGCCAATGACGCCTTCCAGTCCGACATGGATGTGACGGATCATCAGGTCGCCCTGGTGGAATATGAGAACAATGTCCGCCTGTCCTTCCACGCCAACAGTCATGTGGCTCTGCAGGAACGCCGCTGGTACGTGGCCGGGACAGGGGCGACGCTTGTGGCCGATCTGGTGCGCAACAGGCTGACCCTTCGCGAGACCCTGGCGCGGGGGCGACCCGAAAAGCTCGAATTCGGCGGCTTGACCGACGACAATCACAATGGCGCCGATCAGGCTATGGCGATCGACCTGAAGCGCACTCTGGAGCAGGGCGCGGCTTTTCCGGTCACCCCGCACGATTCCATGGTCGCAGGCCTGACGGTGATGGCGATCGATCAGGCCATGATCGAGGGGGCGACCGTGGATTGCGCCCCGATCTGGGCGCAGTACGACTCCTCCGCACAGGGTGCGGCCGGACTATAGCTCAGCTGCGCTTCTGCGGCGGCAGGATCATCAACAGGCCGAGCAGGTCCTGAAGGGCCGGCGTCTCTGGATAGGGGTGGTGGCGGTACTGTCGAAAGCCTTCCGCATAGGTCACGCCTATGTGCCGCCCTCGCGCCATGGACCACGCCTCCATTGATGCAAGATGGTCGGCTATGTCGTGCTGGCGGGCGACCCAGCTGTTCTGGCTCTCATGGGCTGACAGCATGGACCGCTTGGCGGGCATGGCGGCCTCTATGTTCACGCCAAAATCGGGCTGCACCCGCACGCCGTCCCGGTTGCGCCCGCCGATCGGGTCCATGAAATACAGATGAGGAATCGCCGTGAGGGGGGCGGCCCCGCCTGTGCGATAGTTCGGCACGGAAGCGGCGAAACAGGCGTCTCTCACCAGTTGGCTGACCGCCTCGTGATCAGGGTGATAGTCAGCGGGCGACGGCGCCAGCACGATGTCCGCCCGGCTCCAGCGAACCATTTCGGTTATTCTGCGCCGCGATGGATCGTCATTGAATACTGAGAGGTCGGGCAGGTCGGCGCAACGATACTCTGCGCCAATCATCTGAGCCGCCCTTGCCGCCTCGCCGCGCCTTATCCGACCGGTTTGCTCCAGATCGGTGCTTTCCGATCCGCATTCGCCGGCCGTGGCCGTCACGATCCTGATGTCGTGGCCTTCGACTGCCAGTGTCGCCAGAGTGCCGGCGCAGAGCGTCTCGATATCATCTGGATGGGCGTGCAGGGCGAGTATGACGGCCAAGTCCGGTTGCTCCAACGCATCACATGTGTCGCCACGAGAGAGGCGTTTCCACGGCGCGTCAAGCTGTTGCCGTTTTGTCCGTCAGTTGGCCAAGATCGTCTCCGCCTGGCTCTTTGGCTCATTGACGTCCGCTCCGATCCGTCGCGCCAGGGACACGCCCGACAGCCATGCGCTTTCGACGCGCGGCGCCAGAAGCCAGTCGCCGCAGACGCCCAGCCTGATTTGGCGGTTCCAAAGGCTGTCAAGTCCCAGCCCGGTGGAAAGGGCGAAGCGCCAGCGGTGGGCTGAGGCCGTCACATAATCACGACCCTCGTCCTCGGTCAGGGTGAGAAGCGCGTCACACAAGGCGTCGGCGACCCATTCGGCGGACTGTTCGAGGTGGGCGAGCGACCAGTCGTGGCTGGCATGCACGGTCCAGGCCTCCGGCCCGACGCGGCCGGGCTTTGCGCTGTTGCGCGCGGCCCATTGCACGCAGCCCCGCTGTCGCAGGATTGAGGATGACGTCGACAAGGGCTCGCTGAAGGTGAGCATGGCCGTCCAACAGGGAGAGGTTGGCGACAGGAGGTTGCGGCGGTGGAACGACGGATCTGTCAGGGCCAGAAGCGGTGTGGCCTGTTCGGCGGGCAGGGCGATGGCGACCGCGTCAAAGTCGCCCGCCTCGCCCGTTTTCGTATGGACGCGCCATTGTCCTTCGTGGCGGCTCAGTCCCATGACAAAGCTGTTCCACTCAACCTCCAGCCCAGCCGCCATGGCCTTGAGCGGTGCGGTCATGGACGGCGCGCCGACCCAGGCCTGGGGCCCGGCGTCCGGCCAGGGTGCGACAAGGCCAAGCTCCAGCCAGCGAGACACAGCCTCCGCGAAATCGGGATTGCGAACTGTGAAATACTGGGCGCCCATATCGAACACGACCTCGCCAGCCGGTGTTTTCAGCCGTCGGGTGGCCATGCGCCCTGCCGGACCGCGCCCCTTGTCAAACAGGATGGGTCTGTGACCTTGTGCGGTCAGGGCCTCGGCGCAGGCCAGACCGGCCATGCCCGCGCCGATGACGGCGATCTTCACGCCGCTCATCGTCCCATCAGGGACAGGACTTCCTTGCGGCTCGCCGGGTCGTCAAGGAAGGAGCCCAGCACGCGGCTGGTCACCATATTGACGTCTGGCGTCCGTACGCCGCGACCCGTCATGCAGCCATGACGCGCTTCGATCACCACGGCCACGCCATGCGGCTTGAGATGCTCCCAGATGCATTGGGCGACTTCGGCAGTCAGGCGTTCCTGGACTTGCAGACGCTGTGCATAGCCCTGAAGCACGCGGGCGAGCTTTGAAATTCCCACCACGCGGTCCCTCGGCAGATAGGCGATGGAGGCCTTGCCGGTGATGGGCGCCATGTGGTGCTCGCAGTGCGACTGGAAGGGGATGTCCTTCAACAGCACGATCTCGTCATAGCCGCCGACCTCCTGGAAGGTGCGCGACAGGTGGACACCGGGGTCGTCTTCATAGCCCTGACAATATTCCCGCCAAGCCCGCGCAAAGCGCTTGGGCGTGTCGACAAGGCCTTCACGCTGGGGATCTTCACCCGCCCAGCGGATCAGCTTGCGGACGGCTTCCTGCACGTCTTCCGGCACGACCAGTTTCCCGTCCAGGTCAAACAGGCGTGCATCATGCGAGATATAGTTCATCGTGGCTTCCTCGAATTCGCCAGACTTTCCGGCGCCCGAGATCAGCTCCCGGCCGGGTGAACATGGTCGCCCGGATGGTCCCGGCCAACCTGTCCAAAAGGGAAGTCGAGCGGAATACACGCACCTTCCTCCTGCGTGTTTCCGCAAGCATGGGAGGCGCCGGCCACGCGTGCGCGCCGCCAGATTCAGGGCATTCCAAATTTCAAGATCTGGCGGAGCAAAATTGAAGGCTTATCTGCGCGCCATGGACATCATTCTGGACCTTCTCACAGCCCTTTCGCTGATCACCGTGGTCGGTTCGTTCGTCATAGGCATGATCGCCTTCGCCCGGAACGGATCGCAGGCGGCTGAGACGTCAAACCGCTTCATGGCCTGGCGCGTCAAAACCCAGGTCATCGCCGTGGCCGTGCTGTTGATCAGCGCCTGGGCTCGCGGCCAGCATTCCGTCTAGGGGCGGCCGGATCAGGGTTCAGCCGAGGCCATGGCGCGTTCGCCGCGCTTGACCTCGATCTCGATGCCGATGTCCTTGAGGAACTGCGTGGGCAATACGCCACCGGCGCAGATGATCACAGCGTCATTGGGCAGTTTTCCGGTCTGATCGCCGCGCTTCAGGATGACGCAGTCCTCTTCAATCCTGACGACATCTGTTTCCATATAGACCCTCAGCCGGTCAGAGGATTTCAACGCGGCGACCCGCTCAAGATTCTTCTTCTTGGCTCTGGAAAAGGCGGCGCTGCGATAGGCCAGGGTCACGTTTGCGTCGGTCTCTTCGGCCAGTGTTGCGGCCGCCTCAAGGGCGCTGTCGCCGCCGCCGACCACTAGAACGTGTCTGGACGCATATTGTTCGGGGTCGACGAGACGATAGACGACCTTGGGCAGGTCCTCACCCTCCACATCCAGGGTTCGTGGCGTGCCGCGACGGCCGGTCGCCAGAAGCACAGAGGCAGCGCGGATGGTGCGGCGGTTGGTGGTGACTTCGAAAGCGCCAGCGTCGGGGCGAACCCGATCCACTCGCTCGTCATAGTCTATCTGCAATCCGGCCTTTTCGATGACTTCGGTCCAGAAGGCCAGCAGCGCCTCCTTGCCGACTTCGCGGAACTTCATCTTTCCATGGCCGGGCAGTTCGGCAGGTTGAGTCATGACCAGCTTGCCGCGGGGATAATGGGCCACTGTGCCGCCCATGGATTGCTGTTCGATGGTCACGGCGCGAAGACCCATGGCCTTGGCCGCCAGACTGGCGGAAATCCCCGCTGGCCCGCCGCCGACGATGGCGACGTCATAGGCCGCCTCGACCTTGCGGCCCGCCTGTTTCGATCGCTTGCCGATCTCTTCGATCGCCTGACGGCCCTGTTCGATGGCGTTTCGGATCAGGCCCATGCCGCCAAGCTCTCCGGCGATATAGACGCCCGGGACGTTGGACTGGAAATCCGGCTTGACGTGAGGAAGCTCGATGCCGCGCCGTTCGGTGCCGAACACCAGGGTGATGGCGCCGACCGGACAGGCCGCGCGACACGCTCCGTGGCCGATGCAGTGACTGGGCTCCACCAGTTCCGCCTTGCCTCGGATCATCCCGATAATGTCGCCCTCGGGGCAGGCCTTGGCGCAGGAACCGCATCCAATGCACAGGACGGGGTCGATGACCGGGTGAAGGGACGGGGGCTCGTCCATGCCCGCCTCCTTGGCCTCAGCCTGTTTGGCCAGGCTGATGGTCTCGCGCCTTTGGCGGCGGATGTGAAAGAACAAGACAACGGGGATCAGCAGGCCCGCATAGAAGAGCCACTTGTCGTCAAGCCAGTCGGGAACCGCGAAGGCGCTCGCTTCGGTCAACAGCACTATTCCACCCCAAAGCTGCGCGCTGCTGCGCTGATACGGGCGCGGCTGGGCTCATCGCCCACGAAGGCGGCCAGTCCATGGGTGAGGGCCGCGTGGGCCTTGTCATCCTGGCCCATCTGCTTGCGGGAGCGGATCAGCATGATCCAGCCGTCCGCATCCTTGGGCGAGGTCGCCAGCCGCCCCTCCAGCCGGTTGATCATGCCTTCGACCATGGCCTGCTGGTCGGAGGGCGCCATTTTCTGCGCCGCCTGCACGTCCGCCGCCGTCGGGCCAGGGACTCCGGAGGGCGCCGCCGACATGGCGGGAGCAGCCTGTGCGGAAGGTTCGGGCGGCAGGCGATCGGCGACGCTGACGCCGCTGTCAGCTGACACCTTGCGGATCGCCTCCCTGGCGCTGACGGCGCCCACCGAGTCGGGCGCGGCGGCGTTCAGAATGGCGAACAGATCGTTCAGCGCGCCCTTGCTGTCGCCGTTCTGATGCTTGAGGCGGGCCATATAGACGCGTGCCCGGTCGTCCTTGGCGTTGATGGCCAGAGCTTTGCGAAAGGCGTCGACCGCTTCGGGGGTGACGCGATCATTGGCGGCCTTGGTGATCGCCTCGCCATAGGCTGACTGAAAGCTGGCGTCGCCGGGGCGTTGCTCGACCGCCTTGGCGTAGGCTTTCACCGCTTCGGGATAGTGTTGCGTTCCGAAATAGGACCAGCCCAGCATCCGCCACCCTTCCGGATCATCGGGCTTGGCTTCGAGGCGCTTGGCCAGGCGCGTGATCATGGTGTCCACATCGGGCAGCTTGGCGCCGACCCCTGTCGTCGCTGTTGCGCCCGGCGCCGCCGGATCAGGGGTCGCCACGGCTGCGGTTCCGCCGCCACTGCCGGACCCCCCAAGATAGAGGGCGACTGCGGCGATCAGCACGACGACTCCGCCGCCTGCAGACAGGACGATCCCCCGCGGAAGCCCGACAAATTGGTTGGCGCGCGGTGGCGGACTTGGCGCTGCTGGCGTCGCTTCCGGTGTAGGCGCCGCCTTGGCCGATGCGCCGGGCCGACGGATGAAGGGCGCGACAAGGATGCCCATGGCGAGTGCGCCAAGCAGGAAATAGATCAACATCTGCGGCATCAGATCAGGTCCTCATCTTCGTTCGGCAGTAGATCTTCAGGGTCGGCGGCGCCGCTGCGTGCGGCGAAGGCCAGGGCGGAGCCCGCCGCCGCCAGTATGACCAGCGGGCCAAGCCAGAGCGCCCAGGTATTCGGCTGGAAGGGGGGACGCAGCAGGACGAAATTGCCATAGCGCGCCACCAGATAGGCCTTGGCCTGAGCGTCTGTGTCGCCTGCGCTGAGCCGTTCACGCACAATCAGGCGCATGTCGCGGGCGAGGGGAGCGGCGCTGTCGTCAATATTCTGGTTCTGACAGACGACGCAGCGCAATTCCTTGCTGATCGACTGGGCGCGCGCTTCCAGACGCGCGTCGGGCACCATTTCGTCCGGCTCGACCGCGCCGGCCAGCATGGGCGTCATGAACAGGGCTGTTGCGGTCAGGGCTGAGGCTAAACGCCGTGGATGTCTCATCATCGTTCGGCCTCCAGCCTGGCGACGAGGGGTTGCAGCGTCGCCTGCCAGACCTGCGGCGTGATCGGGCCGATCTGCTTGAAGCGAACCTGACCGTGCTTGTCGATGACGAAGGTCTCGGGCGCGCCGGTCACGCCCAGATCAAGGCTTGCGCGTCCGGCCTGGTCATTGCCGACCTTGATATAGGGGTCGCCCATCTTTTTCAGCGTGTCCGCGCCGTCGGCCGGGTCATCCTGCCAGTCGACGCCATAGATCGGCGCACCCTGAGCGGCCAGTTCGACCAGATAGGGATGCTCGATCTTGCAGGCGCCGCACCACGAGCCCCAGACATTGATCAGCGCGACCCTGCCATTGATGTCTGCGCTGGAAAAGCCGCTGTCGCCGGTCCGCACAGGTCCGAGGCTGAACCTTGGCGCGGGCTTGCCGATCAGGACGGAGGGCAGGGTGGACGGGTCCTTTTGCAGGCCCAGCGCAAGCGTCGCCGCCAATCCTGCGAACAGCAGAAGCGGCGCGACTGCAGCGGCGATCATCGCCTTTTTGGACATGCTCATGAGTCAGCTCCCGCCCTGACCTCCGCCGCGCTGTCGCCCTGGCGCGGCCCGGAGGCGACGCGATTGCCGACAAGGGCGATGATCCCGCCCAGCGCCATGACCGCCCCGCCCAGCCAGATCCAGATGGCGAGGGGGTGGCTGTAGAAGCGCACGGTCCAGCGTCCGTCCGACACCTGATCGCCCAGCGCCACATAGAGGTTGCCAAACGGCGATTCCCGCACGCTGGCCTTGGTCGTTTCTGACTGGCGCTCGGGATAGAAGCGACGTTCCGGGGCGAAATGAACCGCGCCGCCGTGCGAATCCACCGCGTCGATGCGCGCGCGCACATAGTCGAAGTTCGGCCCCTTGCCCGGCGTGACGTCCTTCATCGTCAGGGTCATGCCGATGAAGGGCGTGCTCTGGCCGGGGGCGAGCAGGGCGACGCCCTCCTGTCTGGCTGTCGTGCCGCCGCCCAGACCGGCGACCAGCAGGCCTATGCCCAGATGGGCGATGATGGCGCCATAGGTCGCAGCGGGCAGGGCGCGCGCAAGCCGGACCGAATCCGCCCACGGCGCCTGCCCGACCCGCGCCTTGCGGACAAGGATCAGCCCCGCGCCGACGATCAGCCAGGCGGCAAGGCCGAGCCACAGGGCCAGAAGCAGATTGCGGCCATGGGTCGCCGCGCCTGTCAGGATCAGGGTGGCGAAGGCGGCGAACAGACCCGGCCCCACCCGCCCCAACAGCTTCCTGC
>CAIOJR010000234.1 GCA_903858685.1 uncultured Caulobacterales bacterium | reverse complement strand
CAGGGTGCGGGCCTGACCGGGCCAGCTGTCGGTCAGGCATAGATTGCCTTCCGCCGCCCCTTCCAGCACGTTGCCTTCCTGATCCACGAGTTGCAGTTGAACGCCGGGCATCGGCTTCGAGGCCGAGCCTGGCTTCAGCGCCGTGGCGCCGGGCAGTGGGCTGATCATGCAGGCGCCGGTCTCGGTCTGCCACCAGGTGTCCACGATGGGGCAGCGATGCTCGCCCACCACGCGGTTGTACCAGAGCCAGGCTTCAGGATTGATCGGCTCGCCGACCGAGCCCAGCAGGCGCAGGGACTTGCGCGACGTTTTGCGCACCGGTTCCTCGCCCTCGCGCATCAGGGCGCGGATGGCGGTGGGGGCGGTGTAGAATATCTCCACCTGATGCTTGTCGACCACCTGCCAGAAGCGGCTGGCCGAGGGGAAGGTCGGCACGCCTTCGAACATCACGGTGGTGGCGCCATTGGCCAGAGGGCCGTAGACGATATAGGAGTGGCCGGTCACCCAGCCCACATCAGCCGAGCACCAAAAGACCTCGCCGGGGCGGTAGTCGAAGATGATTTCATGCGTATAGCTGGCCCAGGCCAGATAGCCGCCGGAGGTGTGCAGCACGCCCTTGGGTTTGCCCGTGGAGCCAGACGTATAGAGAATGAAAAGCGGGTCTTCCGCATTCATGACTTCCGCAGCGCAGATGGGCGAGGCGTCGGCCACCGCGGCTTCATAGCTGACATCGCGTCCTTCGGTCATGGGTATGGCGACGCCTGTGCGCGCGACCACCAGAACGGTCTCCACGCCGGTGGCGTGAGACAGGGCGGCGTCCACATTGCTCTTCAGGGGCACGCCGCGACCGCCACGCACGCCCTCGTCGGCGGTGATCACGACCTTGGAGCCGCAGTCATTGATCCGGCTGGCCAGCGCGTCCGGCGAGAAGCCCGCAAACACGACCGAATGGATGGCGCCGATGCGCGCGCAGGCCAGCATGGCATAGGCGGCTTCGGGGATCATGGGCAGATAGATGGTGACCCGGTCGCCCTTCTTCACGCCGCGAGCCTTGAGCACATTGGCGAGGCGGCAGACGCTGTCGTGAAGCTGGCGATAGGTGATGTGCTGCGAGGCGCGCGGGTCATCGCCTTCCCAGATGATGGCGGTCTGGTCGGCGCGGCGGGGCAGGTGGCGGTCGATGCAGTTTTCTGACACGTTCAGGGCGCCGTCGGCGTACCAGCTGATCCGGAAATCATCGGCCTTGAAGCTGACGTCGCGCACCTCGGAAAAGGGCGTGCGCCAGGTCAGGCGCTCGCCGATGCGGCGCCAGAAGGTGTCGGGGCTGGAGACGGCCTCCTCGCATAGCCGATCATAGGCCGCAGCGTCCACATGCGCCCGGGCGGCCCATTCAGGGCGAACAGGAAACAGATTGGTGTCGGACATGGGAGTTGCGCCTCCGAGCGCCTTGTCAGTCATTTGAATTGAAAATAGCGCGGGCGGAACGGGCCCGCCCGCGCAGGTCGCACGATGTTCAGTCTTCCTTCAGGATGCGGTCCTTGGTCTCGGGCAGGAACAGAACCCCGATCACCACCGTCACCGCCGCGATCACGATCGGATAGATCAGTCCGGCGAAGATGTTGCCCTTGAAGGTGGCGATGGCCAGCATGAAGAAGGGCAGGAACCCGCCGAACCAGCCATTGCCGATGTGATAGGGCAGCGACATGGAGGTGTAGCGGATGCGCGTGGGGAACAGCTCCACCAGATAGGCCGCTATGGGGCCATAGACCATGGTCACATAGAGGATCAGGATGAACAGGATGCCGATCGTCATCGGCCAGTTCACCTTCTTCAGATCCGCCTTGGCCGGATAGCCGGCGGCCTTCAGGCCTGCGCCCAGAGCCGAGGGCAGGGCCTTGGCGGCGGTGGCCTTGTCTGCGCCCGCCTTGGGGAACACTTCGCTCTTGCCGTCCTTGGTGGTCACGACGGTGTAGGTCTTGCTCGCCGAGTCATAGGTCAGATTGGCGGCGGAGCCGAAAGCGATGGACAGTTCAGGCTGACCAGCCACGGCTTCTGCACGGCTATAGTTCACACCCTGAGCATAGAGGGCGTTCATCGACTTGTCGCACACGGTTGACGGGGCCGGGTTGAACGCCTTGGCGAAGAAGCTTGTTTCACACTTGGCGGCGACCACGGAGACCGGCGAGGCCGTTTGTGCGGCGATCAGGTCGGGGTTGACGGCTGATCCCAGCGCATTGAACAGGGGGAAATAGGTCAGGACGGCCAGAATACAGCCCGCCATGATGATCCACTTGCGGCCGATCTTGTCGGACAGCCAGCCAAAGATGATGAAGAAGGGTGTGCCCAGCGCCAGAGCCGCCATGATGGCGATATAGGCTGAGGTGTAGTCGAGGTGCAGCGCGTTCTGCAGGAAGAACAGGGCCTGGAACTGGCCGCAATACCAGACGACGCCCTGGCCCATGGTCAGGCCGAAAATGGCCAGAAGCACGATCTTGCCGTTCTTCCAGTTGCCGAAAGCGTCGGCGAAGGGGTTGGTCGAATGCTTGCCGGACGCCTTCATCGCGGCGAACAGCGGGCTTTCGTTCAGCATCAGGCGGATCCACAGGGATACGCCCAGCAGAACGACGGAAAGCAGGAACGGGATGCGCCAGCCGTAATCCTTGAAGGTGGCTTCCGACATCAGGCCGCGACAGGCCATGATCACGAGCAGCGACAGGAACAGACCCGCCGTGGCGGTGGTCTGGATCCACGCGGTATGGACGCCACGCGTATGCTCGGGCGAGTGCTCGGCGATATAGGTGGCCGCGCCGCCATATTCGCCGCCCAGCGCCAGACCCTGGGCCAGACGCAGGAAGACCAGGATCGCCGGGGCCCACAGACCCACCATGTCATAGGTCGGCGCCAGGCCGACGAAGAAGGTGGAGGCGCCCATGATGGCGATGGTCAGAAGGAAGGTGTGCTTGCGGCCCCACAGATCGCCCAGATGGCCAAACACGATGGCGCCCAGGGGGCGCACGCCAAAGCCCGCGCCGAATACGGCCAGATTGGCCAGGATGGTGGCGGTTTCATTCCCGCTGGGGAAGAACTTGGCGCCAAAAAAGACCGCCAGAGTTCCATATAGAAAGAAGTCGTACCACTCGAACACCGTCCCGAGGGACGAGGCGAAGATCACCAGCCGGGGATGGGTCTCTCCCTTTGGTATATCGACTAATACCTCTGCACTTCCTGACATCATTTCCTCCAAGGTTTTTGTTTCGTCTTGTGTGGTTGATTAGGCGAGGCTGATGACGTTTTGGCGACGCCGTCAGCCCACCATAGTCTTAGAATGGGTAGTAACGCACGCTGGTCATGATGATGTTTTCGTCAACCGAGGGCGCGCCGCCAATGCCTGCGAATGCGGACTGCTTGGTGTAGGTATAGGTAGCGCCATACTGCACGCGACCGAAATTGCCTACATAGAGCTTGTGCCAGAACCCGATCGAGCTTTGGGTCACGTCCTTGACGTTGGCTGTACAGGCGGCGCCCGCAATTGGCGCGATGGAACCGCACTGTGCATTGTTGAACAGGGCGTTGCCATAGCCAAACGCCTTGCCAGCGCCGTCGGTTCCGGCATTAGCGTTCAGACGCTCCGCGCCGTCATAGGCGTAGATGTCCCAGGTGGGCGTGGCGTGCCAGGTCAGCCCCACCATCCAGGCGGTTTCCTTCAGAGGCTTGAGCGAGCCGTCATTGGCGTAGGTCGCATCCGACAGGGTCGAGGCGCCGTATCGGCCCACGCCCTCGCCCGTGATCAGGTCCGCCTGGAGGTCCAGAACCTTCGGCACGAGGTTTGTGTAGACGCCAACGCCGAATGAGCCCCCGCTCGAGGATTTGCTGGAAAGGGCGGCGGTGGCCAGCGTGGCGTTCGTCGTCACCTGATCCTTGAACTGACGGTCAAGATAGAAGGCTTCGACGTGCAGGTTGCGCGCAGCATCCAGTTTGGCGTCATAGGCCGCCTTCAGGATCACGTCCGGAGTGGAGTGATAGGTGTAGAGGTTGGCGCTGTTGAACGCCGTGCCGCCCGCGGTGCTGATGGCGATGGTCAGAGGATTGCCGCTGGCGTCCTTGGTCGGCGCGGTTCCCCCGACCAGCGTCGCCGGATTTTCCAGAGCGGCGGCCAGGGTCAGGCCGCTGTCAAAACGCTTTGCGACGCGCAGTTCCGCCTGACGGGCGTAAACAAAGCCCGGCATGTAGGAATATTCGAGCACGTCAGGGATGGCTTCGGTCAAGGGCTTGATGCCCGTCTTGTTCAGGGTGGCCAGGGACCAGCCTTCACCCGCCGTCAGGTTCAGGCCCAGATCAGACCAGTCCACATTCAACCAGCCCTGACGGATGCGGGGATTGTAGGACGAGGTTTCGTTATTGTTGGCGGTCTGGGCGGCGGCCAGGAAGTCGATTTCGCCATAGCCAGTGACATGGATGGTCTTGGACACATCGGCGTCGGCCCTGAGCGACACGCGGCTGCCGCGACCGGACAGGCGGCCTTCGTTCTGATGGTTCAGCGGGTTGTTCGCCCACGGAATCTTGGAGAAGGTGGAGGTGTCGTCGGCCAGTTCATTGCGCGACCGATAGATGCTGGTCATGTCCAGATAGCCGCCCAGCACGATGGACAGGCCCTTATAGGCGATCCTGTCGGTCTTTGGCTTGGCGGCCTCGACCGCGGCGGCGACCTTGGTCGGCAGGGCCTTGACCTCGCCCTGGGCCGCAGAGGCCTCGGCCTCGGCTTTCGCGGCCGTGGCGGCGACGGCTTCGGTGCGCGCCTGAACGGTGTCAGCCTTGGCGGTTGTGGTTTGAAGCGCCGCGACCAGCGCATCCACCTTGGCCTGAAGCGCCTGATTATTGGCCTTCAACTGCTCCAGTTCGGCGGCGAGTTCGGTGGTTGTCGGGCCCTTGGCGTGGTGTGGCTTCGGCGCGGCCTGAGCCTGGGTCGCCAGCAGAGGCAAAATGGCGCAACCAGCCAATAGCAGATGTGTCGGCTTCATGGATTCCTCCCGATAGTGTTCTGGCGGCCTGTTGTTCAGGCTCGACCCCGCAGTTCGGGCCCCCCCAAAATCTGCGGTAGGCCCACGCTGGGGCGCCGGAAGGTTTCGTTAAATTATCCAATCGTCTAATTGCGACTAAAGTCGGATCGCGCGACACAGGTGCAAACCAAAGAACGAACAGCCCCGGAGTTGCGTCTTCGCGAGTATCGGGGTGGACGAGATGGGAAGGAAAATCGCCGTGGACCCTGAACGGGCGCCGCCATCCTATATCTTGACGATAGATGATCATCCGCTGTTTCGCTCGGCGCTGCGGCTGGCCATTGAGCGCGCCTGCCCAGAGGCCGAAGTGGTGGAGGCGGGCAGCCTGGAACAGGGCTGGGCGGCGCTGGCCCAACGAGGCCGCCCGCTTCTGGCGCTGCTTGATCTGAGGTTGCCGGATGCAGAGGGATTCAGCGGCCTGATCGAACTGCGCGATCGGGCCGGCGGCGCACCTGTGGCCATGGTGTCCGGGGACGAGAGCCCTGCTAATGTCCATATGGCCCTGAGGCTTGGGGCTGCGGGCTTCATCCCCAAATCCACGACTCTGGAGGTGATGGTCGAGGCGATTGGCGATCTGGTCGCCGGCATGAGCTGGGCGCCCGATGTGGACGACCCCGCCGCTGATGGGTTGGCCGAGCGCATAGCCAGCCTGACCATGGCGCAGCAACGCGTGCTGATGGGCCTGCAAAAGGGTTTGTTGAACAAGCAGATCGCCTTTGACAGCGGGATCAGCGAAGCCACGGTCAAGGCGCATATGACCGCCATATTCCGCAAGCTGGGCGTCCAGAGCCGCACCCAGGCGGTGCTGGTGGCGAGACAGATGCTGAGCGGCGAGTCCGAAGCCTAGCTGGAGGCCAGCAGCGCCTTGAGAACCTGAGGCTTGATGGGCTTGTGCACCAGTTCGGCATGGGCCTGAGCGGCGCGGATGGCCACCACATCGGACGTGTCGGCGGTGACCACCACGAACCGTCCGACCCGACCCGCCAGAGGCGCGCGAAGCGACAGACCGTCGCCATGATCCAGATGATAGTCCACCAGCGCCAGATCGAAGTCGCCGGGCAAGGCGACGGCCTCCGCCGCATTGCGGGCGGTGTGGACCTCCGCCCCCAGCCGCTGGAGCACGGCGCTCAGCCCGCGCAGGATGGCTGGTTCATTGTCCACGCACAGGACGCGCAGACCAGGGCGCATGACGCCTGATCGTGAGGGCGCAGCGACGTCGGCGCTGGCGGGCGGCGCAGCGCGTGCAATGCTGACGGCGAAGACCGAGCCACGACCGACCTGGGAGTGAAGCGTCACCTGTTCCCCCAAAATCTCCACCACCTTGCGCACGATCGCCAGTCCAAGGCCGACGCCGCCGTCGCCGTGGCCGGAGCCGGGCAGGCGGACGAACTCGCCAAACACCTCCTCCCGCCGCTCCTGGGGGATGCCCGCGCCGGTGTCCCAGACCTCCAGCCGATAGCCGCCGGCATGGCGTCGACAGGCCACGAGGACGCCGCCGTCATCCGTGTAGCGAATGGAGTTGGTGATGAGATTCTGGAGCACGGAGCGGATCAGGTCGTGGTCGGAGCGCACCCAGGCGCCGGCGCCGACGAAGCGCAGCTTCAGACCCTTGGCCTTAGCCTGGGGGCCGAATTCACGCGACAGACCGTCGAACAGCGGCGCCATGGGGAAGTCGCGCACCTCCGGGCGCACGCCGCCCGCCTCCAGCTTGGACAGGTTCAGAAGCGCGCGCAAAAGGCGATGGGCGCTGTCAATGGACTGGTCCGCATGGGTGACAAGGTCATGGCGCGCGGGCTGGTCCGCCAGTTCGCTCTCCAGCGCCGCCAGAAACAGCCGCGCCGCATGCAGCGGTTGAAGCAGGTCGTGGCTGGCGGCGGCCAGAAAGCGGGTCTTGGAGGCGGTGGCCGCCTCCGCCTGCGCCTTGGCCGCCTCCAGCGCTTCGGTGCGTTCCACCACCCGCGCCTCCAGCCTTTCATTGGCCTCCGCCAGTCCGATCAGCGCGGTGCGCAATTCGGTAATGTCGGTATAGCTGGTCAGATAGCCGCCATTGGGCATGGGCGCGCCGGTGGAGCGGATGATGTCGCCATTGGGTCGCACGCGCTCGGATTCATGCGGGCGGCGACGACGCAGATGTTCAAGTCTGCGCTCCACATGTCCGTCGACCTCGCCAGGACCGCATTCGCCGCGCACGGCGTTATATCGGATGACGTCGGCGATCGGCTTGCCGACATGAATGAAGTCCGACGGCAGGTCGAACATCTGCACATAGCGCTGGTTCCAAACGACCAGTCGAAGATCAGCATCCACCACGCTGACGCCCTGGCTCAGATTATCCAGCGTCGCCTGCAGCAGTTCGCGATTGAACTGGACGGCCTGAGCGGCGTTGTCGAGGATGCGCACCACGTCGCGCGGGCGACGCGCTCCGCCCGCCAGGGCCTCGGCGATCACCCCGCGCGCGGAAGAGGCCCCGATGGCGCCCGCCAGCATTCGCTCCGCCGCCAGAGCCAGAGCCGCGTCCACCTGGTCGGAGGCCGGCAGGTTGCGACCCAGCTCATGGCCCACCTGCTCAAAGCCGCGCCTTGCGCCTTCCTCGCCCAGAAATCTGGCCACCACGGCCTGTAGACCGCCGATCTTGTCGCCAAGGCCGACGCCCGCCTCCGCGGTTCCGGCGGCGGGGCTGACAAAGGCGCGGGCCTGGACATGGTCCACCGCGCGGGGCTGCGCTGCGAGCGACAGGCCGATAAAGGCGCTGAGGTTCAGTCCCAGGCTGATCAGGGCCCCGCCGGTCAGGGAGTCCAGTCCGAACAGGTTTTCCAGTCCCGCCGACACCGCCAGACTATAGGGATGCAGCGGCCCGAGCAGTTGGGGCGCCGCCAGAAGGACAGCCCAGCTGAGAAAGCCTATGCAGACGCCGCTGAGCGCGCCGGTGGCGTGAGCCTTGCGCCACAGCACCGCGCCCGCCAGAGCCGGTGCGAGTTGCGCAGCGGCGGCGAAGGACAACAGACCGATGGACGCCAGATTTTCCTGTGTATTCAGGGCCTGGGCATAGAAGCAGGCGACGAACAGCACCGCCAGTATGGACAGCCGCCTTGCGCCCATGATCAGGGGCTGGACCCCATTGGCGCGCGGTCTCGCCGTCCAGCCCCGCGTCAGAAGGGGCAGGATGAGCTGGTTTGAGGCCATGGCGGACAGGGCGACGGTCTCGACCACCACCATCGCTGTCGCCGCCGAGAAGCCGCCAATATAGACCAGCGCCGTCAAGGCTCTGAAGCCTGCGGAAAACGGGACGGCCAGCACGAACAGGTCGGGATTGGACATAAGCGGACCGTTGAGCTTCAGCCCCGCACTGGCCAGTGGGATGACGGCCAGACAGGTCAGGCCGAGATAGAGCGGGAACATGGTGCGCGCTGCGGTCATGTCGGCCGTGTCTTCCAGCTCGACAAAGGCGACATGGAACTGGCGCGGAAGGCAGAAGACGGCGGCGGCGGACAGGATGATCTGTGTGGCGTAGCGCAGGTCGAACTGGGGCGCGACGGACAGGCGCGGGGCGAGTGCTGCGGTCAGGTCGGGTGTTCGCATCAGCAGGTAGACGGCGAAGGCGGCTGCGGCGAGGAGGGCGGTCAGCTTGACCACGGACTCCGCGGCAATGGCGCGCACCAGCCCGGGATTAAGCTCGGTCAGGTCGACGCGTCGCGCGCCGAACAGGAAGGCGAACCCCGCCAGCACCGCCGCCAGCAGGAAGGTGGTCGAGGCCGGGGCTGTGCCGCCGCCCAGCAGACCCACCACCATGGTCAGGGATCGCAGCTGCAAGGCGATATAGGGCAGGGCGCCCAGTATGGCCACGCCCGCCACCACCGCGCCCACCGTCTGGCTCTTGCCATAGCGCGCGGACAGGAAGTCTGCGATCGAGCCTGTGTTTTCGCGCTTCGACGCCGCCGCAATCCTTTTCCACAGGGGGAACAGCACGGTTATGGCGAGTGAGGGGCCGATATAGATGGGCAGATAGTCCCAGCCTGAGCGCGCCGCCGTGCCGACCGCGCCAAAAAAGGTCCACGAGGTGCAATAGACGGCCAGCGACAGGCCGTAGATGGCTGAACGTCCTGGCCTGCGCAGGGCGCGCGTTCCCCGCTCCGATCTCCAGGCGACCAGAAACAGGAAGGCCAGATAGGCCCCCGACAGGCCGAGTATTTCCAATCCGTTCAAGCGCCGGTCCCGATGTTTCCCTTAGGGCATAGTGAGGGGCGGCGGACCTGTTGTGTCAAGCTTCAGTTCTTGTTGAGCTTTTACGGGATGGGCGGCCGTCGCCGCGCCAGGCTTGACCCGACCTAGGCGTCCGCAGAGGCCCGCGCCGTGACAGCGGGCGCCTCGATGACCGGCTTTTTCGCCTTTGAGAAGCGCATCACCCCGTCATCGAGCTTGCCATAGCGGAAGGCCAAGAGGTCCAGCGCATAGTTCTGGTAGACCCGCCATGGCGCCGCCTTGCCCTGCTTGGGCAGACGGGAAAGCGCGCGCTGCACATAGCCGGACGAGAAGTCGAGCCAGGGCGTAGCCTCGAGGTTAGGGTCGTCATTGACGGGGCGGGCCTCGGTCATGCCCGTCCGGTCAAGCTGGTTCAGCAGTCGGCACAGATATTCCGCCGTCAGGTCGGCCTTCAGCGTCCAGGATGCATTGGTGTAGCCAAAGGTCGAGGACAGGTTGGGCACGCCCGAATACATCATGCCCTTGTAGCTGAAGGTCTGGCTGAGGTCGACCGGCGCGCCGTCGACCACAAGCTCCAGCCCGCTCATGAGCTGCATGTCCAGTCCAGTCGCCGTGACGACGATCTGGGCGTCGAGCTCGAGTCCGGACTTCAGCAGGATGCCCGTCTTGGTGAAGGTGTCGATCTGGTCGGTCACGACCGACGCCGACCCGGTCTTGATGGCGTCGAACAAATCCGCATCGGGCACCAGACAAAGGCGCTGATCCCACGGATTATAGGTCGGGGTGAAGTGTCTGGCCACGTCATAGTCAGGGCCGAGCTGGGCCTTGACCCCGTCGATGATCAGTTTTTTCAACTGGTCCGGCCTGGCGCGCGCGCGATTGTAGAAGAACATCTGCAGGAGCACGTTGCGCCACCGCACAATGTCATAGGCCAGCTTGCCGGGCAGGACGGTGCGCAGCCAGTTGGCGAAGGCGTCCTCCGCCGGGCGCGACACCACATAGGTGGGCGAGCGCTGCAACATGGTCACGTGGCGCGCGGTCTTGGCCATTTCCGGCACCAGCGTGACCGCAGTGGCGCCGGACCCGATGATGACGACCAGCTTGCCCGCATAGTCCAGATCCGTAGGCCAGTGCTGGGGATGGATGATCTCGCCCATATAGGCCGCCTCGCCCGGGAATTCCGGGCGATAGCCGCTGGCGTAATTGTAATAGCCCGCGCACATGTGCAGGAAGTTACACGTGACCTTGTCCGGTTCAGCATCCGGGCCGCGCGTGAACTCAACCGTCCAGACCGACCGCTCGCTGTCCCACGAGGCCTTTTTGACCATGTGCTGATAGCGGATATGGCGGTCGATCCCGTAGGCCTTGGCCGTCTCATTCAGATAGTTCAGGATCGACGGACCGTCGGCTATGGCCTTGGCCTCGGTCCATGGACGGAAGGAGAAGCCCAGGGTGTACATGTCGCTGTCCGAACGAATGCCCGGATAGCGGAACAGGTCCCAGGTGCCACCAAGCTGCGCCCGGCCCTCGAAGATGGCGTAGGTGCGGCCTGGGCAGCGGTTCTGCAGATAGTAGCCCGCGCCAATGCCGGAAATCCCGGCGCCGACCACCAGAACGTCAAAATGCTCCATCTGTAGAACCCTTCCTGCAGACCGTCCCAAGGCGTCTAACGGTGCATCGCCGCTGACTGAATGGCGATCACCTTAGCAGAGTTTCAGCGCGCGTCACCTTCCGTGCTGGCCGTCATCGATCTTGATCACGGTCCCTGTCACGGCGTCGGAAGCTGGCGACAGAAGGTAGAGCAGGGTGGAGTCCATCTGGGCCGGGTCGCCCAGACGCTTGCGCGGCATTCGCTGGGTGATGTCGCCCATGCGCTCCAGCATCCCGTCCATCATTTCTGACGAGAAGGCGCCCGGCGCGATGCCGTTCACATTGATGTGGAACTTCGCCCATTCCACGGCCAGCGCCTCGGTCAGGCGCACCACGCCGGCCTTGGTGATGGAATAGAGCGCCGCGCCATTGCCCGCATAGTCATAGGCGGCGATGGAGGCGATATTGACGATGCGTCCCGTCTGCTTCAGGTCGATCAGGCGGCGCGCCACCTCGCAGGACAGGATGAAGGGCGCGCGAAGGTTCACGTCCATTACCTGATCAATGAGTTCGACCGACATCTTGATCGCACGCTGGGCGTCGGGAATGCCGGCGTTGTTGACCAGAATGGTCACGGTTCCGAGCGCGGCTTCCACCTGGGGAACGATGGCCTTGAGCTGGTCGCTGTCAGCCACGTCTAGCTGGAAAGCTTGCGCCGTTCCGCCTGCCGCCGTGATCTCCGCCGCAATGGCCTCCAGCCGGTCAATCCGCCGCGCCGTCAGCGCCACCTTGGCCCCGCATGCGGCCAGAACACGAGCGAAGCGCAGGCCAAGGCCGGATGATGCGCCGGTGACAATGGCTGTCTGGCCTGCCAGGTCGATGGAGAAGTTGGGTGTTTGATAGGTCATTTTAGGGGTCCTTGTTCAAGCGCCGCGATAGACGGGCGCGCGTTTTTGCAGGAATGCGGCCATGCCTTCGCGGAAGTCTTCCGACTGGCTGCACAGAATCTGGTTTCGGTCTTCCATGGCGATGGCCGACTCCAGGCTGGGCGCATCCACGCTCATGTTCAGGCATTCCTTGGTCATGCGAAGCCCGATGGGCGTGGTGGCGAGCATCTCCTGCAGATAGGGCTTTACCGCCTCGCTCAGCTGGTCGTCCGGTACGACTTCGCTGACGAGTCCGACGCGCAACGCGCGCTCGGCATTGATGAAGCGGCCCGTCAGCATCAGTTCAGAGGCCACCGACACGCCCACCAGCCGGGGCAGGAAGTAGCTGACGCCGATATCGCAGGCTGACAGGCCGATGCGGATAAAGGCGGCGTTCATGCGCGCGCTCTCGCCCGCAATGCGGATGTCCGAGGCCAGGGCGAAGGCGAAGCCGCCGCCGCAGGCGGGGCCCTGCACCAGTGAGATGATCGGCTGCTGGCAGCGACGCATCCGCATCACGATCTCGGAAATGCTGCGTTGATGCAGAAGGCCCGCCGACGGTCCGACCGGAACATTTTCGCCTGCGCGCCGTTCAGAGTTCTCTTTGATGTCGAGACCGGCGCTGAAGGCGCGTCCTGCGCCGCGCAACACCACTATACGGGTGTCACGGTCAAAATAGAGATTGCCGAAATAGTCCAACATTTCCTGAATCAGCTTGCGATTCAGCGTGTTGAGGGCTTCGGGCCGGTTCATGGTGACCCAGTCGACGCCGCCGTCCCGCTCGATGATCAGGTGCTCATATTTTGCAGACATGGTGAAGCTCCTCAGAGGGACAGCCCGCCATCGACCACCAGGGTGTGGCCATTGACATAGGCGGCGAGGGGGGAGGCGAGAAACAGGGCCGCACCGGCCATATCGGCTGGCGTGCCCATGCGCCCCGCGGGGATGGCGGCGATGGCGCCGTCTCTGCGCCTGGGATTTTCAGTGGTGATCTTGGTCAGCTTGGTGTCCACCAGACCGGGCGCCAGCCCGTTGACGCGGATACCGTCCACGGCCCAGGCCTGACCCAGGGTCCTGGTCAGGCTGATCGCGCCCGCCTTTGAGGCGGCATAGGCCGGATTGCCGCGATTGGCCTTCAGACCTGAAATCGAGCTGACAATGATGATGGAGCCGCGCACCGCCGACAGGTCGGCCTTGAACCTGCGGGCGCAGTGCATCAGGCTGTCCAGATTGACGGCCATGACCCGGTCCCAGCCCGGCCGCTCGAACTCGCCGCGTGAATAGACCACGACGCCCTGACACAGGACCAGCACGTCCAGCCCGTCGAACGGGGCAGGCGCCGCTTCAATGGCGTCTGGATCGCCCACATCGACACAGGCATAGTCGAGACCGGTCAGGTCGGAACCGTCCGAGCCCTGATAATCCAGCGCGCTTGGCCGAGTGCCCCATACGGCCACGTGTGCGCCGCGTGCTCGGAAGGCATGAGCCACGCCATTGCCGATGCCGCTGGATCCGCCCACCACCAGCACCCTTGCGCCGGTAAAATCGGTGTCATTCATGGTTCGCTTCAGCCTCCCGGATGTCTTTATTTTCGGATTTCGGGTTGATCCCGAACCATTGCTCAGCCAGCCTGTCACCCTGACCCTGGGTTAATCAACGGGGCTCGGACGCGACCACAAGACGTTGCGCCGACAACAGTGAGGAAATGGAGACCCGACTATGAAGGCAGCCGTATTGCGCGAAGTGGGCAAGCCGCTTCAGATTGAAAATGTCCAGATCGGCAAGCCCGGCCCGCGCGAGGTGCTGATCCGCACGGTCGCCGCGGGCGTGTGCCATTCCGACCTGCATTTCATCGAGGGCTCTTATCCCCATCCGCTGCCGGCGGTTCTGGGCCATGAGAGCGCGGGTGTCGTCGAGATGGTCGGGTCCGATGTGCGCTCGGTCAAGCCGGGCGACCATGTGATCACCTGTCTGTCCGCATTCTGCGGCCACTGCGCCCATTGCGTGACAGGCCATCTGTCCCTGTGCGACGGGGCCGAGACGCGGCGCGGCGAGGAACAGGCCACGCGCCTGACGCAGGACGGCGCCCCGATGGGCCAGTTCCTCAACCTGTCCTCCTTCGCGGAGCAGATGCTTATCCATGAGAACGCCTGCGTGGCGATCCGCAAGGACATGCCGCTGGATCGCGCCGCCCTGATCGGCTGCGGGGTCATGACGGGGGTCGGCTCGGTCATCCACACCTCCAATGTCAGGCCGGGCGAGACGGTAGCCGTGATTGGCTGCGGCGGCGTCGGGCTTGCCGCGATCAATGGCGCTGCGATTGCCGGCGCCGGGCGCATCATCGCCATCGACATGTCCCCGGCTAAAGCCAATCTGGCCCGGCATTTTGGCGCCACCGACTTCATCTGTGCGGCGGAGACAGATCCGGTGGCCGCCGTCCAGGAACTGACCAGGGGCGGGGTCAATCACAGCTTTGAGGCGGTTGGGCTGAAAAAGACCTCCGAGCAGGCCTTCCACATGACCGCGCGCGGCGGCACGGCCAATATTATCGGCATGATCCCGATCGGCCAGACGATCGAGGTGCCGGGCTTCATGTTCCTGGGCGAGCGGCGGATTCAGGGCTCGCTCATGGGCTCCAACCGTTTCCCGGTGGATATGCCGCGACTGGTCGACTTCTATCTCAATGGCAAGCTGAAGCTGGACGAACTGGTCAGCCGCCGCATCGGCCTTGCCGACGTGAACGAAGCCTTTGTGGAGATGAAGCGCGGCGAGATCGCCCGTTCCGTCATTGTGTTCGACGCCTGATCCGGGGCCGGGGGCTGACGGGCGTAGACTCCGGGCGCATAATCTGGCGCTATAAGTGTCAATAGATCGCAGTCAAGCCCGCGACGACGGAGGACGCCATGAGCATCGATCAGCCCCTGACCCTGAGCGGGTCGCCCGGATCGCCCTATACCCGCAAGATGCTGGCGGTTTTGCGCTACAGGCGCATCGCCTACCGGTTTCTTGCGGGTTCGCGCCGCCTGACAGGCCTGCCGGCGCCGAAGGTTCGCCTGCTGCCTACCTTCTATCTGCCAGATGAAGCCGGCGACTTGCAGGCCGTGACCGATTCCAGCCCGATCATCCGCAGGCTGGAGCGAAGCTTTGGCGCGCGCCCGGTCATTCCGGCCAATCCCGCGCTGGCCTTTATCGACGCCCTGATCGAGGACTATGGCGACGAGTGGCTGACCAAGTGCATGTTCCACTATCGCTGGCATTACGCCGCCGACATCCGGAAGTCCGCGACCGTGCTGCCGAACTGGATGGACAAGCCCCTGTCGGATGATGAGTTGGCTGCCATGGGGAAGGTGTTCTCGGAGCGTCAGATCGGGCGTCTGCGCTTTGTCGGCTCCAATGACATCACGGCGGACACCATAGAGCATAGCTATGGTCGCGTTCTGGATATCCTGGACCGCCATTTCGCCAGCCACGCCTTTCTGCTGGGCGCGCGACCGGGTTCGGGCGATTTCGGCGTCTACGGACAGATGACCCAACTGGCGCATTTCGATCCCACCCCCATGGCTCTGGCGACTGAGAGCGCCCCGCGCGTCGTGGCCTGGGTTGCGACCATGGAGGATCTGTCGGGTCTGGAGCCGGAGGGGTCGGACTGGCTGGACCCGGCGGCCCTGCCGGCCACGACTCGCGACCTGTTGTGCGAGATCGGCCGTGTCTACGCACCCCTTCTGCTCGCCAATGCACAGGCTCTGCAAACGGGGGCGGACAGGGTCGAGACCGAGATCGACGGGCGCCAATGGGTGCAGCATTCCTTCCCCTATCACGCCAAGTGCCTGAACTGGTTGCGTGAGGACTATCGCGCCCTGACCGGGACGGATCGTGATGCGGCCCGGGCGGCTATGGCGGGAACCGGCTGCGAGGTCCTGTTTGCGGATCTGTAAGGCGCGCCGTATCTAAGGACTGGCGTGGGGCGCGCTGAACTGTCCGACCGGAGTTGAAGTGATAAATCGTCAAACTGATCGCCGCACCAGCGCCCTGGCGGCGGCCCTTCGGGTCGTGGTCGCCCTGACGCTGGGTGGGCTGCTGCTGGGCGCGTGCAGTCGCCAGGCGGTGCAAAGGCCTGCTCCTTCGCGCACATCCTGCCTGCGTGGCGTGCCGGTCATGCCCGATCCCGCGCGACCGACCCTGGGCATGGTCCATATTCGCGGCGCGCGCTTCAATATGGGCGCGGTTCCGGTGAGACCGGAGGAGGGGCCGGCCCACAGCGTGCGGGTGGCGGGCTTCTGGATCGATCCGACCGATGTCACCAACGCTCAGTTCGCCCGTTTCGTCACGGCGACGGGTTATCGCACCCTGGCTGAGCGGCCTCTGGACGGGGTGAAATATCCTGGCCTGACCCAGGAACAGCGCCGTCCCGCATCGCTTGTCTTTGTCGGCGCGAAGGGCAGGGTTGATCTGAATGATCCCAGCCAGTGGTGGCGGGTCATGCCCGGTGCAAACTGGCGACACCCTTGGGGCCCTGACTCCACGATTGAAGGACTGGGCGCCTTTCCCGTTGTTCATGTCGCTTATGAGGATGCGCTCGCCTACGCCCATTGGCTGGGTCGCGACCTGCCCAGCGAGGCGGAGTGGGAATATGCCGCCCGTGGGGGGCTGTCGGACAAGCGTTATGTGTGGGGCGACGACCCGCCCGGCCAGAGCCAGCCCCGCGCCAATACGTGGCAGGGGGTCTTCCCGGTGGAGGACGCCGGACGCGACGGCTTCAAGGCCGGCCCCTCGCCCGTGGGCTGTTTCGCGCCCAACGGCTATGGGCTCTATGACATGGCGGGCAATGTCTGGCAGTGGACCACTGATCTGTTTGATCCAGCAGGTCCCGGCGCGGGTGTAGCGCAGGGCGGGACGCCTGAAATCGCCAGTCTTGATCCCGCTCATCACAATATTGCGCGCCACGTGATAAAGGGCGGCTCGTTCTTGTGTTCGGACGAATATTGTTATCGCTATAGACCAGCGGCGCGAACAGACGGCCCTCCCGATGGAGGGGCTTCGCATATTGGTTTCAGGACGGTCTTTCGTGGGCTGGTGAAGCCAAATGCCGGACGCCGGTGAGGGAGCTGTTCATAATGTCCGCACCAGTCAATGCGCCCTCCTCGCCTGAGACAGACGAGCGCCCCGATGGTCGCCGCCTGAGGTCGGAGGGCAGTCGCCGTCGCATCATCGCGGCCCTGTTGGAGCTGGTGGCGGCGGGCGATCTGGAGCCGAGCGCTGAGGCCGTCGCCGACCGCGCCCAGGTTGGCCTTCGCAGCGTCTTTCGTCATTTCAAGGACATGGAGGGACTTCGGCAGGAGATCGGCGAAGAAATCGAGACCCGTCTTCGCGCTACCGCCGCTGCGCCCTTGGCGGGGGAGAACTGGCGGGAACGCCTCTTCAGCCTGATCGATCGGCGGGCGGATCTGTTTGATCAGATCATGCCCTATCGTCGCGCAGGGACCATGCACCGCCACCGGTCTGAGGTGCTGCAACAGCAAAATGACATGCTGGTCAGGACGCTGCGCGGCGTGCTGACGGGCGTGCTGCCCGATAATCTGGATCCTGATCTTGTTGAGGCGCTGGATCTGGTCATGAGCGTCGACAGCTGGATCAGGCTGCGGTTGGACCAGAGGCTTTCAGCCGATCGGGCCCGTCAGGTGGTCCGATCGACCGTCGCCGCTCTGATCCGCTGAGACGCGGGCGGCTCGCGCAAGGCCTCAGACATTGATTTTCATCTGACGCATGAAGCGCAGGGTCTCCTGCACGGTCGGCGGGTGCGCCTGCACGTCTATGGTCACATGATGTATGGCGGCCGGATAGGGATTGGCGCCATGATAGGCCGTCGACACCTGATTGCCGGGGTCCGAGCCGATGGCGAATCCGTCATAGCTTGCGGTGGCGATCACCTTGGCGAACACGTGCTCCGCGCGCTGTTCGCCATTGACGAAGATGAGGCCGGAGCCCTCGAACGGCCGCACCTTCATCTTTTGCTGATAGCGCACCTTGACCCGGCCTGAGGGCAAGGGACCGGCGTCGATCACGTCCCGCCACGGGATCATGCTCGATTCATAATAGAGCCGTCCGTTCTTCAGATAGAGGGTGTAGCCTGCGGGGGCCGAGCCGTGGCTGACCAGAACCCCGTCGCGGACGTTCGCCGGTCGGTCAAATTCCACGTCGATCACATGGTCCTGACCGCAGACAAACGGGGCGACATCATTGGCGATGACGTCGACCGGCGGGCGGAACGCCCAGTGCGGACGCATGTTGCGCATGCGCTGCTGCATCATCTTGATCACGAGATTGCGGTCGTCGAGCGGCAGGACATCATACTTCGCAGCGGCGGCGAACCACTTGCTCAAAATGGCCTTGGCGATCTCGGGATGCTTGTCGGACACATCATGCAGTTCGGTCGGATCTGTCCTGGTGTCGAAGAGCGCCCAGTGGTCGGTCTCGAAGGTCTGGCCACGCTTGTGGACTGCGACCAGCCGCCAGTTTCCGTCCTGATAGGCGCGAAAGCCGCCCAGCTCGTAATATTGCTCGGTCCGGGTGGGCGCGGCGGGAGAGCCGAAGGTGGACAGGGCGCTGGCGCCTTCCAGCGGCTTTTGCGGTCGACCCTGATAGGTGGCGGGGCGCTGGACGCCGGCCGCCTCCAGAAGCGTCGGAAACAGGTCCACCACATGGACGAACTGTTTGCGGACCGCGCCATGCTCGGCGATCCGTTTGGGCCAGGACACGATCAGGGGGTCGGCCACCCCGCCCAGATTGGTGTACTGTTTATAGAGCCGGTAAGGCGTGTTGGAGGCGTTGGTCCAGCCAATCGGATAGTGGGGGAAGGTGCCGTTCTCGCCCATGATCGGCAGAAGCTTTTCCACCTCGTCCAGCGGCACGGCCCCCCCAAGGGCGGCGGCGAAGATGTTGGGCGTGCCGGTCGGCGTGCCCTCCGCCGAGCCGCCATTGTCGGAAAACACCATGACCAGCGTGTTGTCCCGCTCGCCCATCTCGTCCAGTTCCGTCATCAGCCGACCTATATTGCGGTCAACGGCTGTGATGACGCCGGCATAGACCTCCATATAGCGCGCATAGATCTTGCGCTGCTGTGGGGTGAGGCTGTCCCAGGGATCGGCGCCGAAGGACAGGGGCGGAAGTTCGGTCGATGCGTCCACCACGCCGAGCGCCTTCTGGCGCTCCAGCCGCTCGCGCCGCACCGCGTCCCACCCCTTGTCGAACTTGCCCTGATAGAGGTCGCGATCCTGCGCCCGGGCATGCAGGGGCGAATGGGCGCCTGAAAAGGCCAGTTGCAGGAAGAACGGCTTTTCCGGCGCGGCCGCCTTCTGGGTCCGCACAAAGCGGATGGCGTTATCGGTCAGATCGTCGGTGACATAATAGTCGTCGCGCTCGGGCGGGGTGACGGGGGTCAGTCCATCAAAGAGCGCGCCGGGGCGGAAATAGTCCGTCGAATGGCCCTGATACCAATAGGCGCGCTCAAAGCCGCGATTGGTCGGCCAGTTGTGGAATGGACCGGCGGGGCCGTTGCTCTCCACATTATTGACATGCCACTTGCCGACCAGGAAGGTGGACCATCCGGCGTCCTTCAACACTTCGGCGATGGTCGCGGCGTCGCGGGTCAGGTCGCCGCGATAACCTGGATAGCCGCTGTCAATATCGGCCAGCCAGCCCATGCCTGCAGAATGGTGGTTCAGTCCGGTCAGCAATGAAGCGCGCGTGCAGGAGCACATGGCGGTGGTGCGGAAATTTGCGTAGCGCAGCCCCTTGCCCGCCAGCGCGTCCATCGCCGGGGTCTGGATGTCGCCGCCATAGCAACCCAGATCAGCATAGCCCACATCGTCCAGAATGATGACCACGATGTTGGGCGCGCCCCTGGGGGCCTGTCTGACGCTTTCGAGCGCTGGATGGCTGTCAGTATAGGACAGGGCGACCTGCGGAGCCTCGCCCGCCTTGACCGCCTTTTGCGCGACAAATGGCGCGGTCGCCTGCTTGATCGCGCCGCCGCCGGCCGCCAGAGCCGCCGCGCCGCCAGCGCCCAGTCCGCCGCCGATCAGAAGGGAGCGCCGGTCCAGCCCTTTGCGCCCTGCTTTCGGGTCGTCCTTCTTGTCCGACATCGGGTCCTCCCATTATATTGTCACTCAGTCTGTCATATGTTGCGACGCCTGGCCAGAGCGTCAATCGGCTCCGCGAACGCGAGCCTGGCTATTGCGGCTTGAGAAGCGCCGCCGGCGCCTCGATCTCCATATCCAGAAGCTGTTGGGCCTTGCCCTTCGCCAGAGGATCGAGACGAAGGCTGGAGAACTGACCGCCGCCCAGCGACTGGATCAGGTGCAGGTTCAGGGCGTTCATGCCGGGCAGGTCATAGACCAGCACCTGCGGCGACTCAGCGCCGTCAAATTCGTGAGCAAAATAGGCCTGCACAGCCTGAGGCGTCAGGGCGGCGCGCAGCCAGGGCAGGTAGTCGGGCTTGCGTGCGATCACACCGATATTGAACGCATCGCCCTTGTCGCCCGAACGCGCCCAGGCCAGACGGATCACCGGGACGCGCACCGTCGCGCCTTGCCCCATGGGAATTGGCGGCTGTGGAGGGCGGATGACGGCGATCATGTCAAACGTCACCAACGGCGCTTCCACGCCGATCTCAGTGGTGTGGTCGGTGAGCGAGATGGTCGCCGGAACCTCTTCTCGAGGGATCAGAAACGAAAACACGCGACTGACCGGCGTGATGCTGGGCGCACCTCCAAACCAGCCGGTGGTGCCGACGCTCATCGAGGTGGTGGGGGACTGGAATTCCCGCATCAGAAGGTTCAGCGCCGTGGGGTCGTCATGCTCTGCGCCCAGTCGGTATATGACCTCGCGGCTGGTCAGGGCCTCGGGGCGGGCATTGGCGCCATAGCTTGATTCAGCGCCCAGCACCTCGATACGACTGTCTCGCAAAGGGGGCAGGTTGCGTTCTCGCAGCATGTCGCCCATCCGGATCAGCACCGCCTCGGCCTGCCTCGCCGCCTTTCTGGCCGCGTCACGACCCACCACAGGCATGGCGCCAATGAAGCGCGCGCCGTCGCCCCAGGTGACGCAGACCTTGTAGGCGCCGCTGGGCGGATAGCCCCTCGCGCCGCTGACCCTGACCCGGTGCTCGCCGATGCTCGCCACCTGCACCTGGGTGAAGTCGCACACCACATCTGGCAGGGCGTAGCCTTGAGGGTCGCCGACCTCATAGAGAATCTGTTCAGCCACGGCGGCGGGTGTGACAAGGCCGCCCGTGCCTTCCGGTTTGGTGAGAACGAACGTGCCGTCCGCGTGACACTCCACGACCGGATAGCCGATATGGGCCCAGTCCGGGACCTCCTCCCAGTCGGTGAACAGGCCGCCCGTCGCCTGGGCGCCGCACTCGATCACATGGCCTGCCAGCGACCCTGCGGACAGCAGGTCAAAGTCCTGCGCTGTCCAGCCGAACTCATGCATCAGGGGGCCCAAGGTCAGGGCCGAGTCCACCACCCGGCCGGTAATGACGACGTCAGCGCCCGCCGCCAGGGCCGCAGCTATGGGGGATCCGCCAAAATAGGCGTTGGCGCTGAAAACCTTGTCCGCAGGCGGAAAGGGCTGGCCGGTGAACATCTCGCGCACGCCCTCGGCATGGAAGTCCGGCACACGCGCGGCCAGATCGTCGCCCTCCACGACGGCGATGCGGAAGCTCATCCCTGCGGCGGCCGCTATCTCTTCCATCCGGGCGCGACAGGCGCGAGGGTTTAGCCCGCCCGCATTGGTGACGATGCGCACATGCTGCGCCTTGAACTCCGCCAGATTGTCCTTCCAGACCCAGTCGGTGAAGTCGCGGGCATAGCCCTGGTCGGGACGCGCGGCCTTGAGCTGGCCCAGAGACGACATGGTCGCCTCCGCCAGATAGTCCAGGATCATATAGTCCAGCCGGCCGCCGCGGAGCAGTTGCGGCGCCGCGACGGAGGAGTCGCCCAGAAAGCCCCCGGCCCCGCCGATCCTCACGGTTCTGGCCATGATCGCATCCCTCCCTCAACCCGCAGCGTCTCGCCGATTGTTGTGCGCCACAATGCGCGTCGGGTGGGGCTGGGTGCAACGGCGCCCCTGCGTCATGGGTCGCTTTCGGCGTCCCAGGCTCAGGTTCAGGCCGGGTTGCGCGCCTGCACGATCCAGCAGGCTGCGGGCATCTGCACGCCCTCGGCGGTGCGAAACGTTTCGAGCGAAGCGCGCACGAGCGGGTCTAGCCGTTCGATCAGCTCCGGATGCGCCCGGGCGGCGCTGCCCAGAGGTCCGAGCCGATAGGCCAGCGTCACCTGGGCTTCCATGTCGCCTGCACTGATATTCTGGTCATGTGGATCAATCTGGATCAAGTTGAAGCCAGCGTCGCTTAGTATGGTCGAGATCCTTTGCGGATCTGCGAAGGCAAAGGGGCCCGGCGCCAGCGGGTCTGTCGGCGGCGAGGGCGGCAAGAGGGCGCTGACCGCCTCGGCGGGCGCGCTCATCCACCGATTTTCGACATAGGGCCGCCAGCAGACAAAGCTCAGTCGCCCGCCGGGTTTCAGCAAGCGCCGCAAATTGGCGAAGGCCGCGGTCGGGTCTGCGAAGAACATGACGCCGAAGCGCGAGAAGATCAGGTCGAAGCCGCCAGCGCCCAGATCGGCGGTCTGGGCGTCGGCCTCAATGAACGCAATGTATGAGGCTTGGGGCGACGCCGCAGCGCGCCGCTCGGCCACATCCAGCATCGGGCGCGAAATGTCGACGCCCGTCACCCGGCCAGTTTCGCCGACCTGTTCGGCCAGAGCCAGGGTCGTTTCACCGCAGCCACAGCCGACATCCAGCACCCGTTCGCCGAGCTTCGGGACCGCCGCGCGGATGGCGGCCTGTCCCAGGGGCGCGATCTGGCGATCGAGCAATTCCTGATAATGCGCCCAGCTATGTCCCACCGAGGTGTTCCAGTATTCGATCTGGGCGGCATTTGCGGACTGGCTCATGGAACGCGTCTCCGGGCGCGAAGGCTGACCGCACTCTCATACTCCAGCGCGCGCGCGATTGAAGCGTTCAATTCAGCCCGCCAGATCCACGATGTGGTCGGGCCGGGTGAGGGCGTCGACCATGGCGCCGATCAGGGTGCGGGGCTCGATGGGCTTGGAGGCGAAGCTGTCAAAGCCCTGCGAAAGCATGGCGTGGCGATCTTCGTCGCCCGTGCTGGCCGTAAAGGCGACCATGGGCGTCCATTGATTGGGGCCGGGCCTGGCGCGGATGGCGTGCAGGGTCTCGACGCCGTTCATACCCGGCATCCGATAGTCCATGATCACCAGATCATAGGCGGCGTCGCCGCAACGCTCCAGGGCCGCCTCGCCGCTGGAGGCTTCGAAGACGTCACAGCCCAGAGGCGTCAAAAGCACGCGCACCAGATCGCGGTTGGCGGCGTGGTCGTCCACGATCAGCACCCGGAAGCCGGCAAAGTCCAGACCGGGTTCATCCTCGCATTGTCCGTCGCTGCGAGCCGCGACGGGAGCCGCAATGTCAAACGCGAAACAACTGCCGCGCCCCGGTTCGCTCTGCACCTCGATGGCGCCGCCCATCAGTTCGACCAGACCCTTGCAGATGGCGAGGCCGAGCCCGGTTCCGGCCTGGGACGAGTTGCGTGCGCCGTCCACCTGGGCAAAGCGTCCGAACAGGCGCGCCAGATGTTCGGGCGGTATGCCGATGCCCGTATCCTCGACCCTGCACCTGAGGCGCCCGCTGGAGACATCGAGAGCCGCGCTCACCCGCACCTCGCCCCGCGCCGTGAACTTGACGGCGTTTCCGATCAGATTCAGCAGGATCTGGCGCAGGCGGTCCGGGTCCACCAACGCTGGCGCACTGGCGGCCTCTATGTCCACAATCAGCGCGATGTCCTTCTGCTCCGCCTGATAACGCAACAGATCGGCGGTCTCACTGATGAGTTGGGGTAGTGGGGTGGGGCGCGTGCGGATCTCCACCTGGCCAGCTTCCAGCTTGGAGAAGTCCAGTATGTCATTGACGGTGGTCAACAGGGCCTGACTGGCGGACGAGACGCGATCCACATAGCGGCGGGTTTCAGGCGACAGGTCTTTGGCCTTCTGGATCAGGGCTCCAAATCCCAGGATCGAGGTCAGGGGCGTGCGCAGTTCATGGCTCATATTGGCCAGAAACTCCGCCTTGACCTGTGCCGCCGCCTCGGCCTCTTCCCGCGCGGCGCGAAGGGCGTCTTCCAGATGGCGGCGCTCGCTGATGTCGCGGATGACGTCGGAATATCCGGTGATTTCTCCAGATATCGGATCGCGGAGCAGATTCGGCTGGGACTCGACCCAAACATGGGATCCGTCCTTGCGCCGGAAGCGATACTCCACCCGCGTATTGCCGTCCCCGCGTGTGGCGGCCTGCATGACCTTGGTGATGATCGGCAGATCCTGGGCGTGAATGAACTCCCAACCGGATCGCCCGATCACTTCCGCCGGCGAATAGCCCGACAACTGGGTCAAGGCGGGCGATGCGTAGACCACCACCCCGTTCATCCCGATCTGGGTCACCACATCATTGGCGTTTTCCGTGATCAGCCGGTATCTGGCCATCTGGTCGGTGATGGTCTGGACCATCTCCATCTGTTCGGACACATTCTGGATCACGCCGTAGACGGCGGTCGAGCGACCTTTGTCGTCCTGCTCCAGACAGCCGCGACAGGCCAGAATCGTTGTTTTACCGTCCGCCAGCTTCAGCCGGAACTGGGTGTTGAATGGCTCGCCCCGGCGGGCGGCCGCTTCCATGAAGGTGGCGATTCGCGCCCGGCTTTCGGGGTCGTAGTCACGGGTGGCGTCGTCCAGATCCAGTTCCTGACCGTCCGGCTCGCGTCCATGGATACGATAGACCTCGTCTGACCAGCTCAGTCTTCTGGTTGGCAAAGACAGTCGCCAGTGTCCGATCTTGGCCATGGACTCCGCCAGAAGCAGCATTCTCTGCTGGTCAAGCGCCGCAGCGTGGGCCTGGCGCAGTTCAAGTTCGTCCGCCGCAATCGCGGCCAGGGTGGTCAGGCGGCGGAGCAGCGCCTCAGGCGGGGCCTCGCGCGGGGCCGGGTCGATGACGCAGACCGCCCCGACCATCTTGCCATTCGACAGTTGAATAGGCGCCCCGGCATAGAAGCGGATATGGGGCGCGTCCATGACCAGCGGACTTGAGTTGAAGCGCGGGTCGATGCTGGCATCATTCACCACAAGCACTTCGCCGGGGGGGAGCGTGATGGTGGTGCTGCAAAAGGCCCAGGATCTTGGCGTTTCAGACAGTTCGACCCCCACCCTGGACTTGAACCACTGCCGGTCCTTGTCAATCAGCGACACCAGCGCGATGGGGGCGTCAAACAGGTCGGCGGCCAGACGGGTGATGCGGTCGAAGCGCTCCTCCGAACCCGAATCCAGCACCTTCAGGGCGTTTAATGACCTCAGGCGAGCGGCTTCATTGGGCATGGGTACACACAAGGGTTACTCAGTCCGGTGGACCAGACGTTGGTCAACCATGTGCCTGCTGATCGAAATTTAGAGTTAATTTCGAAGGGGCAGGTCGGGTTCCGTCACGCCCGGGGCGGATAGGCGTGCGCCCCGCCCCAAGGGTCGGTCAGGACCAGATCCTCGCCGCCCTCGCCGTCCAGATAAGCGGGCCCTACGGGGACCTTTCCGTAGCCGCCGGGAATGTCGAGGATATAGGTCGGCTGGCACAGGCCCGAATAGTGACCTCGCAAGGCGCGCATCAGGCGCTGGCCGGTCTCGATGTCGACCCGCATGTGGGCCGTGCCGGGCGCGAAGTCCGGATGGTGCAGATAATAGGGCTTGATCCGCGTCTCGACAAAGGCGCGCATCAGGGCGCCCAGTACGGCCGGATCGTCATTGACGCCCCTCAGCAGCACGGTCTGGCTGATCATGGGCAGGCCCGCCTCGACCAGCCGATCACAGGCCGCTCGGGCCTCAGGCGTCAGTTCGCGCGGATGGTTGGCGTGCAGGGCGACATAGACCGCCTTGCCCGCACAGGTCAGGGCCCGTGCCAGTTCCGCTGTCACCGCCTCAGGATCGACGACCGGGATTCGGGTGTGCAGCCGCACGACCTTGATGTGTTCGATCTTCGCCAGTCGCGTCATGGCGTCCGTCAGCCGTCGAGGCGACAGGACCAGCGGATCGCCGCCGGTGATGATGACCTCCCAGATCTCCCGGTGGGCGGCCAGATAGTCCATGGCGGCGTCAAGAGCGGCGCCCGTCAGGTTTCCGGCGCCGTCCGGCCCGACCACTTCGCGGCGAAAGCAGAACCGGCAATAGACGGCGCAGGTATGGGTCAGTTTCAATAGCGCGCGGTCAGGATAGCGGTGAACCACGCCCTCCACCGGGCTATGGGTCTCATCGCCGACGGGATCGGCGGTCTCGCCCGGCGCGGGGTCCAGCTCCGCCTCGTGCGGCGAATATTGGCGCGCAATCGGGTCGGCGGGGTCTTGCGGGTCTATCAGGCTGATGACGGCGGGCGTCAGGGCCACGGCGTAGCGCGCCGCCACGGCCTCCAGCGCCGGCAACCGCTCACGCGCCACCAGTCCGGCGTCGGCCAGAGCTTCAGGCGTGCGAAGGGTGGAGGACGCGATCATAGGGGAAGAACCTGTCAGACGAGCCGCGCATATGGGCCATGAGGCGCGACGACGCAACGGTCGCAGCCTAGGCCACCGGCGTCCACAGCACATCCTCGATCCGCCGCGCGCCTGTCGCCAGCAGGGCCAGGCGGTCGAAGCCGAGCGCGGCGCCCGACGCTTGGGGCATCTGGGCGAGCGCCGACAGAAGATCTTCATCCAGCGGGTAGCGCTCGCCATAGACGCGCGCCTTCTCGTCCATCTCGGCTTCAAAACGGCGGCGTTGCTCGACCGGATCGGTCAGCTCGCCAAAGGCGTTGGCCAGTTCGACCCCGCAGGCATAGAGCTCGAACCGCTCCGCCACCCGCCCGTCAGACGGTTTGCGGCGGGCGAGGGCGGCTTCGGCGCACGGATATTCGCACAGGATGGTCAGGCGCCCCTGACCAAGCCGCGGTTCGATCTTTTCCACCATGATACGTGAAAAAATGTCCGCCCACACATCGTCCGGTGCGATGCGCACGCCGGTCGCGGTTGCAGCCCTCGCCAGGGACTCGCGGTCTGTGGCGCCGTGCGCGTCGATGCTGTCGAACAGGTCGATGCCGGCATAGTCCAGATAGGCCTGCGCCACCGTGATCCGGACCGGTTCTGCGAAAGGGTCCATGCTGAGGCCGCGCCATTCAAACCTGCGCGCGCCCGCCGTTTCCGCCGCAAGCGCCGTCAGATCGGCGCAGTCCTGCATCAGGGTCTCATAGGGCGCGCCGGTGCGATACCATTCCAGCATGGTGAACTCCGGATGGTGCAGCCGTCCCCGTTCGCGATTGCGCCAGACCTTGCCCAGGCTGAAGATCCGGCTTTCGCCCGCCGCCAGCAGTTTCTTGCAGGCGAACTCGGGCGAGGTATGCAGATAGAGGGGTGCGCGGGTTCCGTCCGGCTGCACGATCTGGGTTTCAAAGGCGTGGAGGTGCGCCTCATTGCCGGGCGAGATCTGGAGGGCGGCGGTCTCGACCTCGACGAAATCGCGCGCCTCGAACCAGCGCCGAACAGCACGCGTGATGGCGCCTCGCCCCATCAGGAAGGGGCGCCGGTCGGCATGCACGTCGCGGCGCCACCAGGCGGCTGAATCAGGGCTCTTGGAGGTCATTTCGGCTCGATGCGGAGGGATGGCGGCGGGGGCGGTTCCTGAAATTACCCCTAGCGAACTTCGTGTGGATCGCTATAGGAGCCCCAATTGTCAATTTCCAGACACGATGCGCCAGCCTCCCGGCTCGCGCCTGAACACGGACGGTCCGAAGTGAAGGTCATCGCCAGCTCGCTGCGCAAGGGCAATGTGGTGGACATGGACGGCAAGCTCTATGTCGTCATGAACGCTGAAAATATCCACCCCGGCAAGGGCACGCCCGTGACCCAGCTGAACATGCGCCGGATCTCTGACGGGGTGAAGGTGTCGGAACGCTATCGCACGACCGAGCAGGTCGAACGCGCCATCGTCGACGACCGCCCGCACACCTTCCTTTATTCGGACGGCGAAGGGTTCCACTTCATGAACCCGGAATCCTTCGATCAGCTGGTGGCGACGCCGGAAGTGGTCGGCGATGCTGCGCCCTATCTGCAGGAAGGCATGACCGTCATGCTGTCGACGCATGAAGACGTGCCGATCGCGCTGGACCTGCCGCGCACCGTGACCCTGGAAGTGACCGAGACCGAGCCCAGCGTGAAGGGCCAGACCGCCTCGTCCTCCTACAAGCCGGCCATGCTGAACAATGGCCTTCGCACCATGGTCCCGCCCTATATTGCGCCGGGCACGCGTATTGTCGTGCTGACGGAAGACGGCTCCTATCTGGAACGCGCCAAGGACTAGGCTACCGAAGCGGGCGGAAGAAGAAACGGCCCCGCGCGGGGGGATTCGCGCAGAGCCGAGGGAGTGAGCCTATTTGTTCAGCCCTTCCGACTTGCGTCTTTGCGATGGGTCAATCCGGACTATAGTCCTGGGCTGGTAATGCCGGTTGGCTTGACGTGTAGCAGGGTCGCTCAGGGGCGGCGGCGCCATGGTCAACCCGTTTGAGGTCCGCCATGAACCAGCCGCTCTATCCCCACCTGGTCGCCAGCCTTGCAGACCGCGAGCATAAGGCCGCGGCGGTTCACGCCGCGCTGGCCGATCGCTTTGGCGACCGCGCGACCCTGAACCTGTCGGTGCGCGAGCAGCATGGGCGCGGAGAAGGGCTGCGCGACCTTGCCGCGCCCGATCTGGTGGTTTTTCCTGAAAGCACCGACGAGGTGGCGCTGGTGGTCAAGGCTGCGGTGGCGCGTGGTCTGCCGATCATTCCATTCGGCGCCGGAACCTCGCTGGAGGGCCATGTCAGCGCGCCCTATGGCGGGGTGTGCATCGACCTCAGCCGAATGAACCTCATTTTGTCGGTCAATGCGGCCGATCTCGACTGTCGGGTGCAGGCGGGCGTCACGCGCCTCGACCTGAACGCCTATCTGCGAGATCAGGGCCTGTTCTTCCCGCTGGATCCGGGCGCAAACGCCACGATCGGCGGCATGGCGGCCACGCGGGCGTCCGGCACCAATGCCGTGCGCTATGGCACCATGCGCGAGGTGACGCTTGGCCTCACCGTCGTCACGCCCCAGGGCAATGTGATCACCACGGGCGGACGGGCGCGCAAATCGTCGGCGGGATACGACCTGACACGGCTCTATATCGGCGCCGAAGGCACGCTCGGCGTCATTACCGAGGTGCAGCTTCGTCTGTTCGGCATTCCTGAAAAGGTCGCCGCCGCCATCTGCCAGTTCCCCACCCTTGGCGACGCCATCAGCGCGGTGATCGAGGCGCTGCAAGCGGGCATACCCGTTGCGCGGATCGAGTTTGCAGACGCGCTTACGGTCGCGGGCGTGGTCAAGTTCTCCAAACTGACCGATCTGGAGCCAAGGCCCACCCTGTTTCTGGAGTTTCACGGCGGCCCTGCCAGCGTGGCTGAACAGATCGCCCAGATGCGCGACATCACCGACGGCTATGGCGGCAGCGCCTTTCGCTTCGCTGAAAAGGAAGAAGACCGCTCCCGCCTGTGGAAGGCGCGCCATGACGCCTATTATGCGGGCCTGGCCCTGTCGCCGGGCAAGGAAAGCCTGGTCACGGACGCCTGTGTGCCGATCTCGGAGCTGGCCTCGACCATTGCTGAATGTGCAGCCCTGGTGGAAAGCGCCGGTCTGTCTGCGCCCATCGTCGGCCATGTCGGCGACGGTAATTTCCACATGTTGCTGCTCTTCGATCCCCATTCGCCCGAGGAGCGCGAGAGCGCAGAGGCCGTGGCCCAGGCGGTCAGCGTCATTGCTCAGGCCCATGGCGGCACCTGTACCGGCGAGCACGGCATTGGCGTGCACAAGCTGGAAGCCATGAAACGCGAGAACGGCGAGGGCGTGGAGGTGATGCGCGCCATCAAGGCCGCGCTCGATCCGCTGGGCCTGATGAATCCGGGCAAGACCATACCGGCCGCCTGACGCGGCGGGCTTGCGGCTTGTGCCTTGCGCAACAGAGCCTTAAGCCATGGGCGAATCATTTGTGAGGCCCGTCGTGACCGCTATCGAGACCCTTGTGGACACCCTGACCCTTGAGCCGATCGAGGTGAACCTGTTCCGGGGGCAGACGCCGCTGGATGAGCGCCACGCCAAGCGCATCTATGGCGGGCAGGTGATAGCCCAGGCCCTGATGGCGGCCTATCAGACCGTCAATGGGCGGCGGTGCCATTCCTTGCAGGCCTATTTCATCCGGCCGGGCGACCCCAAGGCGCCGGTTCTCTATGAGGTGGAGCGCTCGCGCGAGGGAAAGTCCTTCACCACAAGGCGCGTGATCGCCATCCAGCATGGCGAGCAAATTCTAAATCTCGCCGCTTCCTTTCAGGTCGACGAGCCCGGCTTCGAGCACGCCTTCCCCATGCCCCCGACGCCGGGCCCGGACACCTTGCCCAGCGATGCTGATCTGTTGCGGCTGGCGGTGGAAAAAGCGTCTCAGTCCGTCCGCAATGAAGCGATGAAGGAACTCGTGGCGCGCGATTTCGCCATTGAGATGCGCAGGATCGATCCGATCAATCCCATGAAGCCGGTCAAGGCCGAACCCCATCAGAAACTGTGGTTCCGCGCGGCGGGGGATGTGGGCGATGATGCGGCGATGAACCAGTGTATTCTGGCCTATGCGACCGACATGTCCCTTTTGTCGACCTGCGCCCGTCCGCATGGGGTCAGCTGGCAGGTGGGTGTGCAGATGGCCAGTCTCGACCATATTCTATGGTTCCACCGACCCAGCCGGATCAGCGACTGGCACCTCTATGTGCAGGATAGTCCCTCCGCCTCCGGCGCGCGCGGCTTCAACCGCGGCGCCATCTATGGTCAGGACGGACAATTGCTGGCCAGCGTGGCGCAGGAAGGCCTCATCCGCCCCCGATAAACCCAGACGGCTCTTTTCGGACATGCAGGTTTCGGCGCGCCGGCTGCGTAAACCTGTTGGCAAACCGTAGCTGATAAGACTCGCTCTCTTCTGGAGTGGGTTCATGCGTCTGGCGCGGCTAGCGGGGATCGTATTGGCGATCTTGTACGGGATGGGAGCCATGGCTTTCGTCTCCGCACAGGGGCGCGCCCAGATCACGCCATCCGAGCTTGCGGCCGCCATAGAGCGCCGCGCCCAACAGTCCAATTTCGCCAGCCTTGAAAAGTTCGCTGATGATGCGCGTCGCCTGTCAGGCCGGGAGAGACTGGCGCGGCTCAACCATGCCGCCGGAATTTTTCTGAATCAGTCGGAGTTCGACCGGTTCGAGAAATGGAACAATCAGCTCGGCGCCTACGCCCTGGCTGACCATAATCAGCGCTATATCGAAGTCGCGCGCATCAATGCGCTGGTCGAAAAATTGAACAATGGCGATCGGTCTGTCGTGCCGGTGTTTGAGCGCTACGCCCGCTCCGACCCCGACTGGTATGTGCGGGTGCACGCCATGGCCAATCAGGCCTTCGCAGAGATCGCTTCCAAGGACGCCGGGTCGGCGCTGAAACATCTGTCGGAGGCTGGCGGGCTGGTGAAGGAGCGGGATCCGGACGCCATGTCCGCCCGCTCTGAAATCTGGGAAGCGGTGGGGCTGGCCCTGTTGTCTCTCTATGACATGCAGGGTTCGGCCGACGCCTTGGCGCGGGCCGAGATCGACTACAGCAACCCGGCCTATCCCCATCCCGATTTTGACGCCGTCTACAACATGACCCGTCTGGCGGTGCAGATGGGCGACGCGCCGCTGGCTCAGAGGCTGGCGGCGGTCCATCACAGACTGGCCCAGCGCGCCGACCTGCCGCACCTGGCGGTGTGGGACAAAGGGTTGTGCGCGTCGGTCGCTGAATCGTTTGGCCAGCCGCAACAGACCATCGACTGCTTCAAAGGGCTGCAGCCCAATCTGGCGGATGCGGCGTTTCTGGCGCCCAGGCTCCTGTCGTCTCGCGCCGTGGCCCTGGCCAGGCTGCATCGGGTGGATGAGGCCCAGGCGGACCTGGCGCAATTGCGTCATCTGAAAGCCTCCGGACAGTTTGACGCGACCGCCTTCGAGCGCGAGCCACAGATCGAAGCAGAACTCCTTGCCGCTCAGGGCCGTCCAGATCGGGCTCTCAGTGTCATGCGCGGCTATATGGCCAGTTCCACCACGACCAATGCGGCCCATTTCAACAGCGGCGTCCACCAGATCACATCCCAACTTGAGGAACAGCTTGGCGCGCTCCAGCGCAATGAAGAACTCAACGAGCGCATCATCTACTTTCAATGGGCTGTCGGCGTGTTGGGCGGGATGATACTGGCGGGCGGGGTGTTCCTGCTCATCCGCCAGAGGTCCCTGTCGCGTCAGTTCCGCGAAGCCAAGCTGCGGGCCGATGCGGCCAACCGGGCCAAGAGCGATTTTCTGGCCAATATCAGCCATGAGATTCGCACGCCTCTGAATGGCGTGCTGGGCATGGCTCAGGCCATCGCCGCCGACGAACTGCCGCAACGACAGCGCGCCCGGCTGGAAGTGATCAGCCAGTCAGGCGCGGCGCTTCTGACCATCCTGAATGACCTTCTGGACCTGTCGAAGATCGAGGCGGGGCGCATGGACCTGGAACAGGTCGACTTTGATCTGGCCGAGCTTGCCCGCGGCGTGCGCGCCGCTTTCGAGCCCTTGATCGAACAGAAGGGACTTTATCTCACGATTGACATCGCGCCGGGCGCCGCAGGTTGCTATCGCGGAGACCCTACGCGGGTACGTCAGATTCTCGACAATCTGATCTCAAACGCCATCAAGTTCACTCAGAATGGCGGTGTGACGGTCCAGATCAGTCGACCCGCGGAGGTGGTTCGCTTTGTCGTGCAGGACACCGGCATTGGCATGAGCGCAGAGGCCGCAGCCCGCATATTCTCCAAATTCGAGCAGGCCGACATTTCCACGACGCGGCGCTTTGGCGGCACAGGTCTGGGCCTGTCCATCTGCAAGCAGCTCAGCGCCGCCATGGGCGGCGACATCACGGTCTGGTCGGAGACCGGACAGGGGTCGGCCTTTACGGTCACCCTTCCGCTCAGCCGCGTGGCCAGCGCCGAGGCGGGCGAGGCGGCGGTCGCTTCCGCCAGCCCGTTGCAAGCGGGTCCGGATCAGCGTCGCATCCGCGTGCTGGCGGCGGAGGACAATCTGACCAACCAACTCGTGGTCAAAACCCTGATGATGCAGGGAGGCTGCGACACCACCGTGGTGGCCGACGGTCGCGCTGCGGTTCACGCCTACGAAACCGGCGAATATGATCTGGTCCTGATGGACATCCAGATGCCGGAGATGGACGGCGTGGAGGCCACGCGGCGCATCCGCCAGTTCGAACAGGCGGTCGGGCGCTATCGCACGCCGGTCATTGCACTGACCGCCAACGCCATGGCCCATCAGGTGGGCGAGTATCTGTCCGCCGGTTTTGACGACCATGTGGCCAAGCCGATTGAAGCGGCGGTGCTCTTCGCTGCGGTCAATGCTGCGCTGATGCGTCGTGAAGAGGCTGAAGCATCGGCCAGGCGGGCCTGACGGGGCAGGTCATCCCTCCACCGCCGCCGCCAGCGGCGTCGCCTCAATTTCGCGCTCCAGATCCGCCCGCGTCGCAGATACGGTCTCGGCGCCAAGTCCGATGGACAGGGCTTGCGCGACACCGCCGTCGCTGGCTGTGATCATGGCCGTCGCCAGCAATGCGGCGGCGGGTGCGGTCTGGACGCCAAATCCGCCCTGACCGGCCAGCCAGAAGAAGCCCGTCGCCTGCCGGTCGAACCCGATCACGGGCGCCCGGTCAAAGGCGAAGGTCCTAAGTCCGGCCCAGCGGCTGCGAAGGCGGGGCGTGCGGGTGCGGGTCAGTCGCTCGAACCGTTCCATGGCGATGGCCAGGTCAAGCTCGTCTGCGCTGGCGTCGCAAGGCGGGCTGGGGGTCTCGTCCGCCGGACAGACCATCAGGCCGCCGGATTCGGGTTTGAAATAGAGGTCCTCGTCGAGGGTGACGACCAGGGGCCAAAGGCTGGACTCCAGGCCATTGGGGGTGTCGATCAGGGCGGCCGTGCGACGCAAGGGGCGCACCGCTATGTCGCGCGCCTCGTGCAACCGGCCGATCTGCCGCGCCCATGCGCCCGCAGCATTCACCACTACCGGCGCAATATAGGCCTCGCCTCCCGCAGTCAGTCGCCACAGCCCGCCTGTGCGTCGCGCGTCCGTCACAGCCGCGCCTGTGATCAGCCGCCCGCCGCCGCGACGCAGGCGGTCAAGATAGCGGGTCAGCAGCCCATGGACGTCAATATCGGCGGCGGATCGCTCCAGCCAGCCGGCCTTGATGCTGTCCAGCGGAACGAGCGGCGCCGAAGCGTGCGCCTGCGAGGCGGTGAGCGGCGTCAACAGGTGACCCGCCACGTCCGGCGCATCCCGTCCGTTGCTGTCCTTGAGCGCCAGATGCAAAACCCCGCGCGGCTTTAACAGATCCAGCGCCGCGAATACGCCACGACTTGCGGCGGTCAGGATCTGGGCTGGACCCGAACCATAGGACTCGATCAGGATGGCAGCGGACCTGCCGGTCGCGTGATAGGCGGGCTGGTCCTCACGTTCCAGGACCACGACATGCCCGTAGCTTGAAAGTTCAGCCGCCAGGGTGATCCCGGC
Organism: uncultured Caulobacterales bacterium; assembly: GCA_903858685.1. Classification (GTDB taxonomy): domain Bacteria; phylum Pseudomonadota; class Alphaproteobacteria; order Caulobacterales; family Caulobacteraceae; genus CAIMFV01. The sequence goes on along the minus strand of CAIOJR010000234.1, from coordinate 11,000 downwards.
GACGCCCGCGCCGATGACGATGAAATCCGCCTTGACCTGGGTCATGACCGCAAAAACGCCTCATGCGAGCTGCACATGACCTGACCCTATATCAGCCGGGCCCAGCCGTCAGGTCGGACGTTCGACCGATCGCGCCATGTCGTGTGTCATCTGCGCAAAGTCGCCCGAAATTCGCGCCTATAAAGGCCGTAATTTCCCGCAAGGGTCTCTTTGAATGTGGAGGGGCTGAATTGAACAGGATCATGAAGGCCGCCGCTGCGGCAGGCGGCGGGTTTGTCGCCTGCCTTGTGGCCGGATCGACGGCGCTGGCCTTTGCGGGCGGCGGCGTCAAGTCGGTGACGGTGGACGCGGCGCGGCTGTTTCCCATGCTGGGCGCCTATTTCAACCTGCCTGAATCGGATCGGTCCGGCTTTCAGCTGATCTACCGCTTTCGCCTGCAGGGCAGCGATCAGCCTCCGCCGATCAAGCTGTTCTATCTGCGAGGCTCGGATCAGACGCCGGTCACGGTCAATGCCGAGGGCTGGATAGAGCAGCTTCCCACGCGAGAGGACATCAAGGCGCGCACCCGGATGCTGATGCAGGGGCCCGAGGGGCTGAAGGTGATGGAGGACATCAATGTGATCTCCACCCTGCCGCCGCGCCCTCAATATGCGGCCGCGGAGCTGTCCGCCGGGCTGGATCAGGTCAACCGCAGCGCCCATAGGGCTGCGGGCCTGATGAGCTTTGTCGTGCCGCACTTTTCCAAGGCGATCTTTGTCGGGGCGGGATCGGGAACGGCGGTGACGCCGGACGGTCACGCCATTCCCCTGCCCATGTCCAAGGATGGGCCCGCCTTTGATCCCGCGCGCCTGGCCAATGCGCGCGCCATCTGGCTGACCCATCCGCCGGCGAGGGTCGTGTACGGGACGGACAAGGACTAGGCTCAGTTGTCCCAGAGGATGTAGTCCTGACCCCTTTTCTGCGGCTGGTTTGACGGGTGGTCGATGAAAATCGGGCCTTGCAGCAGGGAGGGCCAGAGCGGCTTGACGCTATCGGCGTCCTGATCGGCGAGCATGGCGAGCATGGCCTTCACCCGGTCTGGCTGGCTGGCGGATAGCTCATGCTGCTCGGTCGGGTCGGCGCTGAGATTATAGAGCCAGACCTTTTTCTGCGCTTCGCTGCTTTGTAATTTCCAGTCCCCGTCCAGCACCACCTTGTACTGGCCCGATCGCCAGAACAGGCGCTGGTGCGGCCGCCCCTTGGCCTGGCAGGAAATATAGGGCAGCAGGTTCACTCCATCCATTGTGCGATCGCTGGGGATCGCTGCGCCAGCCGCCGCCGCCGCTGTGGCGAAGATATCGACATGGCCCACCGGATAGGGATAGCGCGCCTCGCTCGGGATCACGCCTGGCCAGCGCATGAAGAAGGGGGAGTGGATGCCGCCCTCGAAGAAGGTCGCCTTCCAGCCGCGATAGGGCTTGTTGACTTCCGGCAGGCCGATATAGCCAGCCCCGCCATTGTCGCTGGTGAAAATCACCAGGGTGTTCTTGTCCAGCCCCTGGTCTTTCAGGGCCTGCAAAAGTCGCCCGACATTGTGGTCCAGACTGCGCATCATGGCGCCATAGACCCTCAGCCGGTGGTCGGCGATCTGGGGCAGGGCGTCGTAATCGGCCTTGGTCGCCTGAAGCGGCGTGTGGATGGCGTTGGGCGCGTAATACATGAAGAAGGGCCGATTGCGATTGGCGCCGATGGCCTTGACCGCTTCGTCCGTCAGATAGTCGGTCATGTAGCCCTTGGGCTGGAACATGGGCGAGCCGTTGAACTGCACGGCATAGGGCAGGTTGGGCCACAGGAAGCGGTCGATGGCGTCGAAGGGCTGCTTGGAATTGACCGCCTGAGGATCATGTTCCGGCAGGTACATGGCCCCGCCCGCCATGAAGCCCAGGCTTTCGTCAAAGCCGCGCTCTTCCGGCCGTGCGCCCGCAGAGGAGCCAAGGTGCCACTTGCCCAGATGGATTGTGTGATAGCCTTTTTGTTTCAGAAGTTTGGCGATCATGATTTCGCTGGTCGGCACGGCCAGATTATTCATGGCGCCGGCGCCCTTTGTCGTGCCGGGCGGCATGTCCTTCACCCGGTCTGCGAAGAAGTGCGGCAGGACGAAGTCGCTCTCCTCGTGATCCGTGCCCACCATCCTCTGGAACGCCACCGGGGCGGGGGTGAACTCAAAGCCGAAACGGGTGGCGTAGCGTCCCGTCATGATCGTGGCGCGGGACGGCGCACAGGTGGCGTTTCCATCATAGCCATTGGCGAAGCTGACGCCTTCATGGCCGATGGAGTCGATATTGGGCGTGGGCACAAGCCCGCCCGCAATCCCGCCGCCATTGAATGTAATGTCGTTGAAACCCATGTCGTCGGCCAGGATCAGGACGATATTGGGCGGGCGCTTCAAGCTCGTCGCTATGTCAGGCCCCTGGGCCCAGGTCACCGGATGATTGGGCCCGACCGGCGGCATCTGGGAATGCGCGACCCAGATCAGCAGGGTTTCACGGTTCAGGGCCGCCAAGCCGAGCAAGGCGGCGAGGGCGGCGACGACAGCGCCAAGCCAGATCCATATCTTCATGACCATCTCCCACGGGCGTGGCGTCTTTGGGTGTCCGCCTTGGCCCATCGTCTTGAGGCCAGCATATATTGACACTTTATGTGCCGCTAGTGCCCGCAGCGCGGCTCTGCCGCAAAGAAAATATTTCTCTGACGCCGCTGGAGAACAGGTCCAAGGTCGTCGATCTCGCTTCGGCGCGGCTTTTGGGCGTGGCGGGACTTCAACCGGGTTTTCTCCAGCGCCGAGGCGTCTTCATGTCCTTTCTGCCCCGCAGCAATAATGACTATTACGCCGGATCCCACATGTCGGCGTGGTTTCTTCTGGCCGCAGGCGCCTTCACGCTCGTTCTCGGCGGCATCCACTTTTTTCTGCCGGACGGCGGCGCGGGTCTTGTCGCTCCTATCGACCTGTCGACGCGTCGCGACATGGTGGTGGCCATGTTCGCCTCGCTGGGGGCCATCCAGATCGCTCATGGTCTGGCCGAGATGCTCATCAGCCTGCGATATCGCGCCCTGACGCCGCTGATGCTGTCGCTTGTGCTGCTGGAACGCGGTCTGATGGCTTTTGACGTCTGGCTGGGCAAGGGCGCGCGCTCGGGTTCTCATCCACCGGAGCATTTTGCCAGCCTGGTCGTCGTCGCGCTGAGCGTCTGGTTTTTGGGTCTGTCCCTGCGCCGTCGCCGCCGGTCCGGCCTGTCACGATGAGTGTTGCATTGCCCGCTTGTGCTGATGCAGGCTGGGCAGCCTGGCGTTCAGGTAGGGTGTGGAGTCTGGGAATGGCGTTGAAGAATCGGTTGGCGGCCTTGGCGCTGACGGTGTTAATCCCGCTGGGCGCACAGGCCGCGCCCGCCGGTCTGTCGCGCCTGAAGGCCGAAGCGGCGCGCGTCTCCATTACGCGCGACGACTGGGGCATCGCTCACATTCACGGCAAGTCCGATGCTGACGCGGTCTTTGGCATGATCTACGCCCAGGCGGAGGACGACTTCAATCGTGTGGAGTCCAACTATCTGACCAATCTGGGCATGCGCGCGGAGGCGGAAGGCGAGGGCGCCATCTGGAGCGATCTGCGCGCCCGGCTCTATATCAACCCGGTGGACCTCAAGGCTCGCTATGAGAAAAGCCCGCCCTTCCTGAAAAAGCTGATGAACGCCTGGGCCGACGGCCTGAACTTCTATCTCGCAACGCACAGGGATGTGCACCCCAGGGCTATTCGTCGCTTCGAGCCCTGGATGGCGCTGAGCTTCAGCGAAGGCAGCATTGGCGGCGATATTGAACGCATCTCGCTCAACGATCTTCAGGACGTCTATGGGCGTCCGACCGAGACCCGAATCGCTTTTGTGACGCCTCTGGTCGAGGAGCCGCGCGGCTCCAACGGTTTCGCCATTGCGCCGCAGAATACGCTGAACCACCACGCCCTGTTGTGGATCAATCCGCACACCACCTTCTTCTTCCGGGCGGAGGAACAGGTGACCAGCGATGCCGGACTGAACGTCTATGGCGCGGCGACCTGGGGCCAGTTCTTCATTTATCAGGGCTTCAACGCCGATGCGGGATGGATGCACACCTCCAGCGGCGTTGATTCGGTTGACGAATTTGTGGAGACGGTCGTCAAGAAGGACGGCAAGTTGTTCTATCGCTACGGCCCAGAGCTTCGCCCCGTTCAGACCTCGACGGTGGTGATCCGATACAAGACCGCCGACGGTTCACTCGCCAGCCGCAGCTTCACTACCTGGCGCACCCATCACGGCCCGATCATCCGGCAGAAGGGTGACAAGTGGGTCAGCTTCGCCATGATGTACAAGCCGGTGGAGGCGCTGAGCCAGAGCTTTCTGCGCACCAAGGCTCATGACTATGCCCAGTTCCGTAAGGTGGCCGAGTTGAAGGCCAATTCCTCCAACAACACCATCTTCGCCGACAGAAAGGGCGAGATCGCCTATCTGCACCCGCAATTCATCCCGCGCCGCGACGACCGGTTTGACTATGCCCGGCCCGTCGACGGGTCTGATCCTGCGACGGACTGGAAGGGCCTGCACGAGCAGGACGAGGCGCCGCATCTCTACAATCCGGGCAGCGGCTGGATCGCCAACACCAATAACTGGCCCTATTCCGCCGCGGCCGAGTTCAGTCCCAAACGCGCCGACTATCCCCGCTATATGGATACAGCGGGCGAGAACCCGCGCGGCGAGCACTATCCGCTGGTTCTGAACGGGCGGAATGACTTCACCCAGGCTTCGCTGATCAAGGCCGCGTTTGATCCCTATCTGCCCGCCTTCGCCAGCCTGATCCCCACACTGGTCGCTGCCTATGAGGCGCTGCCCGACGGCGGGGCGTTGAAGATCAAGCTGGCTGAGCCCATCGCCCTGTTGCGCAGTTGGGACGACCGCTGGTCGGCCCAGTCCACGGCCACGTCTTTGGCCGTCTTCTGGGGTGATGATCTGTGGGCGAAGGTGGCGGCGAAAGCCAAGGCCGATGAGGATACGGCTGAAGTCGCTATCGCCAAGGACACGACGCCGACGGAAAAGCTTGAGGCGCTTGCCCGGGCGGTGGACCGGCTCACCCAGGACTTCGGCGACTGGAAGACGCCCTGGGGCCAGATCAACCGGTTCCAGCGGATCAATGGCGAGCTGCAACAGCCCTTCAACGACGCCGCGCCCTCTATCCCTGTGCCGTTCACCTCGGCGCAATGGGGCTCTCTCGCCTCCTTCGGCGCCAAGCGCTATCCCGGCACGAAGCGGTACTATGGCACGTCCGGCAACAGCTTCCTGGCGTCGGTTGAATTTGGCGACCGGGTCAGCGCCGTGGCTGTGACAGCGGGCGGCGAGAGCGGTCATCCGGGCTCAAGGCACTTTGACGATCAGGCCGATCGTTACGCCGCGGGCGAGCTGCGCAAGGTCTATTTCTATCCCGACGATCTGAAGGGTCATGTGGAGCGTGTCTATCGTCCCGGCCAGTAGCCGTCAGGCCCGCCCGACAGCGAAATCCACCACCGTCTGAACATGAAGGGCGGTGGTGTCGAACATCGGAAGGTCGGGTCGGTCCTTCTGGCTGATCAGCAGGGGGATTTCGGTGCAGCCCAGCACCACCCCTTGAGCGCCCTGCGCCGCCAGTCGGTCGATGATGGACAGATAGGTCTGGCGCGCCGCCTCGGTGAAGGTGTGGTTGCACAGTTCGTCAAAGATGATCCGGTCGACCTCGATCTGCTCTTCAGGCGTGGGAACGAGGGTCTCCACGCCAAACTCCCGACGGTAGCGGGCCTTGATATGGTCGCCGGACATGACGGGCAGGGTGCCGAGCAGCGCCACCCGCGTGACCCCGGCGGCCTGCATCGCTGCGCCTGTCGGGTCGGCTATATGCAGGAGCGGGATGGTTCGGTCCGCCATGAAAACCGGGGCTGTGCGGTGCAAGGTGTTGGAAACGCAGATGATCGCATCGCATCCCGCCGCTTCCAGCGCCTTGGCCCGGTCCGCCAGATAGGCGCCCAGCTCCTCCCAGTGTCCGCCTTGCACGCAGGCGGCGCAGAGGGCGAAATTCATGGATGAAATCAGCAGCTCGGCCGTGTTCTTGCCGCCCAGCCGCGCATTCACCTCCGCATTGAGCTGGCGGTAATAGTCCGCCGTCGCCACATCGCTGGTTCCGCCCAGAATACCGATGCGCTTCATCTGTGGAACGAGCTGGAGCATGGGGCGGCGCGCTTTCTGAACGGATGACCTCAGGCCTTGCGCAGCGTTAAGGCGCGGGACCTGCTTCTGGCGCAGTCCTAAACCCTCGTGAAGGAGATGACCATGATCCGAGCCAGAAAGCTTTTGTTCGTTCTGACCGACGGGGGGCGCGCCCATTTCGTGGAATATCACGCCGCGACCACCAGCTTCGTAAGGCTGACGCAGATCGACCAGCACCATCAGATTGAAGAGGCGCGCGCCGCTCATCCGGGTGAGGATGCAACCCGCGCGGTGAAGGAGAGTTTCATGGCCAAGGTCGCGGCCCAGACCCTGGTCGTGGCCAATCACGGCGGGTTTTCCGAAGTTGTTCTGGCCGCGCCGACGCGACTGATCGGCGAACTGAAGCGTCAACTTGCGGGCAAGATCGAGATTCTCGAGACCATCGGCAAGGACCTGACCAAGGAGCCGGAACACGACCTGGCCAAGTGGTTCAAGGCGGCGCTGTGTGAAGTGGCGCCCGAATGATGTCAGGGCGAGCCCGATTCCTCGTCGGAACGCTTAAGTGACATGACAGATGCGGCGAAGGGTAGCACCCTGTGGAGGATGGCGGCGCGTTGCGCCGCGCATCTGACTTCAGGAGTATGCGCTCATGACCCCGTTTCGCCGCATCGCCACGCCTATGGCTCTGGCTGGACTCATCGCCGTTTCGGCGACGGGCGCCGCGCTGGCCGCCAATAGCGGCGCCACCGCCCGGATCGTCAACGCCGCCGGCGCCGAGGTCGGGACCGCCACCCTGGCTGAAGGGCCGGACGGCGTGCTGGTCACGATAGCCGTCAGCGGCCTGACGCCCGGTTGGCACGGCGCGCACCTGCATGAGTTCGGGGTCTGCGGCGCCGATGGTTTCAAGGCGGCGGGCGCCCATATGGGCCACCATACGGGCGGGTCGCACGGCCTGTTGAGCCCCGCAGGCTCGGAGCCGGGCGATCTGCCCAACCTCTATGCGGGCGTGGACGGGACGGCGACCGTGGAGGTGTTCACCGATCGCGTGACGCTTGACCCGACCAAGGCTTCGGGGGCGCGTCTATTGATCCGCGAAGGCGCGGTCGTCGTTCACGCCAGCCGCGACGATCAGCTCAGCCAGCCCATCGGCGGCTCTGGCGCGCGGGTGGCCTGCGGCGTGATCAAGTCCAACTAGCCAAGAAGCCCCGACACATGGTCGCCAACCGCCAGCGAGGCGGTCAGACCCGGCGATTCCATGCCGAAGAGCTGCACAAGACCGGCAATCCCATGGTCGTCCGGCCCGTCGATGCGAAAATCGGCGGCCGGCGTTCCCGGCCCGGACAGCTTGGGGCGGCACCCGCTATAGGCGGGCGTCAGGGCGAGGTCGGGCAGGTCTGGCCAATAGCGTCGGATCGCAGCATAGAAGCCCTCGGCGCGCGTGGGATCGACGCGGTAGTCCACGGAGTCCGGGTCGGGATCGGCCAGCCATTCCACATCCGGGCCAAACCGCATCTGACCGCCCAGATCCAGGGTGAGATGCACCCCCAGTCCGCCCGGAACCGGAACCGGATAGATCAGGCGGCTGAAGGGCGAGCGACCGGCGCAGGTGAAATAGCTGCCCTTGGCCAGGTGCAGCCTGGGCGCCGCGTCGCCCACGAGATCGCGCGCCAGACCATGGGCGTGCAGGCCTGCGGCATTGACCAGCTGGCGGCAGCCGATCTTCGTCGGCGCCGCGCCGCCGGTGGCGACCTCGAACCCGCCGGATGAGCGCTGGAACAGGCGCGTCACGGGCGTCAGGCGCACCATCTGGCCGCCATGGTCCTCTAGCTCCCCCACCAGGGCGCGCATCAGGCCCTGGGCGTCGACAATGCCCGTTTCCGTCGACAGCAGCGCGCCGTGGCAGGCCAGTTGCGGCTCCAGCCTGCGCGCCTGAGCCGGGTCCAGCAGGGACAGGCCTTCGACACCCTTCGCCTGGGCCGCCTCCATCAGGGCATTGATTTCATTCAGGTCTTCTTCAGATGTGGCGACCACCAGCTTGCCCAGTCGGGCGTGGTCGACGCCGCGCGTCTGGCAATAGGCGTAGAGGCGGCGACGCCCGTCCAGACAAAGGCGGTGTTTGAGGCTGTCCTGGCGATAATAGAGCCCGGCATGGATCACCTCGCTGTTGCGGGAAGAGACGCCTCTGCCAAAACCGGCCTCACGCTCCAGCACGAACACCTCGCGCCCGGAGCGCGCCAGGGCCACGGCGCAGGCCAGACCCACCACGCCCGCGCCGATGATCAGGGTGTCTGTTTCGAAATCCGTCATGCGCGACCTCAAGCCAGGCAGGGTGATAGCTTACCCGCTTGGCCAAGGGAACCGGGGCGAATCTGCCTCGAAATGGTCAAGGCGCGGTATTTCCTTGACTTTGCCGACGGACCGGCCCATTAGCCGCCCACCGAGCGCATTCCGCGTTCGATGAACGGCGCTCCAGCGGCGTGTGGAATCGGGTTTCCCGGTTCGGCTGTCGAGCGACGGATTAGACTTCCAACATATGGTTCGCCCATACACGCGGGGCGGGTTTCCTTCCCCCCGCGCAATCCGGTCACGGCCTCTGGCTGACCGGAGCCTGCGCATTTTGCGAAAGACGCAACACTTTGACGACCTTTAAAGACCTCGGCCTCGCCGAACCCCTTCTGCGCGCCCTGACCGCGAAGGGCTATACTGCCCCGACCCCTATCCAGGCCCAGGCGATTCCCGCCGCCATGACGGGACGCGATATTCTGGGCGTCGCCCAGACCGGCACCGGCAAGACCGCCGCATTTGCCCTGCCCATCCTTCACCGACTGGCCGAAGACCGGAAATATGCGCCGCGTCGCGGCTGCCGCTGTCTGGTCCTGTCGCCCACGCGTGAGCTGGCGACCCAGATTGCGGACAATTTCCGCGCCTATGGCAAGCTGTTGAACATGACCGTTGCGGTCGTCTTCGGCGGCGCCAAGATGAGCACCCAGGTCCGCGCCATGGCGCCGGGCGTGGACGTGCTGGTGGCCACGCCCGGTCGCCTGATCGACCATATGGGCCAGAAGACCATCAATCTGTCCGAGACCGAAATCTTCGTGCTCGACGAGGCTGACCAGATGCTGGACCTGGGCTTCTTCCGCCCCATCCGTCAGATTGTCGGCTTCATGCCCAAGAAGCGTCACAACCTGTTCTTCTCCGCCACCATGCCCTCGGAAATCGGCAAGCTGGCGGCGGAGCTGCTGGTCGATCCGTTCCATGTGTCGGTGACGCCGACCGCCACGACGGTCGAGCGCGTCATTCAGAAGGTCATCTTCATCGAGCCCGCCAAGAAGCGTTCGCTTCTGGCCGAACTGTTCGCCGACGAGGCCTTCAACCGCGTGATCGTCTTCACCCGCACCAAGCACGGCGCTGACCGCGTCGCGGAATATCTGGAAAAGGCGGGCATTCAGGCCGCCGCCATCCATGGCGACAAGCGTCAGGGCCAGCGCGAACGCGCACTTGCCGAGTTCAAGCAGGGCAAGGTCCGCGCTCTGGTCGCCACCGATATCGCCTCTCGCGGCATCGATGTTGATGCGGTGAGCCATGTGGTCAATTTCGAGCTGCCCATGACGCCTGAGGCCTATGTTCACCGGATCGGCCGGACAGCCCGTGCGGGCGCTGGCGGATCGGCGATCAGCCTGTGCGGCGACGACGAGCGTCAACTGCTGCGCGCCATCCAGAAGACCACGCGTCAGACCCTTCCTGCCGAAGATCGTCGTCGCGACGGCTCCATCCCTGTTCCGGTCAATGCGCCGCGCGCACCCGCCGCAGAGGGCGACGCCCGCGCCAAGGACCGCAATGGCGGGGGACGGGAACATCAGGGCCGCAACGCCCAGCGTCCGCAACAGCAACGCCGCCCCGCCCATCGCAAGCCCGAAGGCGCCGAAGCGCGCTGGGACCCGATGTCGGGCGAGCGTCCGGCCCCGACGACCGAGGCCAAGCCCGTGCGTCCGCACGCCCATCGTGCGCCCGGCGGTCATGGCGGCCCGGCGCGGGATGGCGGTCGCGAGGCCGTGGGTCAGGCGCGTCCGCGTCGCGCCCAGACCGGCGGCGGCCGTCGCCCAGACTGATCCTGAGCGCCGCCCGCCGCGCGTTTTCGCACTGGCGGGGGACGGAGTTTGAAGGGGCGGCCGGCGATTGTCGGGCGCCCCTTTGCTTATCGGCTCGGCTGAGGCTAACTGCGCGCGGGCTGACTGGACGAGCCCAAACCTGCGGAGCCCGATATCCGATGCGCATCCTTTCGGCCCTTGCCGGCTGCCTTGCCCTGACGGTTCTCAGCTTTGGACCCGCAGTACAGGCCGAGGAGGCGCCCGCCGCCTCGCCCATCTGCACGGACCGTCCCGGCAAGGCGTCCGCCGCCTGCACCGCAGACGCCGGCCATTTTCAGGTCGAGGCCGATATCGTCAATGGGACCTTTCAGCGTCTGGACGGTGTGACGACCGACACCTGGCTGGTGATCAACCCGACCCTGAAATACGGACTTGGCCCCACGCTGGATGTCGAGGCGACCTGGTCGCCCCTCATGTCGGTGCGGACCCGGTCCAACGGTCAGACCAGGACCCTGAGCGGCGACAGCGACCTGTTCTTTCGCCTGAAGGACAAGGTCTACTCGCAAGGCGCGGTCGAGGTCGCCCTGATCCCCTATGTCAAGGCGCCAACGGCGCGCAGCGGCGTCGGCGATGGCGCGTGGGAGGCGGGTCTGATTGCACCGGTCGCCATCAAGCT
>CAIOJR010000233.1 GCA_903858685.1 uncultured Caulobacterales bacterium | reverse complement strand
GATTGGACGTCAACCTCACCCTTCAACCCAAGAGCCGCCATGGAGACAGAACAATGATCACACTGAGCGCCCTCATCTCAAACAGCTCTGGGTTGGAGCGAAACGACCTTGAACGCTGGATCGTCGAGACCTGGGTCAAACCCGAGATGGACGGGGTGGAATACCTGTTTCACGACGTCGACGTCGCGCGTGTCCGGCTGATCCAGGAGCTGCGGGACGAACTCGAAATCGATGAGGCTGCCCTTCCCGTTGTGCTGTTGCTGCTCGACCAGGTGTACGATTTGCGCAGGCGCATGCGTCGGCTGGTCGAGGCGCATCGGGACACGGCTACCGACGATGTCCGACACGACCTTGCAGAAGCGTTCGCTCTAAACTGGTTGAAACCAACCGCGCTGTGACCCTGCGCTCTTGTCCCACCCGTCCGCCGGCTGGGTAGAATCCGACCCTGCCGACCGGTGATCTCCGCTGTACCGTCAAGGCTTCGTAAAACACGCCGGGCCGAAGACGCCGCTACAGCCAGAGGACATCGTCCCATGCTCGATCTCCTTCCGTCGGCAACAACACTCGGTTCGGATCACGCTCTCTTGCCGTCTTTGATGGTCATGAACGCAGCCGGCAGAGCGACGGTCGGCGTGAAAGCGCCGATGAATGCATCCTCAGGCGCAAAGACGGAGTGCTGATCGCGGATGCGGATCTTGGTCGCCCTCGGCGGTAACGCCCTCGCCCCTCGTGGGACGCCCATGACCGTCGCCAATCAGCGCCACCATGCACTGATCGCGGCTCAAGCCTTGTCCAAGCTCGTCAAGCTGGGCCATCAGCTCATCATCACCTTCGGGAACGGACCGCAAGTTGGTCTGTTAGGACTACAGGCGTTGGCTGGACCCAAGGACGGGGATTTCCCGCTGGATATACTGGTCGCGGAAAGTGAAGGCTTGATCGGATATATTATCGAACAAGCGCTCAGAAATACGCTCGGCCCTCACGCGCTGATCGCCACGCTTCTGACCCAGACCCTGGTCAACGCCGACGACGCGGCCTTTCTTCGCCCGACGAAACCCGTGGGCCAGATCTATGATGAGAACACGGCGAAAAAATATGCAGCAGATAGAGGATGGCAAGTTGCACCCGACGGCGATCATTGGCGCCGGGTCGTGGCGTCCCCAGAGCCGATAGAGATTGTCCAGATTGAGATCATTTCATTGCTGATCGAGCGCGGTGTGACGGTGATTTGCGCGGGTGGCGGGGGCGCGCCGGTCGCCAAGGAGAAGTCAGGCGATCTGATCGGAATGGAAGCTGTGGTCGACAAGGACCTCGTAAGCAGCCTTTTGGCCCAGCAGATCAAAGCCGATTGCCTCCTTCTGCTGACCGATGTCGAAGCAGTGTTCCAAAATTTCGGAAAACCGGATCAGCAGAGAATGGCGACAATTGCTTCTGACGCCCTCATCCCAGACCAATTTCCGGCGGGATCCATGCGGCCAAAGCTCGAGGCGGCAAAACGCTTTGTGCGTGAAACAGGCAAAGACGCCGCGATTGGACGTCTCGACGACGCATGCGACATTTTAAGCGGCGCTGCAGGCACCATGATCTTACCCTGCGCATCACGTATGGGTTGAGGTCCGAACATGCGCGATTTGCGCAAAGACCTTCCGGGTCTATCCGAAGACGCCCGCAAGATAGTCCGCAAGCCGTTGTGACTTGG
>CAIOJR010000232.1 GCA_903858685.1 uncultured Caulobacterales bacterium | reverse complement strand
TATAGGGCCAGATATTGCTGGGGTCGCGCTCCATCGCCTTGAGGGCGTTGTCCAGAGCCGCTTCCGGGTCCTCCGCCGCCAGCGCATATTCGGCTTCGACGATCAGCGGGATCACATTGTGGGGATCAAGCTCGCGCGCCGACTGAAGCATGGTCGCCGCCTGGGCGGGCCGTCCCAACGACCAGTGCTCCCGCGCCGCCTCGACAAAGGCGAAGGCGTTGGACGGCGCCACCTCGCCCGCCCGCTCGAAGGCCGACAGCGCCGCCTCGAAATCCCCGAGCGCGCGCTGGCAATAGCCCAGCTGCATCCAGGCGTTCCAGTGACCGGGATGGCGCTCCAGCACCGTCTGGACAAGCCGAAGGGCGGCGTCGAACTCCCCATCGTCGCGCAGCTCAACCACACAGTCGAGCCGATAGTCCGGATTGTCCGGCGCCAGATCGGCGGCGCGGGTGAACAGGGCCATGGCGTCCGCCCGGTCGCCTTGACGCCGCGCCAGATGCCCCAGCCGCGCCGTCAACTGCGCATCATCGGGGGCGCCCGCCTGGGCTGTCCGCAGCACCTGACCCGCCTCTTCGAGCAAATGCATGTCCAGCAGCAGCTGGCTGAGCACTATGGCGGCGGTCACATCGCGCGGATTGCGACGGTTGAGGTCGCGCAGCTCCTCCAGCGCCTCTTCGAACCGTCCGGCCACGCGCAGCTCTCGGGCGAGTTCAACGCGGGGCGCGGAATGGGTCGGCTCCACCTCTGCGGCGGCGCGAAAGGCGTCGATGGCGCCGGCGCTGTCGCCCAGGCGACGCCGCACCTGCCCCTGCTCCATCAAGGCCCAGAAATAGCGTGGATCGCGCGCCAGAGCCGCCTTGACCACGCGGTCCGCCTCGTCCGGCCGGTTCAGGATTCGCAGATCGCTGGTCAGCTCCACATAGACATAGAGGGGCTGAGGATCCACCGAGATCGCAAGTTCGAACAGAGCGGCCGAGGCGGTGCGGTCGCCCTGACGGCGCCGGACCTGCGCCATTTCGGCGATGGCCTGGCAATTGGCCGGGTTGAGATCCCGTGCGACCTCAAGGGCGGCGATCGCCTCATCATAACAGGCGTCGTCGCGAAGGGTCTGGCCCAGTTCGATCCAGCCGCGCCATAGCGCCGGGTTGAGCGCGACCGCGCGACGATAGTGCTCCGCCGCCTCGCCCAGCGCACGCCGCGCGCGCGCCTGACCGGCCAGATCGAGGGCCAGCTCCACCTCGGCGGAGCGCGTCTCGGCCAGAGGCGCCTGCGCATCCGCCGCCACGGACGGTTCCAGTCCAGACAGAGCGACGCGCGGCGCGGGATGGTCCGGATCGGCGAGGGCGGCAGCCTGAAACGCCGCAACCGCCTCTTCCCGCCGGCCCGTCTTCAGTTGCGACTGGCCCAGCTCCATCAGGGCCCAGAAGTGCTGGGGCTCCAAAGCCAGCCCGGCGAGCAGAATGGAGATTGCGTCCTCGAAGCGCTCCAGAACCCGCAGATTATGGGCGATCTCCACCCGCACATTCACATCGTGAGGCGAGACCGCCAGCGCCTGTTCGAACCAGCTGTTCGATCCTGTCCGGTCGTCCTGACGGCGCTTGATCTGCCCCATTTCCGCCAGAGCCGGAAAGTAATCCGGTTTCACGATCAGGGCCTGTTCGACGCAGATCAGCGCCTCATCCAGCCGCCCATCGTCGCGGTGCTGGCGAGCCGTGGCCAGAAGCTGGTGAACATCTTCCATCGTCAGGGCCTTCGGCGCCGCGCCGGGCTCTGTCTCAGCGTCTTGGACTGGTGGCGTCTCGGACAAAGCGACCCTGGCCCTGATATCAGCCGAACAACAGGCGGTTATAGAGACTGAGGTAGCTGTCGGCCATCTGGTGACTGGAGGGCTGGGGCGCAATGCCCGCGCTGAGCCGGTCCCAAAGTCCATCCTCCAGACAGGCGCGCCGCAGACTTTCAGCCAGACTGCGCGCATCGCCCATATGAAAGGCAAGGCCGTCGCCTTCATGGGTCACCCGCTCGGCCATGGCGCCCACATCAGAGCAAATGACCGGGCGTCCGAATGACCAGGCCTCGGATATGACCAGACCAAAGGCCTCGAACCAGACCGACGGCATGACGCACCAGTCGACACGCCGCATCCGGGCGCCGATCTGGTCGGCCTGATAGGAGCCGTTCAGGGTCACGATCCGTTCGCCCAGCGGCAGGGCCGCCTCGGCCTCCAGAAACGCCTCGATCTGAGCGCGCCGCGCGTCCGATGCATAGCGGATATTGTCGCCGTTCAGCTCAACGGAAAAATCGGTGAAGCCTTCCGCCCTCAGGATGGAGACGGCCTCCAGCAGCAGATGAACACCCTTGGCGTCGACAAACTGGCCAAAGAAGCCGAACCGGTTGCGGCGCGGGCGTAGAGGCTCCTGCACCCGACCCGATCCGCGATGGGCCTGACCGTTGGAAATGTGGGTGAACCTGTCCTGCGGCAGGCCCCAGCCGCGCAGAATATCGATCATGAAGCGCGTGGGCGTGGTGAAGTGATCCGCCACGCCCAGATGTCGCTTCATCCAGGCTTCACGGAGGAAAAAGGTCTCCGGTCCGTATTCCGGCAGGCACTGATGACACCGCAACGCGGTTGCGCGCGTGCAGACCGACTGGTCTGTCGTGCGCACCAGATGCCCGTCCACCGGGCACATGGCCATGAATTCGTGGAAGGTGAAGACAATCCGGGCTTGGGGCAGAACTGTGCGCGTCAGGGAGATCAGATCGATGCCGAATAGCAGGAAATGGTGGAAATGCACCACGTCTGGCCGGACCAGCTGCAAGAAGTCGACAAAGGCGTTGATCAGCTGAATATCGCCGGTCTTGTGCCAGACTGGATCATAGTCCCGGCTCAGGAACAGATATTCGCCCTCGCGTCCGTCAAACCCGGTAATCCCCGCCCCGCTCTTGTAGAGTGAGGTGAAGGTGGGGTCGATGGCGGCCAGAAGGGTCGTCTGCACGTCCGGTCGCGCCTGATAGGCCTCGAACAGCTCATGGCAGACCTGCTGGGCGCCGCCGCGCACAAGTTCAGGATGGAAGACGCTGAGAAGCAGAACCTTCAAGGGGCGCGCGGGGTTCACTGGGCGCCTCCCGTCGTCGCCGGGCTGCGGCGCCCGCTCAGCATCCTGCCAATGTTGGGCGCATCGTCCTGCGCCCGCGCAGGCGGCGAGGTCAGGGGTTCGTCCGGATCCAGAGGCGCAGGCTGGCGCACCGCCGAGAGGCTCGGCTGCGGTCCCAGCAGGGCTGGAGAGCAATACTGGCCCCAGCGTGATGAAAAGAGCCAGCGATTGACCAGAGAGCCGCCCTCATGCAGCGGCAGGCGGGTCGAGCCCTTGCCCTCCAGATGCCACATCTTGATGTCCTGCAGATAGGCCGGAAAGCCCAGGTCCAGACTTCGCAGGCAAAGATCGGCGTCTTCGTAATGGCCGAACACATAGTCGGTGGAAAAGCCTTCCAGGGTCTCGAACCACCGGGCCTCGACCGAGATGAAGGCGCCCGTCACCGCCGGCACAGGTCTCGGACGCAGATAGGTGCGGTCCTGCGGCGGCGCGCCCTTGCCATAGTGCTGAACCCGCATCAGTCGCCAGGCCATGGTCTTGCGATCCACCACGTCCACGCCCTGGTCCATGTCGAAATACATGCCGCCATGCATCAGCGAGCCATTGTCATAATAGAGGGGCGCCCCGAACAGGCGCGTCTGGTCGGGCGGCAGATCGGCCACCAGCGCGGTGTGGCGCTGCGCCCAGTCCATGTCCCTTGGGAACACGTCCGGGTTCAGGAAGACAAGGCGCGACGAGCGCGCCACCACGGCGGCGGCGTTGTTGGCGGCGCTGAAACCGGCATTGCCGGGCAGGATGACCACGGTGGAGACCATTGAATAGATGGTCTGGCAGATGCGCGCCTCGTCCAGCAGTCGCTCGGCCAGTTCGGGGCTGTTGCTGACAAAGATGAACTCATAGGCCGCCATCCCCGGCAGCCCGGCATAGAGGGCCAGTTGCAGGAACAGGAACTCCGGCTTGCCATAGAGACAGACGACAATCGACCCCGCCAGAGGTCCGCCAGGCTGGCCGAACCGCTGCACATAGGGCTGGGCTGTCAGCTGGCTGACCACATGGTTGTTGAGGCTGACAATATGATCGCCCATGCCCCGCTCCAGGCACGAAATCGCCGTCACCACCGGATCGCCAAAATATTGCGCGCCCGCCAGATAGGTCAGGGCGACGTCGCGAAGCTCCTCGGCGTCGCAGTCGCGCACAGGAACCACCGCGGACATGGCCGCGCCGCTGCGCAAACGCACCTCGACCCGACATTCGGCCGTCATGGCGATGGGCCCGTCGGCGAAGTGCAGATCAAAATAGCCATAGGGATAGGCGCTGCGCCTCTGGGCTGCGCCTTCCAGATCCTGACGGCGGAACCGTCCAAGGCTGGCGCCGTCGAAACGCACGCTCCAGCCGGCGCCCAGAACATTGACGCAATCGACCGGATCGCTCCGATCATCTATCCAGCCCGTGATCATGACGGCGCCGGAGCGGGAGACGAACAGGGCTTCCAGGCCATTGCCCAAGGGCGCCACCTGATCCACGCCGCCATGGGACGCAAAGCCGAGATCCCCCGTCATTCCTGATCTTTCATTGGCGACCATCAAAGGCGCTCAGCGGCGACAACAGACAAATAGCGCGGCCAGTGGACCACGGCCGACATTGAAGCACAAAAAGGTTAAGTGCCTTATGAAAACCGGAAGATTGGCGACGGGTTCAACCTCTGCCAGGATAGACGCGACCTCGAGCGCTTTGCGACGAAGCGGGCGCCGGCTCGTCGCAGGAAATGCCCTGATCATATAGGGATCTTGCTCTAGCCGACGGCCTCGACAATATTGACGCGGGCATCGTTTGCCGCGCCGTCCTGCAACCGGACCACCGAAAGGGGCTGATAAAGGCTGTAGCGCCCCGCCGCCACCAGCCTGAGGCTGACGTCGAGCATGGCCGCCTCAGGCCGCGGAATGGCCGGATTGAACCCGCCCACGGCCTGAAAATCAGCCCGTCGCACGGCCACCGCCAGATCGCCAAAACCGCTGACCGCCGCCATGGCGCTGCAGTCCGGGTCGCCCGTCAGACGCCCTGCGCCCAGATCGGCCCAACCGCCCGCCTCAATGCGCTGCAGACCGGCATGTTGCACCACCCCGTCGCTGCGCAACACCAGGGCCCCGGCAACGGCAAACTGGGGATTGTTCTGCAGGGCGGACACCAACTCATTCAGCCAGCCCGGCATGGGCAGGGTCCAGCCGCTGACAAAGACCAGATAGTCGGTCTGCACCCTCTGAGCGATCCGATTGCGTTCCGACAACAGGCCGTCGCCGATCCGCACATAGTTCAGATTGCGCACAGAGACCGGGGTCAGCGCCAGATCGGCATGTTCGCCCCGGTCCAGCAGATGCACGTCCGCCCCGATGGCTGACAAGGTCGCGCCCAGCGCCTTCAGGCAAGGATGCACCGCCGCCAATGGCGCGCAACCATCGACAATGATGGTGGCCGAAGGCGTGGCGCTCAGCGGCAGGGCAATGGATTCATAGCGGTTGGACACGTCGGAGATGGCGTCCGACAGCCGCTCTCCCGCGGCCGCGCCGGAAATGGCGTCCGGATTGCCCGCCAGCTCCATGAAGAAGCCGCCGATCACCTGGAACAGATCGGTCGCCGCAGGCCCGCCGCCCTGAGCGCGCGCGATTTCCGACAGACGCGACGACAAAAGCCGCACCTCCGCCTCCAGCTCGATGATGCGATCGTCCAGATTGGCGGCTTGGGGCTGCTGCAGATAATAGACATTGCCGACATAGTCGCCCGTGTCCGCCTCCTGCATCCGCACTTCAAGCGCCCGTTTGGCGTCCAGCAGGTCGAAGGGCAGGATGAAGCGGAAATGGTGCGCGCCATCGCCAATTCCGGCGGATTTCAGATCATCGCGAAACAGACCGGCGATTGCGGCGCCCACAATCTTGCCGTCGACATTGATATTGACACGAAGTTGCTCAGCCGGGCTTTCAGCGTCCCAGCACCACCCCTCCACCACGCCTTCCGGCGTGATGTGGTCAAGCGCGCCCAGCAGTCGTCTTGTCATTGGCAAGCCTGCACCTGAACCGGATCCCGTCTTCTCTGCCTGATACAGCCTTCAGTCGCCCAATGGCCCCGGAAGCGATGGATTGTTGATATAGAACTCACGCTATTGCGCGCAACAACGGGCTGCAATCATTTGGAACACCCATCCAGCTGGCTGTGACTAGTGTGCATTGGCCACACCCCACCGCCTCTGAAACAGGGCCAGTTCGGCAGACGACGGATCGAACGCGGCGATCAGCCTGTAACCCGGCAAACGCAGCACGGTGACGGCCTGTCCCATCAGACAGGCCCTGTGCGCCATGTCCGCCGCCGCCAGCCGCGCATCGGCTGAGAACGCCTCGTCAAAGCCGCCCAGCAGACGCCAATGCGTGCGCGTCAGACTGAACCTTAGCGTCCCGGCCTCTGGCGAGACCTGCTCGCTCATGGCGATACTCGGCGTCAGACCCTGACAGATCCCGCCCACCGTCTCGCCCGCCGCCACGCCGCCGGCGCCCAGCAGGCCGTGCAGTTCTGCGAACAATGCAGCGCACGGGGTCATCGACTCCACAAAGACCAGCCGCTCGGCGCGCGCCACGCGTGCGGCGGCGTTCATGGCCGCCCCGCCCAGTCCGACGCCCGGGGTCCTGAGATATTTCAGATTGTCGATCCGCGTGGGCAGGAGCGCGCTCTGGGGACAGGCGCCGTCATCGACCAGGATCAGTTCAGCCGCCAGCGCCGCCAGCACAGGGGCCAGAGCCGAACAGGCCTCAGCCGTCGCCTGGGCGTCAGCCTGGGGGCAGACGATCAGGCTCAGAGCCGGCGCGGCAATATAGGGCAGACGCACTGCCGCGATCGATTCAATCTCTTTGACGCCCTGAGCCAGTTCATCATCATGGGTGGAGGCGGCGACCTGGGCGACAAGGCCGCTGTGTCGCATCAGCACCTGACCCAGATCGCTCAATTTCACCAGACGGCCCAGATTGGCGATATCAGACGGGGACAAACCCGCAGGACGCGGGGTCGCCAGCCCGTCGATCTCATGGCGCAGCCGACGGATCTGGGCCGCCAGCGCATCCACCCGCGGCGCCATCTGTGCGGCGCCCGGCCCCCGCCGGATCACCAGCCGACCGAACAGGTACTGGCTGACCCGCTCGCGCGCCTCGATCATCAGCGGGGCGTCAAGGCTGGCCGCCTGCGGCATGGGCAGGGAAAACCAGTGCTGGCCGTCGCCGACGCCACGGTCCCGAAGGGCGGTGTTCATCCGCGCCGCAGTGGCTGCAACATGGAAGACGCCATTGACATAGACGTCGACGACCAGCCGTTCGCGCGGCTCGGCGGGGCTCCAGCACCAGCCCTCCAGGCGCCCGCGATCAGAACGCTCCAGCTGACCCAGAACCTCGCGCGCGCCGGGAGCCTGCGCCCCTGTGGCGGTTGCAACCTGACGGCTCATCCGGCGGCTCCGTCCAGACCGAGCTTGTGCGCATAGGCCCGCTCAATCGCCGCGCTGAGTTGGGTGCGCCCCATCTCCACCGAAAAGTCCCGCGCCACGATCTCGCGGCCGCGTTCCGACAGGCTCCGCCAGAGCGCCTCATCACGATAGACCTGCAGGATGGTGTCGGCCATGGCCTGAGGCTCATCAGCCACCAGAACGTCGCGGCCATGCTCCAGCCCCGCCCCTTCCACGCCAATGGCGGTCGAGACCACCGGCACGCCATAGGTCAGAGCCGACATGACCTTGCCCTTGGCGCCCGCCCCCACGCGCAGAGGACAGACAAAGACGCGCGCCTGATGCAGCACCTCGCCCAGATCCTCCACCAGACCCGTGACGATCACATCCTCGCAGGCCAGTTCAAGCACTTCGGGGGTCGGATTGGCGCCGGCCACGATGAAGCGGATCGACGGATCAGCCCGCTTGAGCAGGGGCAGAACCTGCTGCACGAAATGGATCACGGCATCGACATTGGGCGTGTGCCGATAGCCGCCGAGAAACACCACGTCGCGCCGCGCCGCAAAGGCCGCGCCGCGACCCGCCTCCTCGATCATCAAGGGCCAGACCACGACGGGCGCTTCGGGCGTTTCGTCCGCCAGAATCTGCGCCTCGATGCTGGAATGGGTGATGGTGCAATCGGCCCGACGCACCATGTCGAGTTCGCGCGTCTTCAGGGAGGCGGCCGCCGCCAGCGCCGCCTCGTCGCTCTCCAGCCGCGCCTGACGCTCCGTCCGCAAAAAGTGCAGGTCCGCGACATGAAACAGCACAATGGCCTGAGGCGCGTATTGGCGGATCTTTTCGACCACATCGGCCATCACGCCCACGCGATAGACCATGATCACGTCAAACAGGCGACCATAGCGACGGATATAGTTCTCGAACCCGATCTCATAGGGCGCATAGGCGCAGTCCACGCCTGACCTTTGCAGGTCTTCAGTATAGCGCGGTTCAAACAGCCAGTTGTCCTGGGGAACGAAGTGCGGCTTGTAGCCCAGCGCGCGACTGCAGGCGATGCCCAGAACGGTCTGGACCGAGCCCGCATCCTGATTGGGCGTGGGCGTCACCGCATCGACGAACAGCATCCGCTTGCGCACCTTGCGCTCGCGCTCAAAGAACGGCGCCTCGGCATTGGCGCGGTGGGTCTCGAAGCGTTCACGCCAGCGCACGAACAGCTTCTTCAGATTGATCACCTGATAGGCCTTGACCCCGCCGCCGGTGCTGACACCGGAGGTCTTGCCCTCATAGTGGATGACGCGCGACTGGGGCTGGAACCAGACCTCAAGACCCCGATCCGCCACGCGTTGGCAAAGATCGGCGTCCTCGGCATAGGCGGGCGTGAAATGCGGGTCAAAGCCGCCGAGCGCGTCCCACAGGTCGCGCCTCAGCGCCAGCGAGCAGCCGGAAATATAGTCCACCTCGCGCGCATGGCTGTATTGCGGACGGTTCGGATCATCATTGCGGCCATAGTTCCAGGCGGAACCGTCGCGCCAGATGATGCCGCCGGCCTCCTGCAACACCCCGTCGGGATAGAACATCTTCGAGCCGATCAGCCCCGCCTTCGGGAACAGATCGAAACTGTCCAGCATTGCGTCAAGCCAGTTGGCGGCGACGCGCGTGTCATTGTTCAGCATGATCACATGGCGTCCGCGCGCCACCGACCCGCCCAGATTACAGCTGCTGATAAAGCCGCCGTTCTTCTTCTGCTTCACATATTTCACATGCCGGACCTGCGGCGTGTAGATCGCCGTCAACTGGTCGGGCGAGCAGTCGTCGACAATGATGATCTCCACCGAATAGCGCGAGGCGTGGCGGATCAGGCTGTCGATGCAGTTCAGCGTATAGGGCAGCTGGCCATAGACCGGAATGACGATCGAGGCGTCGGGGATGGTCTGTTCGTCAGCAATGACCAGGGTCGGCGCCGTTGCGTTCAACGACGCCACGGCGGCCGCATAGTCCGGCTCAGGATCCTGCAGCTTGAAGTCCGAAAAGAACTGACTGCCGATCAGGGCCTCATGGATCACCGGATCATCGACACGCCGGTCATAGAGACCAAGCATGTCCGGATCGCGCGTCGGATCATCTGCGAGCGGCCAGGGGTGGGCCGTCTTGGGCGCGTCGAAATAGCTTTGGGCCCCGGCGCCGGATCTGTATTCCTGCGCAAGCTCCGCGGCCAGTTTCAGATTGGCGCGGCGAAGCTCGAGGGTGCGCGCCTCCACCTTCAACAGTCGCTGCGCCAGAGCGCGCGCCTGCGGCGAGTGGGGCGACACAGGCGCAAGGCCGGCGGTGATCTGCGGCTTGCCTGTGGGCGCCGGTGTCGAGACCCGATCAGCCAGGGTTGTATCGGGCGCCAAGGCGTCCGCGCCTTCAAACAGCCCCCCCGTCAGGGGCGGCAGGTCACCAGCGCCGCCGATCCACAGCTGAGCCGCGCCCGCACCAAGGCTCGATCCGGCCAGAGGGGTGATCTGACTGGCGGCGCGCTCCAGATCGCCAAATAGCCAGCCCTGCACCAGACGGTGAACATAGGCGCGGCGGTGCGCAAAGGCGGCGTTGAAGATCGTCTCGTCACCCTCGCGCCATTGCTGGACGACGAGCGCGCAGGCGAAGCGGGGGAAGACCCCGGTCGCCAAGAGGTCCAGCAACGCCCAACTGCTTTGCGCGTCCAGCGCCAAGACCAGATCATCCTGACCGAGGCGGCGCGCCTGCTCGGCTTCGCTCAGTATGGCGACATGGCGCGCGCCGTCCAGCGCATCCGCCACGACCAGAGCACGGCTTCCCAGAACATGCACGTTTCGGTCACGCCAAAGCGGCGCCAGAAACCGCGCAAGAGGCGCGGCCATGGCCGACGCTTCCGGGGCCCGCTTGGCGCGTCCGCCATAGGAGGCCGCTGGATCGATGGCGGTGTCATTCACAACAGGCGTCTCGGACCAAATTTCAGAGTCGGGAACAAGCCCCTATCAGACCCAAACAGTGTTTCTGAATGGTATCGGAATAATGGCGCAGAGCCGGTGAACGGCGTCTTTTTCACAGTTAAATCGACCCGGGCTTTAAAACCTTGCTCTGCACGACGATTTTCGTGGCGCTCGACTCAGTCTAATCGACATCAGACTGAAACATGAAATCACGAAGCCGAAGCAGAAGCTGGCTTTAAATCAGCAATCTCGAAAAGCCCTCGCAAACGGGATATTCCTCCGCAAGAGGTCTGGACTCGAGATTGATAAATCGAATCGTGAAATGGTCCAGTTAACGAGTGATTCAAATATTCTAACCGAAGGTTCTTCAACATGAACATCATGGTGAGAAGCGCGAATTCGCTGAAAATTGAGTTCGGCGTGACTCGATACTTCGGCAATATTGACATTGGTGCTCAGGGACTGGTTCGCGGCTGGGCGCAGCCTGAAGCGGCGCACGTCTGGAACGACGGCCATGTCGCCGAACTGGCGGTTGGGCTGACGCCCAAAGACATCGGCCTGGTCCGTCGCGTCACATTCGAGGGCCTGCCCTTTGTCAGTGAACGGCATACCCATCAGGACGTCACGCTGTTCGCCAATGGCCTGTTCGCCGGGTTCTGGCGGCTCCCGCAGTCGGCCGAGCCTGTCTCGCTGGAGGCGTTGCTGCCGCCCCACTATTGGTTGCCCGGCCCAGACGAGTCGAAGATCGTCTTCAGCTTCCTCACCCCCGACGCCGTCAGCCCCGCCGAGCTGGGCGCGGCCGCCGACAACCGTCGTCTGGCGTTCAGCCTGCACAGCATTCTGATCCGCTAGCTTCGGTCATCGCCGGAGCGCCCATAGGCTGCATTTTTGCGCTTGCCATTGCGCCGAAATGGTCGCCAATTCAAGGGTGATCAGGGCGCAGGGCCGCCCTCAATTCATATGAGGGATCCGCCATGGAACTAATGGGTCTGGCCCTGCTCGCCATTGTGATATTCGGCGCGCTGACCATCGTTTTCAGCAGCTTCTTCACGGTGCGCACCGCAGAAGTCGCCGTCGTGGTGCGGTTCGGCAAGTTTCTCAACATCGCTCAGCCCGGCCTGAACTGGAAGGTTCCCATTATTGACAGCGTGGCCGGGCGCGTCAGCCTGCGCGTCGACCAGATCGCCCTGACCATGGAGACGAAGACCAAGGACAATGTCTTCGTCACCATCCCGATCTCCGTTCAGACACGCGTGCGGCCGGAGGCGGTCTTTGACGCGTTTTACAAGCTGGCCAATCCCGCTGCTCAGATCCAGGCCTATGTGGAGCAAGTCATTCTGGGCCACGTGCCCGGCATGACGCTGGACGAAGTCTTCGCCACCCAGTCCGGCATAGCGGCGGCGGTCAAGAAGGAACTGGACGCCGACATGGCCACCTTCGGCTATGAGATCGTCAATGTGCTGGTGACCGACATCGTGCCTGACGAAAAGGTCAAGTCGGCCATGAACGACATCAACGCCGCCCAGCGCGAACAGGTGGCCGCCAATGCGCGCGGCGAGGCGGAAAAGATCCTCGTGGTCAAGAAGGCCGAGGCCGAGGCTGAGAGCAAGGCCCTGCAAGGCCAGGGCATCGCCAATCAGCGCAAGGCCATCATCGAGGGTCTGCAAGCCTCCATCGAGTCCTTCCAGAAGGTCGTCGGCGGCGCCTCAACCTCGGAGGTGATGCAGCTTGTCCTGGTGACCCAGTATTTCGATACGCTGAAGTCCATCGGCGAAAACGACAAGACCAACACCCTCTTCCTCGCGCATAGCCCCGGCGCCGTGAAGGACATTTCCGATCAGATCCTTGAGTCCGTGGTGGCCGCAGACCGGGCGAAGTCTTAAGGGCGCGGCTCGGGCAGGGCTTCCAGACCGACCACCTCAAAGGGCTTGAGATGAAGGACGGTGCGTGCGCGCGCCTCCATTTTCTGCGGCCAGCGCCCCGGATCGGACGGCCAGACCGTGGACAGGCGGTAGACGCCGCGTGCGCCATCCGGCAGTTCCAGCGCCCTTGACAGGTCGAGCACATAGTCTTGCGCCTTGTCGCTGGGATTGCGCAGGACCACGATCCCCTTGCGCGGCGCCCATGAAGCCCAGCCATAAACCTCCAGCAACGAAGGGTCGCCGCCGATCCAATGGGTGTCCCTCAGCACGTCGGCATTGGCGCGCGACCATTTGGCCGCCTGAGCGATTGCGTCCCAATCCGCGTCGGACAACAGGCCGTGACTGACATAGAGTTCCTGAAGCTGGGTCCCTGTCCCGAAATAGCTGCGGACTTCGTCGGTGAAATCATGGCCGGGGTCGCTGTCGAGATGCTTGGCGTGGCGCGCATAGATCAGGCCATGAAGCATCAATGAATTGAGAGGGTATAGCGATCCGGACGAGACCACGCCCGCATAGGTGTCCGCATCGCGATAGGTGATCCAGCGCTGGCGCCAGGAACCGACGCCGAGGAAATCGTGATCATCGCCGCCCCGCCAGATGCTGTCGGCGTAAGGCAACCAGAAGGGCGAAGGATAGGTTCCCGTGGTCAGGTTCACATAGAGGTCCGGACGCGCCTTGCGCCACTCGCCGATCAGACTGATCGCGGCCTGAAAATCGCTGTCAAAGGCGGCGCCGGGAAAGACGCTGTCAGCGTTGCCCGCCCCGTCGATCTTGAACTGGTTGACGCCAGAGGTCTGCAACAGCCCCAGACTGGCCTTGCGAAACACCTCGTAATAGGCTGGACCGGACAGGACGAAGCCGCCCGCATTGGTCTCCAGACCCTTGGCTGCGCCATTCTCAAGCCGCGCCTTTTTCGGCTTGCCATAGCCGCCCCAGGGCGAGAGCCACACCCCCGGCGCCGCCCCATATTGCGCGGCGGCGGCTTTGAGATTGTCAAAACCATTGGGAAATCCGGCGTGGAACCTCCACTCGCCCTGCAGATCATCCCAACCGTCGTCAAACAGGAAGGAATCGAGCTTGACGCCCCGCTTGACGGCCAGAGCCTCGCCCACGCCATGTATGGCGTCGAGCGCGTCGGCCTCGTCATATTTGCTGAAATAGCCAATGTCATACCAGCTGTTATAGTGCAGGAAGGTCCGATAGGGACGGGCCCGCTCGGCCTCCAGATAGGCCTGGAACCCGCGCCGCAACTGCCCCGGCGCTGTGACGCCCATCACCGCTGAATAGCTCACCTCGTGTCCGGCTTTGAGCGGCAGTTCGCGGCTGATCTGCATGAAGCCGCGCCGGCCCGCCAGATGGGTCTCCGCCGCCGGATGCTCCAGCCCGAAATAGGTGTTGTCCGCGGCAAGGGGCGAGCCCCTGACCGAGCCCGTCAGCTTCAGATCGGGGCTCACAAGGTCGATCATCCGTAGGCTGACAATCGGCAGGTCGGCGCTGTTCGCCTTGAGGGTCACGGTCTGGCGCACATAGGACGCGCCATCGCGCACCTGCGCCGTCCAGTGGGCCGCCAACCGGCCTTCTGTATCAGACAGGTCCGCATCCAGCCGCCAGCCGCACTGTTGCGCTGCGCCCTGGATCGCGGCGGGGTCGGCCTCGATGCGCGACAGACGGGGCGGCGTGGCCAGATGCAGCGCGCCGGACCGCAGGACCGAGCCGTCCTTCAGAACCGCGACAAAGGCGTCTGTCGCCAAGGTCACTTCATGGCCGCCCTGTCGGTCTTCGAAGCCGGTCGCCGACAAGCCGTCCGCACTGGCCCGCCATGTCACGCCCAGGGCTGCGGTCGAGAGGCTCATCTCAGCGCCGTTCAGGCTGGCCCTGGCCTGCGGCCCCATGCAGGCTTGCGCCGACGCGGGCGCAAGACTGGCCAAAAGGCACGCCGCCAGACCTGGAGCGGTGAAGCTCGGGCCCCTGGCCCCCATCCGCTGAACATGCGCCACCATGGGTCCTCCCGTGACGTTGCGCCCCTCAGAGCCGCGCCGTCTGCTCCATCACCGCCACGCCCGCCATGGCCGGGTCGCTGATCCCCGGCCTTCCCGTCCAGATCCGTCCGGCAAGGCGACGCAGCCAGGCGGGGTTGTGCGATGAGGTGACGGACAGATCATACCAGCCGCCGCTGTCGCTGAGCGACCAGACCGGGCTGGCCGAGGCGCCGGGCCTCAGCGTGGCGCGCCACGGCTTCAAGGCGTCATGATAAGCGTTGGGCGTCACACTGATCTCAACCGGATCAGGGCCCGTATTGACGAGGCCAAGACCCAGTCCCCGCCCCTTGCCCAATGCGGTGAGGGCGACACCGCCGCCAGCGCCCATGAAATGGCGGTGGAAGCCGTCCGGCCCCAGCACCCACAGATCATGGCCGTCACCCGCGAACAGATCGCGCAGGGACTTGCCCGGCTCCACCGTATAGCGCCTGGGCGCCTCGCTGAGCCTTTGGCGGTCATAGAGATGAAAAACCGCGCCCAGCCGGCCGCGATTGATGAAGTCCAGCCTCAGGCCCTCCGGACCTGTCGCCTCCTCCATCGCCAGATCATAGCCCAGCGCGCGCGCGCGCCGC
The DNA here is from genome assembly GCA_903858685.1 of uncultured Caulobacterales bacterium. Classification (GTDB taxonomy): domain Bacteria; phylum Pseudomonadota; class Alphaproteobacteria; order Caulobacterales; family Caulobacteraceae; genus CAIMFV01. The sequence continues at coordinate 9,416 of CAIOJR010000232.1, read as the reverse complement.
ACGCCCGCCGCCTGCACCGGCGCGCTGGGCGTGGCTGGCGTCGGCGGGGTGGTGCGGTGCGGCAAGGCGGCCGCACGGCTGGCGGCGTCGGCGGTTCCTGGCAGGGCGTCGCGGAAGGGCGCGGCGTTGGGCGTGGCGAAGTTGAAGGCCGAGGTGAGGTCGCCACACACCGTCCGCCGCCAGGGCGACAGGTTGGGCTCGGAAACCCCGAACCTCTGCTCCAGAAAACGAATGACGGAGGTGTGGTCGAACACCTGCGAATTGACCCAGCCGCCCCGGCTCCACGGCGAGATGACGAACATGGGCACGCGCGGGCCAAGCCCATAGGGACGCCCCATCAGGGCAGGGGCGTCAAAGGCGGCCTCAGCTGGATTGCGCACCAGATGATATTCGCCCTCGGTCGAGACGGTGGAGCCGCCCAGTGTCTTTTCCCCGTTTTTCGACGGCGGCGCAGGCGGCGGGACATGATCGAAATAGCCGTCATTCTCATCATACATGACCAGCAGCACGGTCCGCGCCCAGACCTTTGGATCGGCTGTGAGGGCCTCGATCACCTGGGCCGTATAGTCCGCCCCCTGGGCCGGGCTGGAGGGTCCGGGATGTTCAGACGCCGCTGCCGGCGCGATGATGTAGGAGACCTGCGGCAGGCGACCGGCCAGCACGTCGGCCTTCAACCCATCCAGCCTGCGGGTGGAGATCGCCTTGTCCTTCAGCGCCGGACTGTGGCCCTCCACCCCTTCGTGAGCGTCACGAAACGACTTGAAACCGGCCAGGGGGTTGTCTGTGAAATTATCGGCCATGTCCTGATAGATGCGCCAGCTGACGCCCGCCGCCTCCAGTCGCTCCACATAGGAGGTCCAGCGATAGGGCTCCTTCGCGCCGCCGAGGCTGGCGAAATTGTCATGGGAGTTGGAGATGGATGGACCGCCCGCCTGCCCCGTCGGATCATTGGTCGCCGTCCACAGCATCAGCCGGTTGGTGTTGGTGCCGGTCTGGATGGAGCAATGATAAGCGTCGCAAACCGTAAAGGCGTCGGCCAGGGCGAACTGAAACGGTATATCGGCCCGCTCAAAATAGCCCATGGCGTGCTCGCTCTTGACGGCGGGCCAGCGATCGATGCGCCCCTCATTCCACGCCGCCTGGGCATCCGGCCAGTTGTGCGGCGCCCCCTCCACCCGCATATGCGCGAAGGTCTGGGTCGTGTTCAGCGCGAAGGGCGCGACAATGGGGGGATGGTCAGGGCGGACCGCATTGGTCTGGCTCCAGACGGTCTTGCCGACCCGGTCGGCTGTATCCGGCAAGGGGATGGGAAACCGGTCGGCGAAGCCGCGAACGCCATTCAGCGTCCCGAAATAGTGATCAAAGGCCCGGTTCTCCTGCATGAAGATCACCACATGCTCGACATCAGCCAGCGTCCCCGTCGCCACATGGGCGTCAATGGCGGCGGCGCGCGCAATGGCGGACGGCAGGGACATGGCCCCCACCGCAGCCGTCAGAATGTTGCGACGGTGAAGGTCGGTCATGGACAGGCCTGTTTTCGACTGAAGGAACCAGTCTGGAACCTAGTGGACGACGCCTTGGATGCAATAGGGCCGCGGGGACGGCGTCCGCCTTATTTTTCGGCGATCGCCCTGGCTGTGGCGGCGTCCCCGCCGCGGGTGATGTGGGGCGTGACCACGATATAGAGCTGGGTCTTTGCAGAGGAGCCCAGATGCAGCTTGAACAGCTCCCCCAAGCCCGGAATATCGCCCAGCACGGGTAGCTGCTCCTTGGTGGAAAGCCGGTTTTCCTGGGTCAGTCCGCCGATCACGAAATACTGTCCGTCCTGCACGCTGGCCGTGGTCGAGGCTTCGCGCTGGCTGATCGTGGGATAGCCCTGACTATAGCCCGTGACGCTGGAGACCTCGCAGAAGATGTGCGACGTCACCATCCCGTCCTCGCTCACCCGCGGGGCGATCTGCAGGGTCACGCCCACATTGACATACTGCACCTGCTGCGAGACCGCATTGACGCCGGACAGGGCGATGGAGGTCAGGATCGGCAAGGCGTCGCCGGTGATGATCTTGGCCGATGATCCGCTCTGGGCCGCGATGCGCGGACGCGACAGGATACGCCCCTGGCCCTGCTGGACCTGTGCATAGATGGCGGCCTGCAGGGCGGCGCTGGTCTGGCCGGCGTTGCTCAGTCCGGTCGCACCGGGCGCAAAGGCGCCGCTATTATAGGTGACGACGCCGAACTTGCCGGCGCTGTTCTTGAAATCCAGTCCGACATTCCTGGCGCCGGATTCGGTCAGTTCGACAAAGACCGTCTCAAGCAGGACGCTGGTCACTGGCACGTCCAGCTCGGCGATCCGCGCTTTCAGGCGCCGAATACGCTCAGCCGGGCCATGCAGGATGATGGCGTTCAGACGCCGATCAATGCCGATCGTATCGTCGACCTGGGCGCCATAGGGCGCGGCCTCCTGATTCTGAAGGGCAAGGGTCTGCTGGTAATTATTGGCGGCCCCATTGCCCATGCCGGAAGAGCCGAAGGCAGGCTCCTGAGGGATGAAGCTGTCATTGGGCTTTTGCGGCGGGCCGTTCGACAAGAGGCCCACAATCTCGCTGACATCGGCATATTTCAGCGGCACAACGGCGAACTGCTCCTCATCGCCCCTTGGATCCTGATAGGCCGGGAGGCCGGACAGGGGCGCGCCCACGAGAGGCGCGGCCGCAGCGGCGCGCCGAACCTCCGGGCCCCGGGCCACCACCAGCAGGGACTGTGCGCCAAACGGCGTGGCTTCCACATGCAGCGCGGATCCGCCCATCAGGCGCAGGGCGAGCGCCCCGCCCCTCTGCTCGAACGTCAATTCCCGCACAGGGCCATTGGCGAAGTTCGGACTGTTGGCCCCGGGCGCACGCCCCACCGCCGACAACAGGATCACCGCGCGGGGCGAGTCATTGGACGAGATGGAAAAGCTCGGCAGGGTCTGGCTGAAGGTCAGAACCAGCCGCGTCTCGTTTTGCGTGGAGTCGGCGATGGTGATGCTGGTCAGGGTCGTGCCCGTGTCCAACTGCGCCATGGCGGGCGCAGCGGTGACCAGACTGAGGCCAAGCGTAAGGCTGGCGACCGAGATCGCCAGCCTTTTCAGGGACAGAACCAATGGGCGCCTAATCATTCACCACCAACTCAGGGCGACGCACGCGGCGCCGGATCGCGCAGACCGTCCTATTGAACCTGACCGTTGGCGTTGACGTAGCACTTCGAATTGCTCGACGCCAAGGCGCGCTGGATCAGATAGGACCGGCTGCCCGATTTGGCGGGAAGCGTGACGTTGTAATAGGCGCCGTTCGTGGCGGTGTTGGTGCTGCTGATCTTGGTCGGCGAGGCGCCGAAGGTCCAGGCGCACATATCGCCGTTTTCCGAACCACCGGCGTTCCACCAGGCGTTCAGCAGCGGATCTGTCGCCGTCTCTTCAAGCTCATGGGCAATGACGGAGACCATGGCGTCAACACCGGGATTGCCATTGGGGGACACGCCGGTCGTGTTGGCGTTGCAAGCGGCGATATTCTTTTTCGGATTGCCGATGAAGCCATATTTCAGCGTCTGGCCGCTAATGGTGGAATAGGTGTGCCACCCGCAATATTGCGTGAGGAAACCCGACCTTTCGCCGATCTCGCCGGACGACAGCACCAGATAGATGGCGTTGGGATCAGCCCCGACCCCGGGCGCGTTCGCCGCCGCCTTGACCAGGGCCTGGACCGAGGAGTCCGACAGGTTCGTCCCGCCATAGGCCGAGGAGGCGGCCTGGGGGACCTCGACCAGATTGACCGAAGAAATCTGACTGACCGCGCCCGCCGGATTGCTCTGGGTAAAATGACCGAGCGTGGAGGAAGCCCCCGTCGTCACGCCCGCATAATTGGTGTAGCCGGACGGCGCAGCCTGAGCCAGGCCATAAAGCGCGTCGCGAATGATCTGCTGCCCGGCCGGCGTGTCCGTGCCATCGGCCTGATTCCAGTTGCCGTACCAGATCACCACCACCTTGGAGACCGAGGTCATGACCGGGCCGTTGTGATAGGTGATCGGTTGGGACGCTGCGGCGGTCGAGCCTGCAGGCGGGGCCATTGACCGGGTTGCACTGGCGTGGGCGCCGCTGCGATGCACGACCTTTTGAGAGATGACGCCCATGGCGTCGATAGTCGGTTCATCCGGCGCCTGCCGATGTTCCGCCAGGGCGGGGCTGACAGCCACAACCGACAGGGAAAGCGTCAGGGCCGCCATCAGGCGTCCGGTTTGCAACACTGGGCTCGTCATTCAAGGGGTCTCCTGCCTGGGCGCGTCTACAAACATCTGCTTTGAACGACTCTCAAGAGCGTTCTGCGGCTGACCTGCCTCGTTCCGCCGCCACCGACGACGGATGCGAATTCAAGACACGCCATGGGCGACCATAGGGCAGCCTAAATATTACCCATTTGTCAATATTAGAGTTTCGAGGGCAAAATCTCGCCCAATTGTTTGATTCAACCTGGCCAGGTGGACCCGTCGGAGTACAATCCAAGTTAATGCGACGCTAAGATTTTCAACGAGAAGTAATCCCTAGCCAAGGCCGGACGTGTACAGGCTGTGGGCCGCCTCGCCCTGGTTTGCGCGCGATTGAGGCGTCAATCCAGTCTGCGCGGATGGAAGGTGCGATATGTCGATCTTCAAGAACGGCCTGGGCGCCCTGACCCTGGGGACAGCGCTGACGGCGGCCTTGGGCGGACTGGCCGGGGAACGCCACGCCATAGGCGACCGGCTGGGCGCGAACAAGTTCGATCTGATGCTGCAATTCACCGGGCGGGCCAGCGGCGGGGACGGCTCGCTCGCCTACAGGCAGGTCGATCGCGCCATGGCGCTGAAGGCCATGGCCGACGCCCGCGACGAGGGGTTCGGGTTCCTGAGGGTCGCCGTGTCGGGCTTTGGACCCAGCTGGCCGGACGACCCACTCCATAATGATCTGGCGTTGTGGATCGCCCATCCGGATCAGTATTGGGCGGATGCAGACGCCATGTTCGACGCGCTGGACCGCCTGAATATGAAGATCGTGCCCAGCCTGTTGTGGAACATTCAGCAATTTCCAGCGCTGAACCACGAAACCGTCGCCGATTTCATCGCAAATCCTCGTTCCCGCAGCCGCCAGATGGCGCAAACCTATGTGAGCCAGTTCGTCACGCGATATCGGGGTCGAAAGTCGATCCTGTTCTATGAGATGGGCAACGAATACAATCTTCTGGCGGATCTCGATCAGGTCAGGCGCTGCACCACCCAGGCCGCGCCCGCCAACCAGCGCTGCGCCTCAGCGGGCAATTTCACGACAGCACAGCTTGACGATTTCGGGCGCGACATGGCGGGGCTGTTTCACGCACTTGATCCCAGCCGCGGCGTGTCGTCCGGCTACAGCGCGCCGCGTCCCTCCGCCCTGCATCTGGCGGCGCGACCGGAGTTCTCGCCGGCCGGACCCGACTGGACCCCCGATACGGCGAGCGAGCTTTCGCAATATCTCGTTCAGACCCATGGGCCGTTCGACGTGGTCAGCCTGCACGTCTATCCCGATCTGTCGTCCGGCAAGCCCACAGCCCATGCCGATCGCGACCTTCAGGCGGCGCGTCTGGCCGCCAGGCTGTTGCACCCCCTGGGCAAGACCATCTTTATCGGCGAGTTCGGGGACCGAAGCGGCTCCGCCCTGACCCCCGGGATCGCTCAGGGCCTGCGAGACGGCGCCTTCGACCGCGCCGCCGTCTGGGTGTGGGAGTTCCGTCAGTTCCGCACCGATCAGGATTTTGACCCCGCAGGGCAGGATTATGAGGTGGAACCCGGCCATGGCGACCAGCCGCTGCGCGCCGCCCTCCACACGCCGCAAAAGCCGTCCGCGCCCATCCGCGTCGTGCTGACCTGGCCCCTGCCCTGCGCGCGCATTGACCAGCCGGTCAATCTGTCGGCAGAGGCCAGCATCGGCGCCGCTTCAGCCCGACGCGTGGAGTTTCGCGCCAATGGCCGCCTGATCGGCCAGTCCATTGCGGCGCCCTTTCATGCAAGCTTCGATCCGCGCCCCTATGCCCATCAGACCGTCCGGATCGAGGCCCGGGCTTTTGCAAAGGATGGCCGATCCGCTATTTCCGGTCACAATATCTCTGTCGGCCCCCAACCGCCCGCTTGCCGCCTCGACCCCTGACATGGGATCTGCAACGCACCGGTGTCGACTGCGTCGGAAAAAGCTCTATCGGGTGGCGGAAAAGATGAAATTGTAAGGGCCCAGATAGCCGAACTCTTCGGACCAGTAGAGATAGGCGGCGGCGTCCTGAAACCCGGCGGCGCGAAGCTGGTCGAGAATGTCCCATCCGATCTGGTTCACCTCGACGGCAAAATCTGCTGGCGGCAGACCCTGCACCCTTGGCAATTCATCGACGTTGGAGCGGGTCTCATAGGCGTCCAACCTGAACGGCACAGTAAAGACAAAGCGTCCGCCGCTGACCAGGACCCGGAAAACTTCCTGCAACGCCGCCTTCAGCGGCGGCAGACGGTTCAGATATTCGACGCTGAGCACGACATGGCGGCTCTGGTCCTCGTCGGTCAGACGATAGGCCGCGACACCGTTCACCACGTCGCGCGCCAGGACCTGCTGGGTGCGCAGATCGGCGACCCGGGGCGAGATGTATTGCCCCATCCGCTCCGGCGGCCCAAAGACCAGGGCCCGCGTCCAGGCGCGCAAGCCCACCTTTTCCTCGATGAATTGCATGACGGCGCGTTGGCGACAGTTGAACGCCAGTCGACAGTCACAGAACTGGGACTCCCGCCAGTTGGGCGTGCGCCGGTCGCCGGTGACCATGTCCCCCGAACCCGTATTCGAGGTGAAACAGGCGGGAACCAGGCAAAGCCCGCAGGCGCCCTCTATGTCCAGTTTCGGCTCTGAAGTGGCCATGGACTGCTCATAGGACCAGCGCCCGTCGAGCGTATCCTGCAGCCCTGGCCGGGCGCTCTCGAACTCAGCGCCGGAAACAAAGCGCTGCGAGAAAAATGTCAGGTCCTGCGCCCCGTTCACCTGTCGACTCACCCCATGACCTGGCTAATCAATGATCGGCCCGCTGTCGCTCAAGATCATGAGATGTGCCACGGGTTGAGTGAATGGAGTATGCGCATAAGCGCGCCTCGCGCAAAATTATCCACAGAAATGGCGGTTGCGTAACCTGAACTAGTGGTGGATCAGAAAGAGGGCGACCGCGCCAATACCGCTCCAGAGCGTCAGGGACAGGCCCACGATCGCCGTCATGCAAACAGCGACGGGCCAGCGACCATCATGCTCCATCGCCTGCGTCATGGCGTGGCGCGAGGACGATGGCAGGGCGCGAGCGGGAAAAGCAGGCCGCGCATGGGCTGCGCCGTTTTCCACCACATAAAGCATCGGACGGCGAGCATGCATGCCTGCTCCCCTGTTCTGCGCTGAATGTTTCAAGGCGCTTCCTCCTCTGCCAAAGTTGATCTTGCATCGGAGGTGATAAATTACTCCTTAAAACAAACATTATTCTCCCGGATTATATTTTTATGGCTAAATTATACAATTAATTATTCATTTATTCCCGTTCATTTTTAACAACGTAGAAGATTTATTTAGTTAACTGCCGTCAATTTGCCAATTATTCAGCAAAAATTTGATCGAATATTATATGGGCGAGGATGAAATCGCTGGGTTAATCGCCGCATATGACACAAATCTGATGCATTCAGCCCCTATGCGCACGCAGAAGCGTCATTGATCGGGTCCCGTCAACTGCTCCCGCCCCGGAGCCCAGACGATTCAACTCAACAAAGATCAACTCAAACCGACGCGCCACAGCCCGGATTGCGCCGGCGATTAACCAAATTGAAGCGTTATTCCGGTCATTTTCACGACATGGTCGGGCCGTAGGCTGAACGCCCTTGTTTGCGGCGTGCATGTCAGAAGACGCAATGTTCAGGCTTTGGCAAAGGCTATGAGACTAGGCTTTCGCCGCAGACGGGACCCTCCCGGCCCCGGCGAATGCTTTCAATACCATCCGATGCAAGGCGTGAGACGCAATGTCCGAGCAAATAGGTCCGCGCATTGAACTCGGCGGCGGTTGGGACGGCGCAGAATCCCTGCCCTGCTGGTCCATCGGGCCAAGATCAGCGCTGAAGCTCTATATGCCTTCAGACGCGCTTCAACTGGACGCGTCCCTCGAACTCGTATTCCGCATCGAACGCTCCGTCTATGTGCCGCCAAGCGGGCGTCGCAGGGACGTGGCCTATTTCATCAATAATGTGCCGGTCCGGTCCGAAGTCGTGTTCTGCGATGATGCGTCGATTGTGGAACTGACCGTTCCCGCCAACGCCCTGTCGCTCGAATATGTCCTGATCCACATGATGCCAAGCCCTGCGCCCGCGCCCGCCGAGGCCGGCCAGTCGCAGGACGCCCGCAAACTGGGTGTTCATGTGACCGGCGTCAGCGTCGCCACACGCCCTCGCGATCTGTCGCAGAAGCAAACCTTCATCGAAGAGGGACGCGCTGTGGCCAGCCATTTCTGGCCGGTGGAGATGCGCACCAACGCCTGGTGCAATGTCGACGCCCTGACTGATTTCATCTGCACCCAGATAGAGCATAGAACCCCGTCGTCGATCATTCGGCTGGGCGATGGCGAGGGGCGTATTCTGGTCCACAGCGATTATCTGGAACCGAGCGAACTTTTGCGCGAGGTGGTGAACTACCAACTCGGCCCCGATTGTCTGGACATCACCGCCCAGACCTATGGCCTATCGGAGCCGGGCGAGGCGTTTGACAAGGTCACAAACGACCTGCGCGCTCTGCTGCGCAGCGCTGTTCGCACCGCCGACGCTGTAGGTCTGCCCACCCCGTCCCACTTCGCCGGGGACGCGTCGACGCCGGATATGTTGAACGGACAGGTGGGTTTCGCCAGCGCCGTCATTCATGGCTTCGCTCTGGCCAGACACCTGCCTCAAGACCGGTTCTTCGACACCTTCGCCTTCCACGGCGTCAGCGCCACGGGCGGCTTTGAGCGGATTTTGCGAGATCGTCCCTATGTGGGCATCGTGTCTCACACCGATATAGGATTTGCCCTAAAGGACGTGTTCAACGTGGCGGAAACCGGCTTTTTCCAGGTGCCGCCCCACTATTCCTTTCCGGTTGTCGGGCGCCGCACCAGTCACTATCCCGAAGCCTTTGCAAATCTGGTGGACACGATCCAGCCGCCCTTCCCCGGCGCCCTGTTCCTGGTGGGCGCCGGTTACCTGGGCAAGGCCTATTGCAACATCATCAAGGCCCGCGGCGGCATTGCGCTGGACGTCGGCTCCGTCATGGACGCCTGGTCAGGACTGGGAAGGCCCGACGTCGATGCGGATCTGCGGCTGGCGCCGTTTGTTAAGTGCGT
>CAIOJR010000231.1 GCA_903858685.1 uncultured Caulobacterales bacterium | reverse complement strand
GCAGGTTCAGCCGACTTTGCCCAGACCGAATGCAGCAGCGCATAGGTGGCCGCGCGCGGAGGCAGCAGCGGCGAAAGCGAGACGCGCCCGGCCTGCACCATCTCTATGGTGCGGTTGACCAAGCCGTCGCCCTGGAGCTGGGCGCCTGTCAGGGCCCGGGCATACCGACGCATATAGGGCGCCTGTCGCGCAATGTGCCGATAGGCTGCGGGCTTGGCGCCCGGACTTGGCGCCGCCGCCACAGGGGCGCGAGCCGCCAGATCAGCAGCGTCCAGAAGCGAGCGCCCGAAGCGACGCAATTTCGTCAAAGACACCCCCGTTCTGGCCTGAAGACCTGATGCCCTAGCGTGTCCAATCAACATGGCATAAAGTTGGCCTGCTGAAAAAGCGGCATATTCGCACGCCCGGACAGACCCACGACCTTATACACACTTATTTACATTGCACCCCGACCAATGCAGGTCAGTTATAATAGAACTGAGAAACGAAATACAGCACCCCCAATTCAATTCAATATTTATTAGAATTTAATTCAAATATAATTTCTTGAACATATGAATATGATCCAGTCAATATCAACACTATTACTTATAATTCGGCCAATATATGATAATTAGTGAACATGACGCCCCGTATTTACATCATTATATTTTAAACACAATATTTAGACCTCGCGGCGAATTTCGATATCTGCGCGCAATCCCGGAAAATTATCTTCAATCTTGAGTACACCACCATGCAGTTTTGCACAGGCCGCCACGATGGCAAGGCCAAGCCCGGAGCCGCCTGTCGTTCTAGCGGGATCGAGCCGCACAAACCGCTCCTGAACACGCCCGCGCTGATCTGGCGGCACGCCCACGCCGGTATCGGCGACAATGAGATGAACACAGTCGCCGTCGTCCTGAATGGACACCCGCACCGTGACGCCCGGACCCGCATAAAGGGCGGCATTATGCAGAAGGTTTCCCAGAGCTTGCCGCAGCAACGCCTCATGCGCGTTCACGATCACCGGCCCTGGAGGATCATCAACGATCAAAATTTGGCCGGCGTCTTCCAGGGTCGGGACAAACAGGTCAGCCACATCAGCGGCCATGGCGCCCAGATCGATCGGCCGCATCATGTCCCGCGACAGACCGGTTTCGGCCCTTGCAATGTCGAGCATGGCTGACAATTGGCCCAGCGTGCGGTCCACCTCGTCATGGGCGGTTTCAATGGCGTCGAGGCGCTGGGATTGCGTCGCCTGCGGGTCAAGCGCTCTCGCCAAGGCGCCGCGCGTTCGCGTGAGCGGGCTGCGCAGGTCGTGAGCCAGACTGTCGGTCACGGTGCGCATCCCCGTCATCAGCTCCTCAATCCGAGCCAGCATGGCGTTGAGCGAGGCGCCAATCCGGCCAAAGGGATCCCCCGTGTCGGACAGGGGCGTACGAGCCGATAGATCGCCCGCCGCGATACGCTCCGCCGTCCTCGCAATCGCCTCCACCCGTCGAATGATCAGGGCGTTGAGCATCAGTCCCACCACCAGACTGGCGCTGAGGACAATGGCGAGCGCCGCCGAAAACCCGGTGAGAATGGAGGCTTCGAACTGGCGCAGATCGGACTGGTCCCGCCCCACGATCAGTTGCCAGCCATCTGGCAGCGTGGTGGCCACGATGTGCAACCGCATTGCGTCAGGCGCATCGGCCGTGACCAGTCGCCAGTCCGCGTCCTTGAAATCGGAACCATAGACCTGAATATTGCCCGCCAGAGACACGCCGTGGGAGTCAAACAGACCATAGCGCTCGCCCCCTGCGGAGTAACGCGCACGTCTGGCGACGGACTGGATCAGGATATCCCTGCCCTGCTCCTGCGCCACCTCTTCCAGCAGGTCGCGCTCGGACAGGGCCTGCGCACGCTCCCGCTCCGAGATGATCCGCTCTCCGGCGCCATAGACCACGACAAGGGCGGCAGCGCTGGCGCTCAGCACCAGAATGACCGCGAAGGCGACAAAGGCTTGAGGTGTAATCCGCCCCTGATTGATCTGATCTCTCAGGCTGCGCGCGCCAAATTTCACGAGATCACGGCTCCTCGGACAACCGATAGCCGACGCCGCGCAAAGTATGCAGCAAGGGCTTGGGGAAGGTGTCGTCCAGCTTCTTTCGCAGACGGCTTATATGGGTGTCGATGATGGAGGTATGGGGATCAAACCGATAGTCCCAGACCTGTTCCAGCAGCATGGTGCGGGTCACGACGCGGTCCACATTGCGAAGAAAATATTCCAGCAGCTTGAACTCGCGCGGCAACAGGTCCAGCAGCCGGCCTCCACGGGTGACCTTGCGGGTCAGAAGATCCATGGTCAGGTCTGCGCATTTGAGCACGGTTTCGACCGGCTTGCCGCCGCGACGCCGCATCAGATTTTCAAGGCGGGCATGCAACTCTGAAAAGCCGAACGGCTTGGTCAGATAATCGTCGCCGCCCGCGCGCAGGCCGATGACCCGCTCATCCAGCTGGCCAAGCGCCGACAGGATGAGAATGGGGATCTCCACCCCCCCCGCCCGCAAGGCCTTGACCACGGAAAGCCCGTCCATGCCGGGCAACATCCGGTCCATCACCACGGCGTCAAACGCTGAAGAGGTCGCCAGATAGAGCCCGTCGCGGCCGTCGGCTGCATGCTCAACCGTAAAGCCCTGCTCTCGCAGACCCTTGCAGATATAGTCCGCCGTGTCGGTGTCGTCCTCGACGACCAGGATCCGTCCGCTCAAAGCGAGATCTCCAGGATTGAACTGCCTGTATAAACGCCGAATCCCGACCTTGGCAGGGCGCCAGCCTTGCAAGCCTGTAAGACTTCACCTCTTCCCCCTTTTCACAGGCCAGCGAAACGGGGCAGGATCAAACCACTTTCACTGGCGGGGCCAAGCCACATGTCGCGACATTTCACCCTGTTCATCCTGATCTGCATGGTCCTGGGCCTGGGAGCGGGATGGATTGCGCATGACATCCTGGACAAGGCCACCGGCGCAGAGCTTGCGGGTTATCTTGGGCTGGTGACCTGGTCGTTCCTGACCCTGATCAAGATGATCATCGCCCCCCTTGTCTTTGCGACTCTGACGTCGGGCGTGGCCCATATGGGCGGGGGCGCCGCAGCCGGACGGGTCGGGGGGCGAACCATAGGCTGGTTTATCGCCGCAGGCGTGATTTCGCTGACCATCGGCCTGACCATGGCCACCATCATGCAGCCTGGCGCAGGCCTGCACCTGCCGCAACCGCCGGCGGACGCCGCGGCCGTGAAGGCGGACCTGACTCTGAAAGGGTTTCTGGCTCACGTCATCCCGACCTCGATCTTTGACGCCATGGCCAAGAATGAGGTTCTGCAGATCGTGGTCTTCTCCCTCTTTGTCGGCTCAGCCATGGGTGCGCTAGGCCCTAAGGCGGCAGGCGCTCTGGATGTGCTCGGCCAGTTGGCCGCCATCATGTTGAAAGTAACGGACTATGTGATGATGGTCGCGCCCTTCGCCGTCTTCGCGGCCATCGCGGGCACGGTGACGGTGCATGGGGTGGAGATCATCGTCACCTATGCCCGGTTTGTCGGAGGCTTCTATCTGTCCCTCATGATCCTGTGGGCGGTGCTTCTCGCGGCGGGCGCGGTGGCGATCCGGGGCCGGCTGCCCGGCCTAATCGGCGCCATCCGTGAGCCCGCCCTGATCGCCTTTTCGACGGCCAGCTCCGAAGCGGCCTATCCTGGCCTGCTGGAGGGACTGATCAAATTTGGCGTATCGCGTCGCGTGGCGGGCTTTGTCCTGCCGCTGGGCTACAGTTTCAATCTGGACGGGTCGATGATGTACACGACCTTCGCCAGCCTGTTCATCGCCCAGCTCTATGGGATTGACCTCAGCTGGACACAGAAGCTGACCATGGCCGCCATGCTGATGATCACGACCAAGGGGATCGCCAGCGTGCCGCGGGCGTCGCTGGTGGTGATTGCCGCCGTCCTGCCTTACTTCCATATACCGGAGGCCGGGCTGC
>CAIOJR010000230.1 GCA_903858685.1 uncultured Caulobacterales bacterium | reverse complement strand
GCCAAATCCATATCAGGGGAGGCGGAAATCATAAAATGCGTAAGCGCCCTCAAAAAGTCGGCATTGACGCGAAATTCTCGACCTTGGCGATAAGGACTAACGCCCATCCCCATGAGTTGAAAAACCACAAATATCTCTATTTTGGAGAATTATTCCCTATATCCACCATTCAAATTGGAAATTTGGCTGGACATATAGTAATAATAAATAATGAACACGTGCATTTTTTTGATGCATGTTTTGAAAATATGCTTCAAGCGTCATGAAGCCTTAACAGCCATCCGCCAAAGTGTGCGTAGTCTGCGTGTGTTGAGTATTTTCGTCGCCCCAGTAGCAGCTAGGGCGACTATTTTTTGAAACTGAGAACCCGTCAGGATTGAAGTAGCCTCAAAGAGCATGCGAACCATCTCCATCATGTCCAGGAAGGGCGGGTCGGGTAAAACGACCCTCACTGTGCATATGGCGATCAACGCTTATCTGCGTGGCGAGCACGTGTTGATTGCGGACATTGACCCTCAGGCTTCGTCGGCGGACGTGCTCAAGGCCAGAAAGATTGAGGGACCGGGCTGGACCACGTCCAGCGGCTCCAAGCTGTTCGCCCTGCAGACCTCGTCGGTCCGCGCTGGCTTCAGTCGCCTGATCATCGACACCCCCCCGCAGAACGAGGACGAGATCCTTCAGGCCGTGGTCTTGTCGGATCTGGTCATTCTGGTCGTGCGTCCGACCTTTCTGGATATGGCCGCAGCCGTGCGCAGCGCCAGTATCATCCGCCAGCTGAATCGCCGTGGACTGATCGTCCTGAATCAGGCCCCCGTCGGCCGAGAGGGAATCGAGCCGCCCCAGGTCGTGCGCGCGATGGAGGCCCTGCCGCTTCTCAACCTGCCCATCGCTCCCGTGATCATACGCTCAAGGGCAGCCTATCAGACCGGTCTGGCCACGGGCAGGTCGGCCGAAGAGTTCGATTCCAAGTCCACCGCCGCCGCAGAAATGGGCGAGCTGTTGGCCTATATTGAAACTCAGCTGAAGCCTTAGCGCACCACCAGCCCCACCCCGCGCTGCCGGGGGTCGGGGACTGGTTTCGGCGTCTTGCCGACGATCTGGACCGCTTCCAGATCCCCCGTCCAGTCCTGTCGCACGATCACATAGCCACGCGCTGTCAACTGAGCCTCAAGCTCTGTCGAGATCGGCGCATAGGGCTCTGAATAGAGGGTGTTCACCGGCAGGAGCTGGTGATGGAAACGCATCATTTTCTGTGCTTCCGCCAGAGGCAGGCCAAAGTCATAAACATCCGTCAGGACCTGAAACACCCAGGTGAAAATTCGCGATCCACCGGGCGTGCCGATCACCATGGCCACCTTGCCGTCTTTCAGCAAAATGGTCGGGCTCATGGACGACAGCGGCCGCTTGCCCGGTCCAATGGCGTTGGCCTGGCCGCCGACCACGCCAAACTGGTTTGGCGCGCCGGGCTTGACTGAAAAGTCATCCATTTCGTCATTCAGCAGGAAGCCCGCTCCCTCGACCACAACGCCGGCGCCGAAATTTCCGTTCAGGGTGTAGGTGTTGGACACCGCATCGCCCCACCGGTCGACAATGGAGAAATGGGTTGTCTGGGGCTTTTCAAGTCCGGGCCCGATCGACGCCGTCGCCGAAGGCGTCGCAGGATTGATCGCGGCGGCGCGTCTGGCCAGATAGGCAGGGTCCGTCAGGGCCGCTATCGGTGTTTTTACAAAATCCGGATCGCCCAGATATTCGGCACGGTCGGCGAACACCGGCTATTCGATCTCCGAAATCAGATGCACATACTGGGCTGAGTTGAGCGCCACGCCCTTGAACAGGTTCGCCGCGTCCGCCTTGATGCCCAGAAGCTGCAACAGCGCCACGCCGCCAGAACTGGGCGGCGGCGCGGTAATTACGGTATAGCCTTTCCACTGACCTTGAATGGGCTCGCGCCATGCAACCTTGTAATTGGCCAGATCCGCCTTTGTGATCAGGCCGTGAACCTTGCCGCGCGCCATCTGCGCCACGATCAGATCTGCAATCCGCCCCTCGTAAAAGGCCTTGTCGCCCCCACGGGCGATCATCTCCAGCGTCGCGGCAAGTTCAGGCTGAACCAGACGTTTTCCGGGCTTCATACTGCCGAAATACCGACCGAAATTGGTCTTTCCGGCATAGGTTTCGTCTGACCCGCGCCAGGCCAGCGCCATCTTCTGGTCAAACACAATGCCATGGCGAGCATAGAAGATGGCCATGCGCAGGTCGCGCGCCCAGCTCAGCTTGCCAAAGCGTTTGTGCGCCTCAGCCAGTCCACGCACCGTGCCGGGTATGCCTGACGACAGTTCGCCCGTCAGGCTGAGATCGACGATTGGCTCGCCCTTGGCGTCCAGGTACATGTTGGCTGACGCACCGGCCGGCGCTGTTTCGCGATAGTCGAGAAAATAGGGCTTCCCCTTGACATAAAGGGTCATGAAGCCGCCGCCGCCCAGATTGCCGGCCTCGGGATAGGTGACGGCAAGCGTGAAGGCCGTGGCCACCGCCGCATCCACAGCATTGCCGCCAGCCTTCAGCACGTCACGCGCGGCGCGGGCGCCGTAAGCGTCGGGCGCAGCCACGGCGCCGGAAGTAAAAACATCCGGCCGCGCAAGGGCGCTGAGCGGCGTGGAAAGGGTCAGCCAGACAAGGGCGACCGCAAAAGTCGCCGCCAGCGACAGACCGCCGGGGAATGCCCCTGGACGGGATGAAACAAACATGAGCGCCCTCCGCAAACTCAATTCACTTTTGCGGTCAGGCTAGAGCGGCCCGGGACGACTGTCAGTCATTATCTGATGCGCATCAGGATTGGCGGGGCGCGCCGTGACGCCCCGCCATCTGAGAAGGACTCAGAACTTGTAGTTCGCGGAGGCGCGGACCGTGTCGTCCCTTAGCCCGTGATCCAGAGTGGCGCTCTGGAACTCACCCCGAACGCCGATATGGCTGTCCAGCGCCTGCTCCACGCCGACCCCCACCAGGGCGCCCCGCGCATCCTTGTTCCAGTAGGTGTCCGATACATTGGTCACCGTCGCATCGCGGCTCACATCCTGCCACTGATAGCCGACGCGGCCAAAGATCAGCGTCTTGGGCGTGAACAGATAGCCCGCCCGCGCCGACACCACCGTGTCGGACTGAGCTTTGGTTGTCAGGGCGCCGTTAGAGGCTGTGGCGGTGAACCTCTGCCCGCCCAGCCCTTCCGCCACTTCGCCCCCCACCAACCAGTGCGGGGCGACAAGCTGGTCATAGCTGGCGCTCAGCACGCCGACGCCGGCATTCGACTCCTTGCTGACCTTTCCCGTCAGACCGCCAAAGCCGGACACGACCGAGACGATGCGGTCTTCCGCCCCGACACCGACGTGAAGCCCTTGAAAATACGACGGATCCTGCTGAGCAAAAGCGGAGGTGGCCATCAATGCGGATGCGGCCAGCCCCATCCATGCAACATGCGTTTTCATCGTTCTGTACTCCATACTGGAAACACAGCCCCCGAATCCAACCTGCGCTCAGGCTAGACGGGGAATGGGGACAGATGATGGTCAGACATTGCTGCAAATGGGTCGGGATGTGGCTCATGTGTCCCAATTGCGTCGGCCTTCGCCACAAGAGGCCTGATGTCACGCCCCAGCGAGCGCAGCCGCGCTCCGGCCCGATCGGCGTCGGCGTCTGTGCTCGTCAAACAGTGAGGCGCCAGGCTTGCAGCGCGAAGCGGTCAGGCGCGGATTGCGGCGCCGACGGCGGTTGGGCGATCATTCACGGCGTCGGTCATCGCCTTGAACAGCCGGCTGATATTGATGGGCTTGGAGACAAAGCCGCCCATGCCGGCGGCGCGATAGGCCTCCACCTGGTGCTGCATGGCGTCCGCTGTCAGGGCGATAATGGGGGTTGGCGGACGCCGTTCCAGCAATTCGCGACGACGGATCTCGCGCGTTGCGTCCAACCCGTCCATCACAGGCATATGCACATCCATCAGGATCACATCAAAGACCCCCTGATCCCACAGATCGACAGCCACCTGGCCGTTTTCAGCAAAGGTCAGTTCGAATTCCGCCTCGGGCAGAAGCGTGCGAAGCACCAGCCGGTTGAGTTCATTGTCCTCCGCCGCCAGCACGCGCAGCGCGGCTGGGACGTTTGTTGTGGCGGGAGTCTGGCGCATCTGCTGTTGCGACGGCGAGGCGTCGCGCTTTTCCAGCGGCAGGCGCACCACAAAACGACTGCCGCCATCTTCCGGAGCATGGGCGGCGATGTCCCCGCCCATGGCGGTGCAGAGCTCGCGACAGATCGCCAGGCCCAGTCCCGTGCCGCCAAACTGACGCGTGGTGGACGTGTCCGCCTGAACAAACCGCTCGAACAGCTGGTCAATCTTGTCAGGCGACAGGCCGATCCCGGAATCGGTCACCGCGATCACGACATCCTGGTTCTCGCGCAGGACGTCCACACGCACAAAGCCCTGAGATGTGAATTTGACCGCGTTGGAGATCAGGTTCAGCAGCACCTGCCGAAGCCTTACCGGATCGCCCAGATAGAGGCCGGGAACATCATCCGTCAGGGACTGCTCAAATTTCAATCCCTTATAGATCGCCGCCCCCTCGAAGGCGCCGCAAGCCTGAGAGACGACTTCGCCAAGGTCAAATTCCACCCGCTCTATATTGAGCATGCCCGCTTCGATTTTTGACAGGTCGAGCACATTGTTCAGGATCGCCAGAAGCGCGCTGCCGGAATGGCCGATCACATCGAGCCGCTCGCGCTGCGGCGCCGACAGAGCATCACGCTTCATGGCCTGAACCATGCCCAGGACGCCATTCAGCGGCGTGCGGATCTCGTGGCTCATAATGGCGAGAAAGTCGCTCTTGGCCTGATTGGCGGCCTGGGCGGCGGCGACGGCGGCGTCCTGCGCCTCGGCCATGCGCTTCACTTCGGTCATGTCGACGAAACTGGCGATGCAGGTGGCCAGGGGATGGGTGTCGCCGGGCACCGTGCGCACTTGGACGCGCACGTCCACGCCCTGGCCGTCACGGCGGATGATCCTGGCGTCGAAAGACGGATAGGACCCATCTTCAGATTTGGCCGCGAGACAGGCGACGAAGCCCTCCACAAAGTTGGCGTGGAACTGGTCGTGACTGACCGCCACGCGGTCGCTCTGGCGGTCAAACAAGGACAGGCTAGCTTCATTGGCCTCTGTCAGTATGACACGCCGGAAGATGCTGGCGGCGTCCAGGGCCAGAGCGCCAGCGCCTTGGCGCTCAAGATAGATCTGGGACGCGTCGAAGCAGAGTTGCGGAAGGGGGCTTTGTTGAAACAGCATGCGCCAGCGGGCGCGGGCGCGCTGCACGGCCAGCGCCTCGATGTTCAGGGTATGGATCAGAAGCGCGATGAACAGCAGAAAACCGCTGCTTCCCGCCTCCAGCACGATAAATCCAGCCCAGCCATTGCTCATGCCAAACATGGCGGTGGCCAGGGGCAGGCCCACGACCAGCATCAAGGTCGAGGCGGTCAAAGATGTCCAGGTGGCGCCCGCCCAGCCGCGCGATTTGACCGCGTTATTGAGCGTGGTGGCGCACAGAAGTAAGGCTGCGCCCGCCATGGCCACAGCCGAGCGCTGCGCCATCAGGATGGGACAGATGGAGGAGAAGACAGAGGTCGACAGGGCCATGACCATCAGCGTGCCGCGGCGGATCGACGCCTCGTGCATCCGGTGACGATTGAGACGAAGATAGATGGTCTCACACGTGCTGACAGCCAGCGTCACGCCAAACCAGATCGGTGCAAGAATGGAATTGGTCGCAAGCCAGGCCAGAGGCGCAACAATCGCGTACTGCCCGACCCGAATCCAGCTGCCATCCAGACGCCAGCGCATGACACGATCGATCGACTGTTCGTTGGCGGTCATAGCCCCTCCCGGAACGCTAATCTTAGTCACACCAAGTTTCGGCTCGCTTAATTTTTCGGAGCGACGGGCGGGGGCGACGCATGGGACCCGATCGGAGATGGACCGGCCAAGCGCTTGTCGCCATTGTCAGGGCGGCGCAATCAAACCAAGATCGGGCGTCGTGACATCAAGGACTCGCACAGCGTGCTGAACAGCTTTTTCAAACTCGAAGCGCACCGCACCACCGTGCGCACAGAAGCGCTTGCCGGTCTGACCACCTTCCTGACCATGGCCTATATTGTGGTCGTGAACCCGGCGATACTGTCCCAGACGGGAATGCCCGCAGCGGGCGTGGCGGCGGCCACGTGTTTTGCCGCGGGCTTCGCCTCCATCCTGATGGGCCTGATCGCCAACTATCCGCTGGCCCTGGCGCCCGGCATGGGGCTGAACGCCTATTTCACCTATACGGTCGTTCTGGGCATGGGAGTGCCTTGGCAGACCGCCCTGGGATGCGTCTTCCTGTCGGGCGTGGCGTTCCTGTTCCTGACCGTTGCGGGCGTTCGAAGCCTGATCGTGCAGGCCATTCCCAAATCCCTATATGCGGCGCTTGCGGCGGGCATCGGCCTCTTCATCGCCCTGATCGGCCTGAAAACCGCAGGCGTGGTGGTCTCCAACCCCGCCACCGGGCTTGGGCTGGGCGACCTGAAAAGTCCGGCAGTAGGCGTGGCCCTTCTGGGTCTGTTGATCATTGCGGCGCTGGAGGCGTTGCGGGTCAAGGGCTCGGTCGTGATCGGAATCGCCATCGCCACCCTGACCGCCTGGGGACTGGGCCTGACCCATTTCGGCGGCCATCCCTATAGCCTGAACGCGCTGACCGGCGCCGCCCTCAAGCTGGACATCGGGGCCGCCCTCAAGCTTGGCGGCGGTCACGGCTTTGGCCTGCTGGAGATCGTCTTCGTCTTTCTGTTCATTGACCTGTTCGACAATGTCGGCACGCTGGTCGCAGTGACCAAAAGAGCGGGCCTGACAGCGCCGGACGGCTCCATCCCCCGCCTCAACCGCATCCTTCTGGCCGATTCCGTCGCCACCATTGCGGGCTCTCTGGCCGGCACCAGCACGGTGGTCAGCTATATAGAGAGCGCGGCAGGCGTCGCTGCGGGCGGCCGGACCGGCCTGACGGCCGTGGTCGCGGGCCTGCTTTTCTTCGCCACCCTGTTCATCGCGCCCCTGGTGCAAGGCATACCCGCCGCCGCCACCGCGCCCGCCCTGATCATGATCGGCGCGATGATGGTCGCGCCTCTGGCCGAGGTGAACTGGAAAGATGTGCGCGAGGGGCTGCCCGCCTTCCTGACCTTCGCCATGATCCCCCTCACCTATTCCATCGCCAATGGGCTGGCCTTTGGCGTCACAGCCTATGCGGGCCTGAGGCTGATCAGCGGCAAGGCCAAGCCTTCGGACTGGATGCTGTTCGTTCTGGCGGGTCTGTTCGTCGTGCGGTTCGTCTATCTGTCGGCGGCGTGATGTCGGCGATGCACCGCCTGACCGTCTGGGCGACAGGTGCGGTCTGCGCCGCGATCTGTGGCTTGTGCGCAGGTTCAGCCCGGGCCGAGGTCTGCCATGGACCGGCTCTGCGCACGCCGCGCACGGCTGTCATCTCGGCGTTCGAACCGGAATGGCGCGTGCTGCAAGGCCTCGTCAGCGCGCCAAAGGCTTGCCGTCTCAACGGCGTCAACTTCATCACCGGCAAGATCGAGGGCCACCCCGTCATTGTGTTCCAGAGCGGGGTCAGCATGACCAATGCGGCCATGACCACCCAGCTTGCGCTGGACCATTTCAACATTGAGTCGCTGGTCTTTACCGGCATAGCGGGCGGCGCCGACCCAAGCCTGACGCTGGGCGATGTGGTGGTCCCGGAACAGTGGGGCGAATATCTGGAATCCAATTTCGCGCGAGAGACGCCAGACGGCTATCGTCCCATGCGCTTCGCCAAGGGAGATGAGTTCCCCAATTTCGGCATGATCTATCCCAATGGCGTTCTGACGGGATCGGCCAAACAGCCCAGCGCCTATCGCTTCTGGTTCCATGCCGACGCAGCCCTGCTGGACAAGGCGCGACAGGCCGCCAGCGCCGCGCACCTGCAATCCTGCACCGCAGACGGCCAGTGCCTGTCGCACACGCCGCGCGTCGTGGTGGGCGGCGCCGGCGTCAGCGGACCTGTCTTTGTCGACAATGCCCGGTTCCGGGAATATGTGTTCACCACCTTCCATGCCCAGGTGATGGATATGGAGAGCGCCGCGCTCGCCCATGTGGCCTTTGCCAATGACAAGCCCTTCATCGTCTTTCGCAGCCTGTCCGATCTGGCGGGCGGCGGAGAGACGCCCAACCAGATGCGCACCTTCATGGGCCTGGCCTCGCACAATTCAGCCGAGGTGGTGCGCGCCTTTCTGAAGTCTGCGCCGCCATCGAAAGGTGCGTCCAAATGACCGACCCTGCTTTCGCCGATTTCGTCCGCCGCCTGCCCAAGGCCGAGCTTCATCTGCACATTGAAGGCAGTCTGGAGCCGGAACTGATGTTCCAGCTGGCTGCGCGCAACCGGATCACCCTGCCCTTCAGGTCGGTGGAGGAGATCAGGGCCGCCTACGCCTTCTCCAACCTGCAGGACTTTCTGGACATCTATTATCAGGGCGCGGGCGTGCTTCAGACGCAAGACGACTTTCGCGACCTGGCTCTGGCCTATTTCAAGCGTCTGGCGGCGGATGGCGGCGTCCATGCCGAGATCTTCTTCGACCCCCAGACCCACACAGATCGCGGCATCGCCTTTTCTATTGTGATCGAGGGGCTGAGGGCGGGCATGGCCGAGGCGAAGGAGACGCTGGGCGTCACGTCCAGCCTGATCATGTGCTTCCTGCGCCATCTGGACGAAGACGCGGCCATGGCGACCTTCGAACAGGCCCGCCCCTGGCTGGGGACCGACATCATCGGCGTGGGGCTGGATTCGTCAGAGGTCGGCTTTCCCCCGTCCAAGTTCGCCAAAGTCTTCGCCGCGGCGCGCGAAGCCGGTCTGAAGCTGGTGGCCCATGCGGGCGAAGAAGGCCCGCCCGCCTATGTCTATGAGGCGCTGGACGTCCTGCATGTCGACCGGATCGATCACGGCAATCGGGCGCTGGAAGACGAGGCTCTGACCAAGCGTCTGGCGGATCAGGCCACGACCCTGACCGTCTGTCCACTGTCGAACCTGAAGCTCTGCGTCGTCAGCGACCTGACGCAACACCCGATGCGCAAGATGCTGGACCTTGGGCTGAAGGCCACGATCAATTCCGACGACCCGGCCTATTTCGGCGGCTATCTGCTGGACAACTATCTGGCGACCGCAGACGCGCTGAACCTGACGCGAGACGACATGGTCACGCTCGTTCGCAACAGCTTCACCGGCTCATTCCTGAGCGATTCGGAGAAGGCGGACTATCTCGCGCGGCTGGATCAGGCGTCTGACCAGTAGGCTCAATCCGCTGGCGGCAGCGCGCACAGCCTCGACCGGGTCAGAAACCGCTTTTCGCGGCCATTATCCAGACTGAACATGCCGCCGCGCCCCGCCACGACGTCGATGATCAGTTCCGTCCCCTCCCAAGCCCTGGCCTGGGAGCCGCTGATATAGAAGGGCGCGCCGTCGATCTCGCCGAGCTTCACATCGTGATCGCCCAGCCAAAACTCGCCCACCGGATAGCACATGGGCGAGGAGCCGTCGCAGCATCCGCCGGACTGGTGGAACATGACCGGCCCGTGGTCAGCCACGATTTCACGCAGCAGGACCACGGCCTCAGGCGTTGCAGAGACAAGGGCCGGAACAGACAAGGCGCGTCCTCCTGAAGGGAAACAGGCGGTCAGTCTCCTGACCGCCTGCAACCCAGTCTATCAGAAGAAGCCCAACTTGTTGGGGCTATAACTGACCAGCATGTTCTTGGTCTGCTGGTAGTGGTCCAGCATCATCTTGTGATTTTCACGCCCGATGCCCGATTGCTTGTAACCGCCAAAGGCCGCATGGGCCGGATAGGCGTGGTAGCAGTTGGTCCAGACGCGCCCGGCCTTGATCCCCCGGCCAAAGCGATAGGCCCGGTTGATGTCGCGGGTCCAGACCCCGGCGCCCAACCCATAGAGGGTGTCATTGGCGATTTCCAGGGCTTGCGCCTCGGTCTTGAAGGTGGTCACAGACACCACCGGCCCGAAGATTTCCTCCTGGAAGACGCGCATCTTGTTGTTTCCGCGCAGCACAGTCGGCTTGACATAATAGCCGCCCGCCAGATCGCCGCCCAGCTTGGCCTGTTCCCCGCCGGTCAGCACCTGCGCGCCTTCCTGACGGCCAATATCGAAATAGGAGAGGATCTTTTCCATCTGTTCGGACGAGGCCTGGGCGCCGATCATGGTGTTGGGGTCCAGCGGATCGCCCTGGGCGATGGCCTCGACCCGCTTCAGCGCGCGTTCCATGAAGGCGTCATAGATGTCTTCCTGAATGAGCGCGCGACTGGGGCAGGTGCAGACCTCGCCCTGATTGAGCGCGAACATGGCGAAGCCTTCCAGCGCCTTGTCGAAGAAGGCGTCGTCCAGCGCCATGACGTCGCTGAAGAAGATGTTCGGCGACTTGCCGCCCAGTTCCAGCGTCACCGGGATCAGGTTCTGGCTGGCGTACTGCATGATCAGGCGACCTGTGGTCGTCTCACCCGTGAACGCGATCTTGGCGATGCGCGGCGACGAGGCCAAAGGCTTGCCCGCCTCAAGGCCAAAACCGTTGACGATGTTCACGACGCCCGCGGGCAACAGATCGCCGATCAGGTCGATCAGCACCATGATGGAGGCTGGCGTCTGTTCGGCGGGCTTGAGCACGACGCAATTGCCTGCGGCCAGCGCGGGGGCGAGCTTCCACACCGCCATCAGAAGCGGGAAGTTCCAGGGAATGATCTGGCCGACCACGCCCAGGGGCTCATGGAAGTGATAGGCGACCGTATCATTGTCGATCTGCGAAATGCCGCCTTCCTGCGCCCGGACGCAGCCTGCAAAATAGCGGAAATGGTCGATGGCCAGAGGCAGATCGGCGGCGGTCGTCTCGCGGATCGGCTTGCCATTGTCCCAGGTCTCAGCCTCGGCCAGCATGGCCAGATTGGCTTCCATCCGGTCGGCGATCCTGTTCAGGATCACCGCGCGTTCCGCCGGGCTGGCGGCGCCCCAGGCGTCCTTGGCGGCGTGGGCGGCGTCCAGCGCCAATTCGATATCCGCCGCTTCAGAGCGGGCGATTTCGCACAGGACCTGACCATTGACGGGCGAATGGTTGGCGAAATAGCGGCCGGAGGTCGGGGCGACCCATTGGCCGCCAATATAGTTTTCGTAACGCGCCTTGAACTTGGGCGTGACGGTGCGGGTGAAGGCGGGCTTTGTCATGACAGGCGTCCTTGGCTGTTTCCTCGCGCGCCCGGTTGAACGGGCGTCGTCCGGAGACGAACCTCCTCCCGCCCGATGAAAAGCGCCAGAGGCCCGCCACAGCCGGGCGTTCGCAGTGTCGCAATCCTGCGACACTCAGTTCGGGTTAATGTCGTCTTTCACCGAGTGCTGACCGCTGAGCCCCAGCCTGTTCAGCTTGCGATGCAAGGTGGCGCGGCTGAAGCCCAGAGCCTTGGCCGCCGCCGACACATTGCCGCCTGCCCTGGCCAGAGCCCGCAGGATCACGCCGCGTTCAGCCTCGGCCATATCTTCTGCGCCGGACAGGGGCAGGAGGTCTGCCGCGGGCAGCTGGCCCGCAATGCGCTCATCCGTAATGCCCAAGGCCAGCCGGGCCTGACGAGTCGCGCCGACCACCAGATCGTGGCCGTCCACCGCCAGAAGCGCCGTCGCAGTTCGATCCATATCCGGGGCCAGCAGAATTCGCGCCTTGGCGTAGGCCTGCCGAAAGGCCTGTGATTCAATCGTGCGCGCAGCGTCGGCCACGGCGGACGCGATCAGGCCTGCAAAGCCTTCATTCAGGTCTTCGCGACAGGACGACACGTCCAGCGCCCCGGCCAGACGGCCCTGATGGTCATAGAGCGGCGCGACAGAGCAGCTCAGATTGGTGTAGCGGCTGCGGAAATGCTGCTCATGGTGGATGGTCAGGGCGCGCCCCTCGGCCAGACAGGTGCCTATGCCGTTGGTGCCCTCGCACGCCTCGCTCCATACCGCGCCCGGCCACAGGCCCAGACGGTGGAAGTCCTTGTCGTCGGCGGCCACGCCGCGCCGGTCAACAGGAACGCCGTCTCGATTGGTCAGAAGCACGCAGCAGCCCGCCGCCCCCACGGCCTGAAACAGCCGGTCCAGCGCCCCCTGCCCGGCCCGAAGCAGGGGCTCCATCTCTTCCCGGGCCAGCCGCAATTCGGTCTCTGTCACGGTCTGCGGCGCGGTGGGCTGGTCCGGATCAAGGCCGTAAAGGGTCAGGGATCGCTTCCAAGACGCCGCCACGGCCGAGCGCGCGGGCGCAAACCGGTCGCGCAGGACCGACAGGACCCGTTCCGTATGGCTCGTTCCACCCATATCGCGCACAGCCTTCTCCGAGACATCTGCGTCTGGCGCGATCAGACGCCTTTCCCATGGGTAAGGCAAGTCAGACCTTGGCGCCGGACGGGATCAGACCGGCGGCGCTGTAGCCTTGAGGCTGTCACGGGCGCTGACCCGCTCAAAGGCGGCGCTCAGGGCCGGTCGACCGGCGCGCCAGTCGATCCGGGGCAGACGGAAATCGACATAGCCAAAGGCGCAGGCCAGAGTCAGGGCGCCGATATCCAACCCGAAAGCACGCTCGCCCAATTCGATCTCCAGCGCGTCGGCGGCGCCCAGAATGGCGCTGTTCCACCGGCCCAGCCATTCGTCCGACCGCGTGTCCGCCGGCCGACGCCCTTCCATCACGATATTGAAGGCGGCGTCCGCCACCCCGTCGCCCAGGGCCTGAAGCCGAAGCGCGTTCCAGCGCGCCTCGCCCGACTCCGGAAAGAGGCTCGGCCCGGAACCGACAGAGTCCAGATATTCGCAGATCACCGGGCTGTCATACAGGGTGGCGGCGCCCTGGCGCACCAGAGCCGGGATCTTGCCCAAGGGATTGGCCGCGCGCACGGCGGCGGCCTCCGCATCGGTTCCCATCGGCACGCCGGGCGCCAACTCCACCTGATCGACCAGCCCCTTTTCGATGATCACCACCCGAACCTTGCGGGCATAGGGCGAGGTGGGAGATTGCAGAAGTCGCATGGATGATGGCTCCAAAGGCATGTGCTGGCCCCTGTTGTCGCCCAATCGGCGCAATGCGACAACCACCAGATGGGCCGCCTGCGCCAAGCGGGGCGACATGGCCGGGACGGATGGTTTAAGGAGAGGGCGACCGCATCAGTGGATGAACCCCGCCCCATGAAACCACCCCCAGCCCCGGCGCGCGCCAATCCCGCCGCCCTGAATGAGACAATCGAACGGGCGGCGGCGGTTCTGGCGACAAATCCGCAACAGGCGGAGCGTCTGGCCCAGACGGTGCTCAAAGCCGCACCGTCCGACCCGCGCGCTGGGCTGATCCTGGCCTCCGCCCGGCGCAGGCAGGGCGATGCGAAGGCGGCGCTGGCGATTCTGCAACCCCTGGCCCGCGCCTTTCCCCGCGCCGCCCAAACCCATTATGAACTGGGCGCGACCCTTGCGGCCCTTGGCGACACGGCCAAGGCCATGCCCGCCCTTTGGCACGCTGTCAGGCTGAAGCGTGAACTGCCGGAAGCCTGGCGCACCATCGGCGAACTGCTGTTCAAGGATGGAGATGCAGCGGGCGCTGAAAAGGCGTTCGCCGAACAGGCCCGCGCCCTGATCACCGAACCGCGCCTGCTACCTGCCGCAGACGCCATGCTGGAAGGGCGGCTGGAAGAGGCTCAGGCGATCCTGCGCGCCTATCTGGCGACGCGTCCCGGCGACGTGGCCGGGCTGCGGATGCTGGCCGACGCCTATCTGCAACAGGGCCTGTTCGCCGAGGCCGAGGTCCTGCTGGCCGAATCCGTCCGCCGCGCGCCAAGCGACAATGGCCTGAAGCTGTCCTACGCCGTGTCCCTGTTTCGCCAGCAAAAGGCGGTGGAGGCCATGGAACTGGTCGAGCCGCTTTTGGCCGCCAATCCCCGCGACGCCGCCAATCGCAACCTGATGGCCGCCTGTCTTGGCCTGATCGGAGAGGATGAGAAGTCCATCCTGATCTATGAGGGTCTGCTGAAGGAGTTCGATAGGCAACCGAAGATCTGGCTCAACTATGCTCAGGCGCTCAAGACGGTCGGGCGTCAGGTCGACAGTGTGGCCGCCTACAAGCGCTGCATCGCGCTGGCGCCCGGCATGGGCGAAGCCTATTGGGGGCTGGCCAATCTGAAGGTGGCCTCCTTTTCCACCGAAGAGACTGCGGCGATGAAGGCCCTGACCCAGCGCCCGGACATCGCCGCCGAGGACCGGCTGCATCTGCATTACGCGCTGGGCAAGGCGCTGGAGGACCAAAAGGACTATCAGGGCTCGTTCGAGAACTATGCCCGCGGTTCAGCGCTTCGCCATGCGCAGATGTCTTATGACCCACAGGATACGACCCGTGCGGTGGCGCGCAGCAGGTCGCTGATGACCCGCGCCTTTTTTGATGAGCGCATGGGCTTTGGCTCCCCGTCCCGCGAGCCGATCTTCATCCTGGGCCTGCCGAGGTCGGGCTCCACCCTGATCGAGCAGATCCTGGCCAGCCATTCTCAGGTTCAGGGCACGATGGAATTGCCCGATATCGGCTTCATCGCCCGCGACATGGACCGCACAAAGGAAGGCTATCCCGAAGCGCTGGCGACATTCGATGCAGAGGCGCTGACCCTGCTGGGCGAGCTTTATATAGAAGACACCAAAATCCACCGGCATCTGGATCGTGCGCACTTCATCGACAAGATGCCCAACAACTTCTTCCATGTCGGGCTGATCCATCTGATCCTGCCCAATGCGCGCATTATCGACGCGCGGCGCCATCCTCTTGGAACCTGCTTCTCCGCCTTCAAACAACATTTCGCCCAGGGCCAGGGCTTCTCCTACAGCCTGACTGATCTGGGCCGGTATTACAGCGACTATGTGGCGCTGATGGCCCATTTCGACGCCACCCTTCCCGGTCGCGTCCACCGGGTGATCTATGAGGAGATGGTGGAGGACACCGAAACCCAGATCCGGCGCTTGCTCGACTATTGCGGCCTGCCCTTTGAGGAGGGTTGCCTGCGCTTTTATGAAAACGATCGCGCGGTGCGCACAGTCAGTTCGGAGCAGGTCCGCAAGCCGATCTTCCGCGACGGGCTTGACCAGTGGCGCCACTACGAACCCTGGCTTGGGGAACTGAAGACCGCGCTGGGTCCCGCTCTGGAGAGCTGGCGCCGCGCCTGAACCGCAAAAGGCGC
Source organism: uncultured Caulobacterales bacterium (assembly GCA_903858685.1). Taxonomy (GTDB): domain Bacteria; phylum Pseudomonadota; class Alphaproteobacteria; order Caulobacterales; family Caulobacteraceae; genus CAIMFV01. The sequence continues at coordinate 4,375 of CAIOJR010000230.1, read as the reverse complement.
CCATCCTTCGGGCGCCCGGCGGTGACCTATTGTACCGATTGCACACGATCAGACCAGTCGGCGTGAAAATCCATGCGCCGTGCATGGCCCGCATGGTGCGTCTGAAAATTAAACATACACTCAATTTCGGACGCTCAACCGCGCGAGTCGACGCGAATAGATCTCGCCATCGGTGAGATTTTGCGGGCTGTCGTCCAACAAAAATATAATGTCGAAACGCGCAGAGTAATTAACGCGGATAAATTCGACGCGGATAAACTACAAAAAAACTCAACTCATCTATTTGTTTATTTAAATAGATTGGTGAGATGGGCCAAACGTCGGTTTTTTCGTCTGATCTGCATTGCACGTGCAGCCGCAGGACAGACGGCATCACATCCAAGGCGACCCGAGGTTGGAAGCTATCGGGCGTTTCATTCTTACTCACGATGGGGGTCTTAATGGCTAAATTTACCGGAGTATCCACCCTGGCGCTGGCGGCGGCGCTGCTGGCGACATCAGCCTTCGCCGCAGATGCAGACGGCGCCGCTGGGGCGGCCACCGATGTGTCGGCCGTCATCGTGACGGGAACGCGCGTCACAGGGATGAAGGCGGAGGACAGCGCCGCGCCAATCGAACTTGTGGGCAAGGAAGCCCTGACCAAGACCGGCTCGCCCGACCTCGCCAACGCCCTGGCCTCGTCCGTTCCCTCGCTGAACGTCCAGGCGGGCGGCGGCGACACGGCCGCCCTGACCGTGCAGGCCGCCCTGCGCGGGCTGAACCCCAATGACACGCTGGTCCTGATCAATGGCAAGCGCCGCCACACCACGGCAAACCTGTCGGTTGACGGCGGCAGTTCCTATTCAGGTTCGGCCACAACCGACCTCAGCTACATCCCCGTCAGCGCCATCGACCATATCGAAGTGCTGCAAGACGGCGCCGCGGCCCAGTATGGGTCTGACGCCATCGCCGGCGTTGTGAACATCATCCTGAAGAATACCGACCATGGCGGCGCAGTGTCGGCCACTGGCGGCGAATATTATCGCGGCGACGGCCAGACCGGCGCCTGGTCGATCAATCGCGGCTTCTCGCTTGGGGAAAAGGGCTACCTGAACTTCACCGTCGAGCAGCGCACCCATGCAGACTCAGTGCTCGGCATCGGCGGACGCAGCTATTCGACCCCGACCGGCGCCCCGCTCCCGAACGCCCTTCTGTCGTCCAATGCGACCATCGCCGCCCAAATGTCCGCGGGCGTCACCGCGTCGGGAGTCCACTTCAACAAGGTCAATGGCGATCCGTCCTATGACCTGTACAGCGGCATGATCAACGCCGGGTACGATCTGGGAACCGTCCAGCTCTACGGCTTCGCCAGCTATGGCCAGCGCACCGCATCGCACTACGAAAACTATCGCGGCGCTCAAAAGGCCGCAGGGCCGAACTCGCTCGGCGTCCTGACCTTCGCCCTGCCGAACGGCTTTGATCCAAGCGAGCAATTCAAGGAAACCGACTTCTCCGGCACGGTGGGCGCCAAGGGCGTCGTCGCAGGCTGGAACTTCGACCTTTCGACCAGCTACGGCCAGAACCGCGACAATATCGCCACCATCAACTCCGCCAATGACGAACTGTGGAAGTTCCTCCAGGCGGCGTCGCCGACCTTTGTGGCCCCGCAGCGCAACTTCAATGACGGCGCGTTCGTCAATACCGAAGCCGCCACGACCCTTGACCTCGACAAGGAGTTCAATATCGGGCTGGCCGGACCTCTGAACGTCGCCATCGGCGTGGAAGGGCGCCGCGACAGCTTCCAGACCATCGCCGGCGAGCCCTCGTCCTATTACGGCGCGGGCGCCCAGTCCTTCACCGGCTACACGCCGCTGGACCAGGGCACGCACAATCGCACCAACGCCGCCATCTATACGGACCTGTCCGTCAAGCCGATCGCTAATCTGCTGGTCGATCTGGCTGGCCGTTACGAGCACTTCAGCGACTTCGGTTCGACCGAGGTGGGCAAGCTGACGGCGCGTTACGATTTCTCCACCGCCTTCGCGCTTCGCGGCACCATCAGCTCGGGCTTCCGCGCGCCGACCCTGGCGGAAGAATACTATTCCGGCACCAATGTCTCGCCGACCTCGGCTGAAGTGCAGCTTCCGCCCAACTCCCCGCAAGCCCAACTGGCAGGCTTCAGCAAGCTGCATCCGGAACAGTCCAACAATTACAGCCTGGGCTTTGTCGCCCACCCCATGCCCAAGCTTCAGATCACGGGCGACATCTACCAGATTTCGATCCGCGACAGGATCGTGGTCAGCGGCCTGGTCTATGGCGCAAACGGCAACACGATCGTGTCGCAAGCCGTGGAAAACGCCATCACCGCCCGCGGCGTGACCCTGGAATCAGGCCTGAGCTATTCGGGCATCGCGGTGTTCACCAACGGCGCCAACACCCGCACCACAGGCGCAGAACTGACCGCCAACTACGCGTCAGACTTTGAAAATATCGGCCATGTCGACTGGTCGGTGGGCATGAACTACAACTCCACCAAGATCACCAAGCTCGTCCCCTTGCCGCTGGCGGTTCAGAACGTGGGCTTTGGCCAGGTCAACCTGCTGAACCTGACCTCGACCGACGCCCTCACCACGGCTGTGCCCAAGGAAAAGGTGATCCTGAACGCCCTCTATACGGGCGGCAAGTGGACAGTGAACCTGCGCGGGACGATCTATGGCCCGACCTCGCAGCACGTCACTTCGAACGGCTCCTATGTCGGTCCACAGGCCATGGATCAGAAGATCGACACGACGGGCATCATCGATCTGGACGTCGCCTACAAGGTGACCGACGCGGTGAAGCTGGATATCGGCGCCAACAACCTTCTGGACACCAAGCCGCCGACGACGCCGAACTATACCGGTTCCAATGGCTATCCCCGTCCGGTGGGCGGCGCTCAGGTGTTCAACCTGCCTTACGGCTTCGCGCCTTGGGGCGGAAACGGCGGCTACTACTATGTCCGCGCGACCTACACCTTCTAGGACGCCAGGGACGACTTGAAACGACACCGCCCATCCCGGTCAACTTCGGGATGGGCGGGTCAGTCAGGCGATGCCGGGAGGGGTTCACACCCTTCCCGGCATTTTCATTTTCAGGTCCGGCTAGAGTTCGTGCAGCTTGCGCCCGCTGGCGGCGGTCGAGAGCAGAAGCTCGGACGGCGCAAACTCGTCACCCTGCTCCTTGGCAAGCTCATTGAGCACTGCGATCACCTTGTCCAGCCCGACCAGATCGGCATAGAACATCGGCCCGCCGCGATAGACCGGCCAGCCATAGCCGTTGATCCAGACAATATCGATGTCAGAGGCGCGGCTGGCCTTGCCTTCCTGCAGGATCTTCGTGCCTTCGTTGATCATCGGGAAGATGCAGCGTTGCAGGATTTCCTCGTCGGTGAAGGTGCGCTCATTAACGCCCTTGGCCGCGCGGAAGTCCTTGATCATCTTTTCGACGATCGGCGAGGGCTGGGCGTTGCGGCTCTCATCATAGTCATAAAAGCCGGCGCCGGTCTTCTGCCCGCGACGATCCAGCTCGCAAAGCTGGTCGCGCAGGGTTTCGCCCTTGGACGTTTCCTTGCTCCAGCCGATATCCAGACCCGCAAGATCGCTCATGGCGAAGGGCCCCATGGGGAAGCCGAAATCGTACAGCACGCGGTCAATGTCCCAGGGCATGGCGCCTTCCAGCAGCATGGCCTGAGCCTGACGCTGGCGCTGGCTGAGCATGCGATTGCCGACAAAGCCGTGGCAAACGCCGACCAGAGCGGCGATCTTGCCGATCTTCTTGGCGATGGCCATGGAGGTGGCGACCACCGGCTTGGACGACTTGTCCCCGCGCACGACTTCCAGCAGACGCATCACATTGGCGGGTGAGAAGAAGTGCAGGCCGATCACGCTTTCCGGACGCTTCGTCGCGCCGGCGATCTCATCCACATTCAGATAGGACGTGTTTGAGGCCAGGATCGCGCCGGGCTTTGCGATGGCGTCCAGCTTGCCGAACACGTCCTTCTTGATGTCCATGTTCTCGAACACGGCCTCGATGATCAGGTCCGCGTCCTTCAGATCACCCATGTTCAGGCTGCCGGTCAGCAGCGCCATCCGCTGCTCCACCTGCTCCAGTGTCAGGCGTCCGCGCTTGGCGGTTGTTTCATAGTTCTTGCGGATGGTCGCCAGACCGCGGTCGAGCGCCGCCTGACTGGTCTCCACCATGGTGACCGGCAGGCCGGCATTGAGGAAGTTCATGGAGATGCCGCCGCCCATGGTGCCGGCGCCGATCACGCCCACGCTTTCCACCGGCAGTTTCTCCACGGTTTCCGGCACGTCCGGCACCTTCCAGACCTGACGCTCTGCGAAGAAGACATAGCGCT
>CAIOJR010000229.1 GCA_903858685.1 uncultured Caulobacterales bacterium | reverse complement strand
CGGCGATATTGGGCGCGGGGATTGTGAACGGAATGCAGGTGGTTCTTGGCCGACACCGCCGCGAATTGTCGCTCCGTGGAGCCATAGAGGCGCATGTGCTGGCGCGCGAAAGCGGCATAGACGTCCATGAAGACACTGCGGGTCTCAGCCGGTGCAGGCAATGTCGCCGGATCAATTCCGCCAAGCTCGACAAGTGTGCGCAGGTTGGCAGCCGGATCAGACACGTCCCAGCCGGCGTCAAAGAGGCCGAAGGAGCGGCTGCGGTCGGGATGGGACATCTTCTCCGCCCCAACAGCCAGGACGATGTCTGCGCCGCCCGCCAGAAGGAAGTTCATCGCCCCATGCAAGGCGGTGGAGGCGCTGGCGCAGGCATTCTCCACATTGATGACGGGAATGCCTTCAAACCCCATGGGGCGCAGGGCCACCTGCCCCCGGATCATGTGCTGGCCTTCCAGCGCGCCCTGACCGGTGTTTGCAAACCAGACGGCTTCAATCTGCGTCCTGTCACAATGGGCGTCAGCAAGGGCGTCATCGATGGCCCATCTGGCCAGCCGCCCCACGCTGGAGCCGGAATGGTCGCCAAATGGCGTCATCCCGATCCCGGCAATATAGATTTGGCGGCTGGCCATTGGCGGACCCTAGAGAATAGCGTCCATGGCGAAATAGCCCGCCCACAGGTCCGGCATGCCGGGACGATCCAGGATCACTTCCGGAATATCGAAGCCCTTGTAGACCGGGTCATTGGGATGACGGGCGCCGCTCTTGAAGGCAGGGCCTTCGGCGCCCTGGTTCATGATGGCGCGGATGTCCTTGGTGCGGATCAGCCGGTCCATGTCGCTGGAGATGGTGCGCTCCAGGATGCGCCATTCTGCGTCGCGCTTCTCGAAGATGTCCAGATAGCGGCCCTGATGCCACCAGTCGAGGAAGTCGCCGTCGGGCTTGCGCAACCGGTGCACCACCGACCACTGAGATTCGCAGAAGGCGCGGTCGCCCTTGAGGTCGATGATGGTGTTGGTGATGGCGTGAACGCTGGCTTCGATCTTGCGCAGCACAGGGATCACATAGTCACAGAATTCCCAGGCATTGCCGCCGAAGAAGACGTGATCGTCGCGACCATCCGGCCAGTAGCAGGCCTTGAAAGCCTCCAGATCGCACCGGTCTGCGGCGCGACAATAGCGGTGAATGACATTGCGAATGGCTTCGCGGTCGCGAAGTTCGCCAAGTTCGGTTTCCAGCGCAGCCAGGCGCTGCTCGACAGTTCCGCTCATGGGTTTGTTCCTTGTTGAGTGAGATGGGGCGCAAGCACGCGGTTGCGCAGGATGCCAATGCCTTCGATCTCCAGCTCGACGAGATCGCCGTCCTGCAACAGCTGGCCCTGCTCCAGGCCGCAACCGCCGCCGACGGTGCCGGACCCCAGGATTTCGCCCGGGTGCAGGGTCTCGCTGGTGCTGATGAAGTGGATCAGATCCTCGAAGGTATAGGTGATGCTGGAGCTCGTTCCTTCGGAACGGTCAGCTCCGTTGACCCTGACGGTCATGCGACGCTTGTAGGGATCCAGAGCGTCAGCGGTGACGATGCAGGGCCCCATGGCGTTGGCGTTGTCGAAATCCTTGGACTTGCTGGGGCCCAGCGAGCTCAGCATCTCGAACCCTTGCGTGTCCCGGGCGCTGAAGTCGTTGAAGATGGTGTAGCCGAAGATGTGGCTGCGGGCTTCGGACAAGGGAATGTCCCGTCCGCGCTTACCCAGCACGCAGCCCATTTCCAGTTCATAGTCCATCATCCTGGAATAGGACGGCCAGACCACGTCGGTATCCGTGCCGGTGACCGCAAAGCGGTTGGCCTTGTAGTAGATCGGCCGCTGGTCGAAGACCTGCTGCATGCCCAGATGCCGCTCTGCCGGCTTGTCCAGTCCGGCCATCCGCATGGAGGCCTGCATGGAGCCGATCAGGTGGCCCTCGAAGCACATGCAATCGCGGATCTGAACCGGCACGGGCAAGGGCGCATGAAGCCGAACGCCTGCGCCAAGCCCATACAGCGCCTCGTCCGGCGGACTGGCCAGGATCTTTCGGACCTGATCCAGGGCGGTCGGCCCCGCCTCGATCAAGGCCTGCATGGACAAGAAGGCGGAGCCGTCAGGATTGCCGAGCTCCACATTGGCCGAGGCGACATCAATGAGTGTCTTGTCGTCCAGATGGACGCCCAGCCGCTGGGCTGGCGAGTTCGGCCTTGAAAAGGTGACGAGTTTCATGACGGCTCCCCTTGCCTAGTTGAGAGCGAAGCTGAGACGGACACCCACGGTGCGCGGTTCAGCCCACACCTGTCTTTGCGCCGATCCCGTGGAATTCAGCACCTGACGGCGATAACGCTCGTCGCTCAGGTTCCGCGCCCAAAGACCAAGAGTCCACTGGCCCTGGGTATAGGACAAGGAGGCATCCACAAGGCCCAGCGCTTTTTCACTGGATTGGGGATCGATGGCGTTGTTGTCCGCCTCGAAATAGATCTTGTCGCGCCAGGTATAGGCAATCCGGCCATCCAGCTGTCCGGCGCCCAGAGCCGTCTGGAAATTGGGCGCAATGGAGAAGGAGTTCTGTGGCGCCCGAGGCATCTGGTTGCCGCTGAAGTCCTGCCCAGGCTTGAAGGGATAGCTGTCAAAGCGGGCGTTCAGATAGGCGTAGGAGAAGTCCACCGAGATATTCTTGGTGAGAATGGCCCGCCCCTCGGCTTCAAGGCCTTCGATGGTGCTGGCGGCGGCATTGTTGATGACGATGAATGCGGTGCTGCTGGGGCCGGGCACCAGCCGCAATTGCTGCAGATTCTTGTAGTCCATGTGGAAGCCCGCCAGGTTCAGGCGCAAGCGGCGATCAAACAGCGTTGATTTGATCCCTACCTCCGAAGACTGGACATCTTCCGGATTGGCCACCTGATTGGCCACTGCCGCTGATGTGGCGATGAACTGGAAGGCGCCCGACTTGTAGCCTGTGCTCCAGGACGCATAGGCCATCACATCGGGGGTGAGCTTGTAGTCCAGGCTGATGGACGGGTCGAACGAGTTCCACGACCGCTTCAGCGACGCGACGAAGGGCGTCACCACCAGATAGGGAACGTTATTTCCGGTATTGAAGGTGAACTGCTTCTCGTCCTCGCTATAGCGCGCGCCCACCGTGGCGGCGAACTTGGGCGTGAACTCATAATGGAGCTGGCCAAAGGCGGCATAGCTGGTGGTGCGGCCGTTGACGTCAAAGCTCCAGACCATGGGCACTGGGGCAAAGGCCTGCAGCAACGAGGCTGGTCCAAAGGCGATGGTGTCGTTGCGCTTGTCCTGCTCATGGCTGAAATAGGCGCCAGCGAGCCAGGTCAGCTTGTCGCTGGTATAGGCCAGCCGAAGCTCTTCG
>CAIOJR010000228.1 GCA_903858685.1 uncultured Caulobacterales bacterium | reverse complement strand
GAGCGACAGGCCGACGCCGTCGTGCCAAAGGATCTTTAAGAGATCGCCTGCTCGTCCTCGGAAAATGAACAGGTCGCCTGCGTGCGGATCTCGGCTCAACCCCTCCTGGACCAACATGGCCAGGCCGACCATCCCCTTCCTCATGTCGGTGTGACCGGTCGAAATCCAGACCTTCACGTCTGATCGGACCGGGATCATCGAAGCGCCTTCAAGGTGGCGGCGATGACGCTATCTGGGACGCCAGCCTCGATCCGAACCTTCACGCCCTTCTTCAGCTGGATCTCAATCGCGGGGGCTGACCTTGCCGGCTCATCCGGCGAAGGAGGCGCCTCCTGAGGCGTGGCCAAGACTGCCGGCAAAAACGCCGGTTGCGCCGCAGGCGTCAAACCCGCGTCCATCAGCGCCTTCTTCCGCCACGTGTAGAGCTGTCCTGTCGAAATATCGTAACGCCGAGCAACGCTCGAAGGCAGTCCGCCGTCGCCGAAGGCCTCTTCCAAAATCGCCCGCCTCTGCGCGTCTGACCAACTGCGCCGGCGCACCTGCCCGCTCATCAATATGCCTTGGGCCATGAAGCACTCCTATGACCACTCTTAGGAGCGGTCGTATGAGCACTCGTTCACCGCTCCGCCCTTCAAATAAAGGCGTCCTACGCCGGAGGGGTACTTGCCAGGCGTCGCATCTGTTGTTGCATCGCGCGTAAGATGAACCGAAGCCAGGGCTGCCAGTCAGGGGTCTCTGAGCGAATTGTGCGTTGGGTCTGTCGGAGAGCGAGATAATACCCCTCTTTGTTTTGTTCGATCACGCTTTCGAGCGAGCTGTAGGGGACATAGGAATAGCCGGCCTGTAGAAGGAGGAGCGTTGTGAGCACCCGGCTCAACCGTCCATTTCCATCTTGAAACGGGTGGACCTCGAGGAAAACGACCACGAAAATGGCCACGATCAGCAGAGGGTGTAATTCCCGTGCTGATCTGACCTGATCCAGCCAAGCAAATAGCGCACCCATCCTTCGGGGTGTTTCAAACGGAGAAGCTGTCTCGAAAACGATGCCGACTTGCGCCCCATCCGCATCAAAAGCCACAACGCTGTTTGGGGTGGTCTTATAGGACCCTCGATGCCACGCGTCTTTCTCACTATGAACCAGCAGGTCTCGATGGAGCTGTCGAATGTGGTTTTCGGTGGCCTTGATATCTTGCCAAGCGGAAAACACTGTTTCCATTACCTGCGCATAGCCGGCCACTTCCTGCTCGTCACGGGTATCGAAGGTTTTGATCTCAAGATTGGCAAGGAGTCGCTCAACCTCACGGTCGGAAAGCCTGCTCCCCTCAATGCGGGTGGAGGATCCGATGCTTTCGATCGTAGCGACCCGCCTCAATGCAGACAGGCGTTCTGGCGCCAGTGTGCCAAGGGCGCGCCACGCGCCCTTGAACTCATCCACTTCCGCGATGAGAACCAGTAAGTCTGGGGTTATCGTGATCGTGGATGTATTGATCATTCACCCGATAATACACCCATAAACACCCGAAAACCACCCCCCCCCTCCCCTGCCCTACAGACCTGTCAGGCGATCTTGTATGCGGCTCTGTCTAACGGG
>CAIOJR010000227.1 GCA_903858685.1 uncultured Caulobacterales bacterium | reverse complement strand
GTCACTGCGGCCTGCTCCACCTGCCACAATGGCACGACGGCCGAGGGCAAGAGCGCGACCCATATCAACACCAACACCAATTGCGGCGACTGCCACATCACCGCCAACTGGACGACGGTTACGGTGAACCATGCTGATGTGATCGGAACCTGCGCCAGCTGCCACAATGGCACGACCGCGACCGGCAAGGGCGCGACCCATATCAACACCAACACCAATTGCGGGGACTGCCACAATACGGCGAACTGGACCACGGTGACGGTGGAACACACAGACGTCATCGGGACCTGCGCCAGTTGCCACAATGGAACCATTGCGACGGGGGTCGGCGCGGGGCACCTGACCATTCCCGCCGGCATTGATTGCGGCGCCTGTCACAGTACCCTGGTCTGGACCGGAGCGGTCTATAATCACACGGGCTCCGCCGGGATCTGTTCAACCTGCCATAATGGGGCTGGCGCGACGGGCAAGCCCGCCAACCACTTTGTCACGACGCTTCAGTGCGACAGCTGCCACAAGAGCACGACCGTCTGGACGACCACCAGCTTCACCCACCCCGCAGGCCTCGGCTATGTCTCGGGCAGCGGCCATAACGGGCTGGCCTGCACATCCTGCCACAGCACCAACAGCCAGACGCCGACCTATTCCTATTCAGCGGCCTATGCGCCCAACTGCGCAGCTTGCCACGGAAGCCGGTTCTCGCCGTCGCACCACCGCAAGATCGCCTCGCCTTCGACCAATTACACCGTGTCGGAGCTGCAAAACTGCAGCGGCGCCTGCCATACCTATACCGACGCCACACTCACCAAGATCCAGACCAGTAATCCCGGCCCGCACCACACTGTAAACAACGGGAACTGGTAGCTGTGTGGCGCGCCCCCCTCTCCGGAGCTAGCCTGATCGTACCGGCCATGGTCGGGAGCCTGCTGCCAGGCCTGGCCATTGCCCAGACGCTTGATCAGGTGCTGTCCGACGTGTCCGCCAAGGACGGCGACGACTGCGCCGTGGTCGCGATCAGCCTGAACGCGCCCATACGGCTGCTGAACGCGCTTTTGCCCGGCAATGCGGCCGAGCTGCAGATCCGCATGGCGCCGGTGGCGGGCTCCGAGATTTCCAGTTTCGGCGGCGTTTCGGAATCGTTGCGCGCGCCCTCCAGCGCCAATGTCATGGTGCGCAAGATCGAATTCGACGGCGATGCGCCTCAGGGACCGACCCTGACCGTCGCCTTCGACCACGCCATGAATTACGAAGTCACGCAGGGCGATGACTTCCGCAGCGTTTTGATCACCGTCTGGGCCCACGCCCGTAAGGCGCAGTGCCATCCCGGCTCAGCGCGCCCGCGTCCGGATAGGGCGCCCAGACTGGCGGCTTCTGCCACGCCTGCAGAGATGGGCTTGCCTCCCGCCTCGCCAAGTCTGGCGGGCGCCGAAGATCAGCTCAGCCCTGCCGATCACGCCGCCATGTCGGAGGCGCGCGCCTCGGTGACGTCGGGCGACTATGGCCATGCTGTCGATGTCCTCATCCGGTTGCTGGAGCACCTGACGGGGCCGGGGCGGGCGCCGGCGCGAGAGCTTTTAGGCATTGCACGTGAGAAGAATGGTCAGCTTGCGCACGCCATGGAGGAATATCAGGCCTTTTTGGTCATGGTTCCCGATGGCCCGGACGCAGAGCGTGTGCGCCAGAGACTGGCGGCTCTGATTTTCAAGACCACGCCGCGCAATGTCGAGCGCGGGACCGCAATTACCACTTTCAAGCATGGACAGACCGAAACCTGGTCGCTGCACGGCAGTGTGTCGGCCTACTATATGTTCGACAAGAGCGAGCAGAAGTTTCTCGACCTCACCAACCTGACGTCCACGACCCAGACCAACACCAACCTTGACCAGTTGCTGACCAACGGGGATGTGACGGCGAGCTACTCGTCTCCCATTGTGAACCTGAAGTTCCGCGCCACGGGTTCCTATACCGACAATTTCAAGCCGCAGCAGGGCTTCGCGTCCACATTCATGTCGATCTATAATCGACCAGGCGCCCTGAGCGCGCTGTATCTCGAAGCCTCGACGCCGAACAAGTTTCTTTATGGGCGGCTTGGCCGCCAGACCCTGACGACCGGCGGCGTGCTCGGGCGGTTCGACGGCGGCGTCTTCGCCATCCAGTTGAACAAGCTGATCAAGATCCAGTTGGCCGCTGGCGCGCCTGTGGACAGCCCCAAGATCGTCAGCGTCAATTCAAATCGATATTTCTACAGTCTGGCCATGCCGATCACGCGGATCGCGAACGCCTGGGACCTGGATGTCTATGCGGTCGAGCAGCGCAATTACGGCATGGTGGATCGCCGCGCCATCGGCGCAGAGGCGCGCTATGTCCGGCCTGGTCACTCGGTCTATGGCGCGGTTGATTACGACATTTTCTTCAATGATCTGAACTTTGCCGTTCTCAACGGCAGTCTGACCTATGGAAAAGGCGGGGTGGTCAGTCTTGGACTGGACTATCGCCGCGCGCCGCTGCTGTTCACCAATGACGCCATCATCGGTCAACAGGTCACGACGCTCAGCCAGTTGCGCGGCTTCTATACGGACGCTGAATTGAAGCAGATGGCTCTGGATCGCACGGCGAACGCCACCACGCTCAACCTGGCCGTCTCCCATCCGCTCAACCCCAGATTCACCCTGAACTCCGATCTCAGCCTGTCGCATATGGGGGGAATGCCCGCGTCAGGCGGCGTGCCGGTGACGCCGGGCACGGGTCTGGACGCCTATTATTCCCTTCAACTGGTGGAGACCCATATTCTGAAGGAAGGCGATTCCGGGATTGTGGGCGTGCGCTATGCCTACACCACGACCTCGGATCGGTATTTTGTCGACCTGAATGTGCGCTATCCCTGGTCAAAGGATTTCCGCATCAATCCGAGCATCAGCTTCGGATACCGGGCCAATCGCACGATGCCGGGGCAGGAATATTCGGTGCAATCGGTTCTGCGCACCAGCTATACCGCTCTGGCGCATATTGTCATCGAGCCTGAAATCGGGGCTGACTGGCTTCAGGACAATTCCCCGGGGGTTCACAACCTGACTGTCGGCTACCACGCCTATTTCGGCATCCGGAAAGACTTCTGAGTGACCGGGATCGCGGCTGGGCGCGGCTTTCGATTTGGCGCCATGGCCCTGGCGCTCGGTTTCAGCCTGATGTCAGGCGCCGCTCGGGCCGTGGAAGAAAACATCTTTCGCTTCAATGCCATTGATCCCGGAGATGTGTCCGTTGAGGGGCGTTTTTCAGGCGCGGCGGTTCATCTCGACATTGTGGGCGCCGACGCCGCAAACGCGCTGGGCGGGCAGTCTGCGATCGTGTCTTTGGACATAGATTGCCCCTCGAACGCCATAGGCGTGCGCGCCTTGACGATTTACGCCGGCGCGCAAGGGGCGGGCCGCGCCACCGAACTGACGAGCCGCGAGGCCTGGGCCCGGTTCGGCGGAGACGCCTATCTTGCCCAGGTGTCGCGCGCGGCATGTGATCAGGCGGCGCAGGCGGCCGCCCTGACAACGACGCCAGACCTGACGCACGACGCCGTCGCCGCTCCATGGCCAAGATCGGCAAGGCCCTATCGCGTGCATATCGGGTTTGCGCCGACCATGAGCGCGGCGCAAAGGCAAACCCGCCTGGCGAAGCGCTCGGTGCGCAACGCCTCGAAATACGTCTTCCTTGTTCGGGTTTTGGCGCCTCCGGGGCGAAGGGACTATGAAATCACTGCCGGAAATTTCACCTCGATCCCTCAGGCGCGGGCATTTTGCGCGGCCAATAGCGCCATCACGGGGCGGTGTCTGATCCTCAGGTAACGGCGCGCAGCCTCTGATTCATCTGCGCTGCGCAGTCTGTCATAACGCAAAAAAATGACAGGTGGGCCTGTCACCGCCGGGGGCATGGCTCGTCGCTCATCCAATAGCCGCCCCCCTGGGCCAGGTGGTAGGTCTGGCAATGATGGGCGAGAGTTTGTGCGGACCCCGGTCTGGACGTCGATGTCGCAGCGCCGCCGGCTGTGGCGGGAGCCGCGGGCGTTTGCGAGACCGGTGCTGGGGCGGTCTGATGCGGGTATTCCACGGGGTCGGACACCGCATAGTCAGAGGCGCCTGGCGATGCGCGCCCATAGAGGCTGGCGGAGTGAAAGTTGACCGTTTCGGCATGGGCGACGCAAGCAGAGCCCAGCGCGAGCGCTGCGGCGGATATCCTCAAATAGCGATGCATCACGACACCTTTCGGTTGGAGGGTTGAGGTGCGAGACGGGGATCAGGCCAGAACATCGGCGCTGGCGGGCAGGCAGGGGCTGTGATCCTTCATGCCGTAGAACTTGGCCATGAACTCGAACATGGCGCGCTCGACCAGTGTTCGCACCGCCAGATGCGCGGGCTCCATCGCCGCTCCGCCCGCGGACAGGTCGATGACGGAGCCGTGGAAGAAGTCGAACACTTCCCCGCCGATCTGGCGGCCCACGACCTGCTTCTGGTAGGACACCATGTCCACGACTTCCTGGGTGCGGGAATCCACCAGCCGGATGTCCATGGCGACATTCATGACATAGGTCTGTCCGCCCAAGAGGGCTGATCCGCCATTGGTGCTGGACGAACCGAGCTTGTGGTTGAAGCCGGTGGACATGATGTTGCTGTTCAACTCGGTGATGCCGCCGACAATGTAGTACTCAGAGCCCGCAATCTGGCCCGCATAGATCCGGCGGAAATTGTTGGGGTCGGTTCCGGCCTTTTCGGGCGTGTCGGACAACAGTTTGATCGATGCGTATTTGAGCTCGATTTCCGGGACGATCGTGTCGTAGCGCTCCACCAGGCGCGCGCCGGCCTTGCCCAGCCCGGTCATGGCGAACATGGAGGCGCCTTGCGTCAGCTGGCTTCCGGTCACCTGGTTCGATGCGCCGGTCATGTCTGCGATCCGGCCCACCGCGATGCGTGGCGCCACCAGGCGATTGGTTCGCGCATAGTCCGCCAGACAGGAAAGGGCGGCCGAATAGGGCGTCTGGTCACGCGTCACCGGCGCATTGCCGATGGGCTTGGCATAGAGACCGGATTTGGGGTCGGCGCTGGTGCTGGCGCAACCGGCCAGCAGGCTGGCGACGGCGACGCTGAGGGCGACAAGGCGAAGCGGGATCATGGGGTTTGCGCCTGTGACTATTTGGAGGTGGTGGCGGAAACGGCCGCCGAATTGGTCTGTTTTGAGTTGATCACGACCGTGTTGCCCGAGCCGGAGATCTGCACGCTGAGCAGATTGCCGATCGCGGTTGTGGTGGCCGAGCCCGCGCCCGCCGAGGCCAGCCCTGCACCGCCGGAAAGCGGTCCGAGCGGCGAGGCGAGGGTGACGGTGCTGGAGCTTTGAATTTCTCCATTCACGATCAGCGTATTGTTCTTCCCGGCCGGGTTGGCCTGAAAGGCCTGGGACGTATTGGCCCCGGAATTATTATAGCCGCCGGACGTCCATGCCGGCGCCGCCAGCGTGGTTTGCGCCGACGCCGCAGGGGCCAAGAGCACAATCGCGATTGAGGCGGCAGTGAAAAAGCATAGCTTAACCTGCATGGGGTAACGTCCTGTGCTAGCCTGAAAAGAGTCGAGAGGCCGGATGCGACCCGGCCCCTCGATAGGGTTGGCTACTTGATGGTGATGCTGACGCTGTTGCCGATCGCTGCTGCGGTCGTTGCAACAGCGCCGGTCACGTTGCCCACATTGATGCGGGCTGCCGCATTCTCTGCGCCATTGACGTTGAGCTGGGCCGTATTGATGGTCCCATTGACGCTGCCGGTGACGCTGAGGCTGTTGCCGATCGCCGCCGCAGTCGACGCCACGCCGCCGCTGATGTTGCTGGCGTTGACGACCGCCGTGGCCGCGACATTGCCGAAGTTTTCCTGGGTCGTGTTGAGCGCGCCGATATCGCCGGTCACGGAGGCGGAATTGCCGATGGCTGCAGCCGTTTCCGAAATGCCTTGCGATACGTTGTAGACCTTGGCGGTCAGAGACGCATTGTCGGGAGCTGCGGAGATCTGGAAGTTGTTCACGACGGACGACACGGCGCCTGAAACCGACAGGCTGTTGCCGATCGCAGCGGCGGTGCCGGCGACGGCGCCGTTGACGTAGTTCGTCGTTTCGTTCAGCGCAGCGCTGGGATCGGCGCTGGACTGGTACTGGGCGTTGTTGACCCGCGAGATCGTCGCAGCGGAAACAGACACCGAGTTGCCGATGGCGGCGGCCGTGTCGCTGACATTGCCATTGACATTATAGATCGCGGTCGTCGCCGAGGCGGCCACGCCAGCCGTGCTCTCCTGGATCGAGTTCACCGTGCCGGTGGTCGAACCATTGCCGCCCGTTACGGACAGTGAATTGCCAATAGCGGCGGCGGTGGTGGAAACCGCACCGGTCACATTCGATATAGAGGCGTTTGCCGCCGCGGCTTCGTGGCTGATGTCGATCTGCACATTATTGGTCTGCCCGACGGAATTGGTGTCCGTCTCGGCGGATGCGGTCGAGGCCGCCGCGGTGATCATCAGGCTCGCCGTGAGCATCAGAATCTTTTTCATTGTCATCTCCAAGCCAGCTCAGTCTGGCGGAAGACGTGCTGCATTCGACGTGCCATGACTGTCAGGTGGTGAATAAAATATTCAAAATCTGATCTTAATTGGAAATATCCATAGTTTTAACAACTTATTATCCATTTTTTTATTTATATGTACTTTCTTATTCTACATTGTATATTTCATAGTGAACAATTCTTTAACAGTTAATGTTTAATTAATGTCCATTATTGGGCTGGTTTGTCCCATTTTGAGCCGATCTATGTTCAAGTCATCTCGTTGACAGGCAGAGGCGACAATTCTGAAGCGCCCCGACGGAGGCATCTGGACGGCGTCATCCGCGTCGGGAATGATCTGCTCATGAAAAGTCCTGATCTGACTCGTCGTTCGGCCCTGGCCGGACTCGCCGCAGCTTCCGTCGGCGCTCCCGCCATGGCGCAAGCCCGTCCTGACGGCGCGGCGGATGCGCTGCTCGACAGGCTCGCATGGGGTCTGCTTGAGCTGGAGCCGACCCAGGCCACGGAACTGGGCGTCGACGATGGCGCCCATGCCGATCTGCGCGGCCGACTTGATGATCGCTCGCCGGACGGAGAGGAGAAGCGGCGCAGGTTCCTGACGCAATCGCTGAGCCAGCTCGCCCAATTGCCGCGCCTGGGGCTTGATCCGTCGACCCAGACCAGTCTTTCGGTGGTCGAGACCGCCTTCAGCACGGCCCTTGACGGGATGGCCCTGCCATACGGGGTTGCGACCATTGGCAACTGGCGCAATACGCCTTACGCCGTGATCCAGAATGTGGGCGCATGGCTGGACGGGCCGCAGCTTCTGGAAGGCTCCCAGCCCGTTCGTGATCAGGCGGATATAGACGCCTATCTGGCGCGACTTGAGGCCTTGCCGGCCCAGCTTGACGGCGAGACAACGCGTATCCGCGCCGCGCGCGCGATGGGACTGGTTCCGCCGGACTTCCTGCTCGACAAGACCAAAGCCTCCATGAGTCGCTCCATCGCCCAGGCGGCCCTGCCGGACGGCCCGCTGGTCGGTCCACTGGCGCGGAAGGGCGCGGCTCTGCCCGGCCGCTGGCGCGATCAGGCCATCGCCATTGCGTCCGGCGCGGTCGTTCCGGCGCTGGCGCGCCAGCTTGAGGAAATCCGGGCTCAGCGGGCGGTGGCCGTGAGCGACGCCGGCATGTCCACGCGCCCCCACGGGGCGGAGTGGTATGGGTTCGGTCTTCGCGCCGGCACGACGACGCGACGCTCCGCCGCGGAGATTCACGCTCTGGGTCTGGAGCAGGTCGCCGATCTCCAGTCGCGCATGGACAATATCCTCCGCGGCTTTGGCCTGACCCAGGGAACAGTGGCGGAGCGCGCGGCAGCGCTGCAACGGCGCCCGGAACTGGGCTTTCCCAATGACGACGACGGACGTCGTCAGATCGTGGCCTATATGTATGGGAAGATCGACGCGATCCGCCCCCGACTTTCTCGCGCTTTCCGCCGCCTGACGCGCGGCGATCTCGAGATTCACCGCCTGCCTTTGGCGGAAGAGCCCGGCGCTCCCGCCGCCTATGGCGGTCCGGGGTCGATTGACGGCAAGATCCCCGGCAAGATCTGGGTCAATCTTGGCGACCCCTCCATCCACAACAGGGTCACCATCCCTGATCTGGTCTTTCATGAAGGCGTTCCGGGACATGTTTGGCAGGGCGAATACGCCCAGAAGCTGCCGCTGATCCGCTCGGCACTGGCCTTCAACGCCTATTCCGAGGGCTGGGCGCTCTATGCAGAGCAACTGGCTGACGAACTTGGCATGTATGACGACGATCCGGCGGGACGCCTGGGCTATCTGATGGGCCTGTCCTGGCGCGCGGTGCGGCTGGTGGTTGATACAGGCATCCACGCCATGGGCTGGTCGCGCGAGAAGGCGCTGGCGGAGTTTATCGCCGCCACGGGACTGCCACGATCCAACGCCGCCAGCGAGGTTGACCGCTACTGCGCCTGGCCGGGTCAGGCCTGCGGCTACAAGCTGGGTCAGATCGAGATCAATGTGCAGCGCGATCGCGCCAGGGCCGCCCTGGGCTCGCGCTTTGATCTGCGCGATTTTGATCAGGCCATCGTTGAGGGCGGCAATGTGCCGTTGAACGTTCTGGCCGCCAATATTGACCGCTACATCATCACTGCGCGCGGTCAGGGCTGAAATGTCGGCGCCAGCCCTCGGCTCTAGGTGTTTTCCGTACCTGCGCGGCGGAGCCTGCCGACACTAGTCTGCACGTCAAGCGATGTTGGCGTGCTGGGGCCTCTGTCTCCTGCGGTGCTTTCATCATCCCCAGGCTGATGGGCCTGATGCTGGCCGGGGAGGCGAACCAGACTATTGCATAGACCGAGGCTGCGGTGAGCGGCGGGGCGCCTCCAGCGCCGCCAGCTTCATCATCACATCGGCCGTCGACGACAATTGGTCGGGCCGTCTCGGCGTCTTGGCCGGCGTGCTGCCCTTTCGCGCTGGCCGAACCACGCCCTCCCACATCGCGCCGCAAATTGCGGGAAGCCCTGGTTTTTAGGAAGAGACTGAATGGCCGATCCCTACAAAACCCTGGGACTCGCCGCCGACGCCAGCGCCGCCGACATCCAGCGGGCCTATCGCAAACTGGCCAAGAAGCACCATCCCGACGTCAATCCCGGCGACGCCACGGCGGAGGCGCGGTTCAAGGAGATCACCGGCGCCAACGCCATCCTGTCCGATCCGGAGAAACGCGCTCAATTTGACCGGGGCGAAATTGATGGAGAGGGGCAGGCTCAGGCGCCGCGTCCGTCTTACCGCGATCAGGCGGACGGACCGGCTGGTGCGCGTTATGGTCGTCGGGGCAGCGCTTCAGGCGGCTGGGATGACGACCAGTTCACCGATCTGTTCGGCTCCATGTTCGGCGCAGGACGCTCCGGCTTTGGCGCCTCCACGCGCGGGCGAGATCATCGTTATTCGCTCCAGACCAGCTTCCTGGATGCGGTGAACGGCGCGACGCTGCGTCTGGACCTGCCTGGCGATCAGGTCCTGGACGTTCGCGTGCCCGTCGGGTGTGAAAGCGGCCAGGTGCTGCGCCTGCGCGGACGTGGCGAGATCCCGACCGGCGGCGGTGAACGCGGCGACGCGCTGATCGAGATCGGCGTCAGTCCCCATCCCTTCTTCGTGCGCGACGGCCAGACCCTGCGCCTTTCCCTGCCGGTCAGCGTGTCAGAGGCCGTGCTCGGGGCGAGGATTCAGGCGCCGACGCCTTCGGGCTGGGTGTGGCTGCGCATCCCGCCCCATTCCGATAGTGGCAGCGAGCTTCGCCTTCGTGGGCGCGGCGTTCCGACCCATGGCGGTCTGGCCGCCGGCGATTTGCTGGTCACCCTGCGGGTCATGATCGGCGCTCCCGATGCGGCGCTTGACGATTTCATGACCCACTGGACGCCGGACACGCCCCGCGATCCACGTCATGCACTGGAGGCGAGCTTGTGATCACGCTCTACATGCTTATCGAACGAACGCCGGGCCTGGACCAGCAGGATCTGGAGCACTGGATTGACAATGACTGGGTCAGGCCGGACCAGCAGGCGGGTCAGTATCTGTTTCGCGAGATCGATGTGGCGCGGGTGCGCCTCATTCAGGATCTGCGAGACGACCTTGAGGTTAATGACGCAGCCCTGCCGGTCGTCCTGTCTCTGCTGGACGAGGTCTATGAACTGCGCCGCCGCTTTCGCGCCTTTGGCCGGGCGACCTGCGATCTTGTCCCGTCGACTGTGCAGAATGACATCGCTGATCGGGTGAGACAGGCGACAAGCCTGATCCGCAGTCTTTAACCCTGGCCTGTCTGCAGGCCCCCTCCCATCGGCCCTGAAATCCACTGGAGCACCCTATGCCGGACCTGACCATCAATTCTGATACAGCCATCGAGATCTTGCTCAAGGCTCGCCAATATGACGCCAAGGTTGAAGAAACGGACCCGAACAGCGGCTCCAATCCGACCGACGACCACAGCGTGGATGCGCTGGAGTCCGGACCCGGCGATCAGACGCGGCACGAACTGTTCAGCGCGATTCATGACCTGAATGATGATGAGCAGCGCGACCTCATCGCTCTGATCTGGCTGGGGCGTGGTGACTTCGCCCTTTCTGAATGGGCCTCTGCGCGCGCGGCGGCTGGCGATATCGGGCGCGCCAATATGGCGCGCTATGTGAGCGGCATCCCTCTGGTCAGCGACTATCTTGAAGATGGACTTTCCAATTTCAACCAGACGGTTGGCGACTATCTCGAGCGAAACTGACGCCACGGGTTTCGGCGCCCCGTCCAACATCGCCTCCGCGACCTGCGCGCCAGGGTCGGTCTTGGCGTGCAACGGATCTGAATGGCTTGACGGATCAGCCTCTTGTCACTGCATAGGTATATTCCGAGGCTGTTAACAATAGTTTCTGGGCTTGAGACTATCGAACGCGCCGAATTTCTGACATGTCGTGAGAGAGTCGTCCTCTTTATTCGGGGTAAATTATGCTCTATACATTGGCAGTTATTCTTCTTGTACTGTGGTTTTTGGGGCTCGTCAGCTCCTATACAATGGGCGGCTTGATTCATATATTGCTTGTTATTGCAGTCGTCGTGATCATCATCCGCTTGCTGCAAGGCCGCCGGATTTGAAAACACGCCGCGGGCGGCCTTTTCCGGCCCTGGCCGCCACATGTCTGGCGAACGGCGTCCTGCGCCTTCATGGCCCTCCATGTCGACATCTTTGTCTTGGCGCAGGAGAAAATCGTCGGCATAGGGTTGATATGGAACCGTCGCCGACCAGTTCGCCTCCGCCATCTCTGAGCCGAAGAAGGGCGAAGACCAAGCCAGCCCTGTTGCAGGCGGGCCTGAAGCTGTTGGCTGAGCGTCCTGTCGACAGCCTGTCGATCGATGAGATCGTGGAGGCGGCCAATGTCGCAAAGGGCAGTTTCTTCTATCATTTTGCGGATAAGCACAGCTTCGCCCGAGAAATTGCCGCGGGCGTGCGGGTTGAGGTTGAGGCGACCGTTTCAGAGATCAATCGCGGTGTGACGGACCCCGCGCTCCGGGTTGCTCGCGGGATGGCCCAGTTTGTAGTGTTCGCGCTCAACCAGCCGGAAAAGGCCAGCCTTGTCCTGAGCGCCGACTGGCGATCCATTGATCCACGCCACAGCCTCAATGCGGGTTTGCGGGCCGATCTGGAGCTTGGCGTCAACAGCGGCCGCTTTGACTGTCGCGATATTGATGCGGCCATGCTCAATCTGATCGGTGCAGCCAATGTACTGATTGGAAGGGTTCTTTTCGACAAGCCGGACAGTGCCGACGCCAGACGGCTCTATGTTTCGGTTCTGGCCTTCGCCTATCGCGGGTTGGGTCTTGGTCTGCAGGAAGCAGAGGCTTTGCTGGAAAGCGTCGCGTCCCAGCTCATACCGGACTGACGCCGAACTGTGCGTGAGGGCCGACGCGCCCACGTCAGCGGGACTTGACCGAGGCGACACCTTGCGCTTTATTTGACCAAATAGTCGAATAACGGGAGGGGAGGCGACCTTGAGCCTGATAAAGATCGAAGACATCGCTCATGTGCGATTTTCAGCGCCCGATCTCGATGAGATGGAACGTTTCGTCGTCGCCTTCGGCCTCAGCCCAATGCGCGAATCTGAAGACCTGCTGATTGCGCGCGGCGCTGGGCCATGGCCTGTCCTGCATGTCACGGAACGGGGCGAGGCCCGCTTCGTCGCGATCGGATTTCGCGCCGAAAGCCTCGCTGACCTGGAAAAGCTGGCCGCCAGCGAAGGCGCGTCCGTGGAAGATCTGAACTGGCCGGGCGGCGGCAAGGTGGTGCGGCTGACAGATCCGGACGGAATTCTGGTCGAGGTGGTCGCCGGACAGGTTCAGGCTCAAACCTTGGCTCTGCCAGAGGAGCCTCAGCGCAACACCGCCCGGGCCTATCCGAGACAGCGCCTGCGCGTGCGACTTGCGCCGGGTCCGTCAACCGTGCTGCGACTGGGTCATGCTGTCCTTGAAGTGAGCGATTTTAGGCGTTCAGAGGCCTGGTACAAGGCGCGCTTTGGCTTTGTCACATCGGACGAGATCGAGGCCGCGCCGGGCTTCGCCATCGGCGCCTTCCTGCGCTGCGATCGGGGCGACACGCCAACAGACCATCATACGCTGTTCCTGCTTCAGTCGCCCCGTGCCCCCGCCCTGAACCACGCCGCCTTCGAGGTGACCCATTTCGATGATCTTCGGCTGGGCCACGATCATCTTGCCCGTGACGGTCGCACGCCCGCCTGGGGGATTGGACGCCACATTCTGGGCAGCCAGATCTTCGACTACTGGAAAGATCCGTTCGGCAATGAACTGGAGCACTGGACCGACGGTGATCTGTTCACCGTTGAGGATGGGTCCAACACGGCGTCGCTTCAGGACCTGCTGGGCGTCCAGTGGGGTCCTGCTTTTCCAAACTCGCTTTGAACCGCAGGACAAAAACCTCATGAAACTTGTCACCTATCAATCGGATCAGGGGCCGCGCATTGGCGTGGTTGAAGGTTCGCAGCTCTTTGATTCAGGCTTTGATGGCGACATGATTGACCTGATCCGCGGCTGGTCCGCTCGTCGCGCGGACATGGAGAGTGCGGTGCGGTCCGCTGCGGGCAAGCCCCTGTCCGAGGTGGAATTGCTGGCTCCCGTGCTCCGGCCCGGCAAGATCTTCGCCATTGGGCTCAACTTCGCCGACCACATCGAGGAGAGCAAGATGGCCACGCCTGAGCATCAGGTCTGGTTCACCAAGGCCGTCACCAGCATCAACGGTCCCTATGCGCCCGTGCAGATCCCGAAGACCAGCGGCTTTGTCGACTATGAGGTCGAACTCGTGGCGGTGATCGGCAAGGGCGGCAAGCATATTCCGGCTGAGCGCGCCTCTGAACACATATTCGGCTATGCGGTCGGCAATGATGTCACCGAGCGTTTCTGGCAGCATCGCACCCCGCAATGGTCGCTGGGCAAGTCCTTTGACACCCATGCGCCCTTTGGCCCCTGGATCACGACGGCGGATGCGGTGAACGATGTCCACGGTCTCGATATTCGCTGCTGGGTGAATGGCGATCTGCGTCAGAAGTCCAATACCCGTCATCTGGTTTTCGACCTGTTCAAGCAGATCGAGCACCTGTCCCAGGCCATGACGCTGGAGCCGGGCGACATCATCTTCACCGGCACGCCGGGCGGCGTCGGCGCAGCCATGACCCCGCGCCAGTTCCTGAAAGCAGGCGATGTGGTGCGCTGTGAAATTGAAGGTCTGGGGCAGATTGAAAACCGCTTTGAGGCGGAGGCCTGAACCGTGGACACGCGATTTGACGTCATTGTCGTCGGCGCCGGGCCGACTGGCGCCGTCCTGGCCGCGCTGCTGGGGCAGGCGGGCGTGCGCACCCTGCTCACCGACAAGTCCCCGACCATCTATCCATTGCCACGCGCGGCTCATATCGACCATGAGACGGTTCGCGTGTTCCAGAAGGCGGGCGTCGCGGATCAGGTGATGTCTGCCAGCCGTCCGGCGGAGCAGTATGATTTCCTGACCGCGGATCGACAGGTCCTGCTGCGTTTTCTGACCAAGGGCTCGCCCTCCGGCTGGCCTGCGGCCAACATGATCCATCAACCCTCCGTCGAGGCGGCGGTGCGGGAGCGTATCGCAGAGCTGGAAGCCGTCGAGCTGCGCGTGGGCTGGGCGTTGCTGGACTATCAGGTCGAGGCCGATGGCGTGATCGCGAGGTTCCAGACCGATTCCGGCGAACAAAGGGTCACGGCGCGTTATCTGGTCGGAGCTGACGGCGCCTCATCGCGGGTGCGATCGCTCTGCGGCGCGACGATGGATGACCTGAAGTTCGATGAGCCATGGCTGGTGATCGACACCCTTGTTCAGGATGCGTCACGCCTGCCAGACATCAATCTCCAGATCTGTGATCCGGTCCGTCCGACGACCTGCGTCCTGATGGGCTCGGGTCGGCACAGGTGGGAGTTCATGCTCAAGCCGGGTGAAACCGCCGAACAGGTCAGCGAAGACGCCTTTGTCGCCGAACTGCTGCGGCCCTGGGATGTCGAGGGGGCGGTGACGCTGGAGCGCAAGGCCGTCTATCGCTTTCACGCCCTGATCGCCCATGAATGGCGTTTTGGGCCGGTGTTTCTGGCGGGCGATGCGGCCCATCAGACCCCGCCCTTTGCTGGACAGGGCATGTGCGCCGGGGTGCGGGACGCCGCCAACCTGTCCTGGAAGCTCGCCGCCGTCATCAGCGGCGCGGCCAGCGAGGGGTTGCTCGACACCTACCAGACCGAGCGCCAAGCGCATGTGAAGGGCATCATTGATCTGGCCCTGATGATGGGGCGCACGGTGTGCATCCTTGATCCGCAGGCCGCAGCCCAGAGAAACGCAGCCATGCTGGCTCAGCGCGCCGCCGCCCCGCCCGAGGCGCCCGGACAGGGCTTCGCCTTTGCTCCTTTGACGGGGCCGGGTCTACTGGCTGGCGCAGCGTCGGCCGGGGAGTTGTTTATCCAGCCCTGGGCGGGACCGGTGCGCTGGGACGATGTGGCGGGCGACGGCGCCTGGCTGATCACCCGCGAGGCGGTGGAGCCTGAGCCGGGCTTGTCCGTGTTCAAGCTTTCAGATCCTGAAGTTCAGAGCTTCGCTGACGATTTCGAGCGCTGGCTGAACAGCCGCAGCGCCTCGGCGGTGCTGGTGCGGCCTGACCGATATGTGTTCGGCGCGGGAAGGGCGATGGCCCTGATTGAGGGATGGCGGGCCGCTTTGCGCGCGCCGGCAGGGGTTGTCGCTCATTAACGGACAAGCCGGTTGGAAATCCGGGGCGGGGCGAGGATCGCGAAGTTAAGTGCTGCAATGCGTGTGGCGGGACGGGTTCTGTCCTCGCGATGCTGCGACCCGCCCCTCGCCCGCTCCGCCCGCAGAACGGCTGCACGCGCATCTTGCGCCGAAACCCAGTCGGCTCAGGTCACGGCTCTGATCGCTCAGCAACGGGTCAGGCGTTTGGGGCTGAGCACCGGGTAGTCCGTATAGCCGTGCGCGCCGCCGCCATAAAAGGTGGCCGGATCCATCAACGGGTTGAGCGGTTCGTTATTGCGCAGACGTTCCACAAGGTCCGGATTGGAAATAAAGGCCCTTCCAAAGGAGACAAGATCCGCCCGCCCCGTGGAAACCGCATCCATAGCCATGGCGCGATCATACCCGTTATTGACCATATAGGCGCCGTCGAACTGGTCGTGCAGCGCCTCATAGTCAAATGGGATATTGTACCGGTCGCCGCCGGTGTCGCCTTCGACCACATGCAGATAGGCGATTTTCAACAGGCCGAGTTGGCTGGCCACATATTCGAACAGCGGTTGAGGGTCGGAATCACGCGAGTCGCCCGCCGTTGAAACGGGAGAGATGCGCACGCCGATCCTGTCGGGACCGATAGCTTCAGCGACCGATCGGGTGACGTCCAGCAATAGTCGCGCGCGGTTTTCAATGACGCCGCCATAGACGTCGGTTCGTTTGTTTGCGCCGTCGCGCAGGAATTCGTCCAGCAGATAGCCGTGTGCGCTGTGCAGTTCGACCCCGTCAAAGCCCGCGTCCATCGCCAGGATGGATGCGCGACGGAAGTCCTCGACAATTCCGGGAATCTCGTCGGCGCGAAGAGCGCGCGGCTCAGACGTGTCCACGAACCCTTCACCGGCGATGAAGGTCTTGGCGTGCGCCCTCACGTCTGAGGGGGCGACCGGCGCCGCGCCGTCCTTCTGGAAGCGGGTATGGGAGACCCGGCCCGTGTGCCACAACTGAAGCACGATGGTTCCCGATTGCGCGTGTACGGCGTCCGTCACCTCGCGCCAGCCGCAGACCTGGGCATCGGTATAGCAGCCGGGCGTGGCGTCATAGCCTTGGGCCTGAGCCGAAATCTGTGTCGCTTCGGCGATGATCAGACCAGCGCTCGCCCGTTGTGAATAATAGGTCGCGGCCAAAGGTCCCGGAACCATGTCGGGACCGGCCCGGTTGCGGGTCAGGGGCGCCATGGCGATGCGGTTCGCCAGATCAAAAGCGCCCACCTTCACTGGAGAAAACAGCGCGGTCGCTGGGCGGGTGGGGCGGTCTGCAGACATCTGACGGTTCCGTTTCGCGCGTGGGCTTTCCATGGCGGGCGGCCATGGAGTGGGTCTGTTCAGGACGTCGAGGCGCGGCGACATTGCCGCACCTCCGTGCACGTCATTGAGGCTAGTAGCAGGGCCGATAGGGGTAATGGTGGGTGTAGATGAGCGGCGGATAACAGTCGTAAAGGCTGTCATAGGGCTCGTCATACGGGTAATCATAGATCAGGGGCGGCGCGGAATAGTAGCCGCCGTCCCAACCGCCGCCCCAATTCCCGCCCCATGATTTGCCGCCGCGTGGCGCGCCGCCGGCAGGGCGGCCTGGGCCTCGCGAAGGACCGCCGTGGACACCGCCCGAAGGGCCGGACGAGCGGGCTCCGTCGCCGCGGCTACGAACGCCGCCGCCCTGTCTCGCGGCGGCCTGCGCTGTTGAAGACAGGTCCGCGGTGATCAGCCCGATGGCCATGGACGCGAGAACCAGCGCATGTCCCCATCTGGCTTTGCGGTTGTTGGTGTTGCTCATGTCAGACTCCCCTGCAGGTCGTGTGCGCTCAACTGACGGTGCGGTGCGCATGGCGTCCGAACTTCTTGAACACATTGTCTGCATTGGCCTTTTGCGCGTCCGGCATTGTGTTGTAGAGCGTCTCGAAGGCGCCGATCAGCGATTTGAGGCCATTGACGTGAGCCTGGCTGAACCGCTCATAGGTGCGAAGATCATCAACCGCGGTGACTGGGTGTCCGGGCAGAGCAGTATTGTCGGCCGCCATCTTGCGCATGGCCGCTTCATTATCGCGCATGACCTGGGCGACCGTTCTCCAGTCGGCTTCCTGATCATCCTTGATCTTCAGTTCCGCATGAAGATGCGTGATCCGTTCTTCGACGCTTTCAGCGCTGTGACGCATGGCGTGGTGGGCATGGGCCGGTTCGGCCATGGCGCACAGGGGCGCAATCAGCAGCGTCGCGCCCAGCACCGCACCGATCGTCATGTTGATGAAGCGGCCTGATATGGCGCTCTTGGACGCAGACAGGGCGGATTTCGTCATGGATGACACCTTTGTGGTTGTCGGCAAGCCGTCCAATGGGGGCGGCTCAGTCGCCAAACCCTAGGAGAAGCGCGGCATCGGTTCATCCGCCGGAAACTACCCACGCGCGCGGTTCGGCGCGGCAAGGGGCATGGGTAGAGTCCGAATCTGCCGCAAAGCTGGCTGATCCCTCATCATGATCAACGGATCGGCGTCTGATCCTGGTGGCTTTCCCAAAGGATATTCAAGCAGATGACATTCACATCCAGCGCACCTGCCGACGCGAGCACACACAGGGCCGCGACGCACAATTTGGAAGCGCCACGTCACCTGTCAGGCGCCTATCGCACCACGCTCAATCTGCTGTTCAAGGACCCGATGTCTCATCATCTGGCGTGGAATGACGTGCGCGAACTGTTCGACCAAGTGGGCGAGGCGCGGCAGTTATCCAATCACCGCTACCAACTGACGATCGATCATCACAGCCTCGCCTTCCTGAAGCCCCACACTCCCCACCTGACCGGCGCGGAGATGCTGGAGCTGCGTCAATTCCTGATGGCTGCCGGGTGGACGCCGCACATTCTGAGTGTTGCCGACGCCGAAACGGTCGCAACCGCTCAGGCCAAGCGTGTCGCCGTCGTCGTGGTGTCCCGGCATGACGCCGAGGTCTATCATTTCAGCGCCACGCCATCTGAAATCGGGCCCCCCGATACAAGCAAGCGCTTTGAGATCGTCGACGGGGGCCGCAGCCGCTTCCTCGACGAGATTGCAGACGCGACCGCTGATGATGAACGGATCATCGTGATGGGCCGACTCGACAAGGACCTTGAATCGATCGAGGGGCTGGCGCGGCGGCTGCGGGAGCATCACCCTCATGCGATAGGGCGGTCCGTGCATGAAATGGCGACCGACGATCACCACCTCGACGCAGAAGCGATTCGTGATCTCGCCCGTGCCGCCGGGTCCTGAAATCGTCGAGGTAGCACATACTACAGCTCAGCTTCGCGCGGCCCACCGGCAAGAGACCAGCCTGCTGCAAAAGGGCCTGGACAGACTGACCGCTGTCATCGGATGGCCCGGCTTTGTCCCTTTGCTGATCCTGTCGATCATCAGCTGGGTGCTGGGTAATCTGGCGGCTCCACGGCTGGGCTGGAGGGCGCCAGATCCGCCGCCCTTTGTCTGGCTGACAGCGGCGATGTCGACGGGCGCACTGGTCCTTGGCGCCTTGATCCTCACAACCCAACGGCGTGAAGACAGGCTGGCCGATCAGCGGGCGCAGCTTGTGCTTGAGCTTTCGATCTCGAATGATCAGAAGATCGCCAAGATTGTCGGCCTCTTGGAAGAAAGCCGCCGCGATAATCCCGCCATTGCGAACCGGATCGACGCCCAGGCCGCAGCGATGTCGACGCCTTCCGACACCCACGCCGTCCTCGAAGCCATCAAGGAGCTTCGCGACGATATGAGCTGAGCCGTGCGCAGGACAGGGCTGAAGCGCGTAGTTCCCGATCCTTGTGACAGGTCCTGCAGCGCCTATCGTGAAGGTATTGTCGCTCAACCGGGCGCCAGTGACAGGAGCTGAAAATGAACAAAGACAAAATCGAAGGCGTCACTCAACAGGGTGTCGGCGCGATCAAAGACGCTGCTGGCAAGGTTTTGGGCAATGACAAGCTGCGGGCTGAAGGTCTTGCCGACAAGGTGTTAGGCAGCGCCAAGGAGGCCATTGGCGATCTGAAGGACGCCGGGGACCATAAAAAGGTCTAGAGCCATTTCCGACCAGATTTCATCTGGCCGATGCTTTATCAACTTTTTTAGGCGCTTCTTGTCCGACCACCCGTATCTACCCGGCGGGTAAGCGCTCTAGGCCTGGCTTG
The DNA here is from genome assembly GCA_903858685.1 of uncultured Caulobacterales bacterium. Taxonomy (GTDB): domain Bacteria; phylum Pseudomonadota; class Alphaproteobacteria; order Caulobacterales; family Caulobacteraceae; genus CAIMFV01. Next base: position 15,990 of record CAIOJR010000227.1, on the reverse strand, counting down.
CCGGTTGCTCACGCCCTGGGCGACCGGCAAGGCTTGAGCGGACGCCTTCAGATATTGAAGCCGCCGGTCGCTTCCAGCCGCTGGCCTGTCATCCAGCGCGCATCGTCGCTGCAGAGCAGGCGCACCAGACCGCCAATATCATGGGCGTCGGCAAGACGGCCCATCGGGGTCTGGGCGACGACCATCTCCTGCAGTTTCGGATTGTGCCGGATGAAGCCGTCATTGAAATCGGTCGGCACGCCTCCGGGCGCCACGGTATTGGAGCGGATGCCGCGAGGGCCGTACTCTTTGGCGACGTAGCGTGAAAAGACTTCAATCGCGCCTTTGCAGGCCGCATAGAGTCCGTAGTTCGGCACATTGTACCGGTCCGCCGCCGCCGTGATGAAGACCACCCCGCCGCCGTCATTCATGATCCTCAGCGCCTTCTGGGTCAGGAACAGCACGCCCTTGAAATGGATATTGGCGAAGGTGTCGAAATCGGCCTCGGTCAGCCTGTCGAGGGGGATGGCCCTACCGATCCCGGCATTATTCACCAGAAAGTCGATCCGCTCGGCGCCGTCGAATTGGGCGTTCATCAGGGCCTGAACCTCTGCGATGAAGCCGTCAATCGCCGAGGCGTCCGAAAGGTTAAAACGCAGCGCGGCGGCGCGCCCGCCACTGGCGCGGATTCGTTCGGCAACCTCCTCGCCCTCTTGCTGGTTTGCATTGTAGGTCAGGATGATGTCCATCCCGGCCTCAGCCAATGACAGGGCCATGTCCTTGCCAAGGCCTCGATTGCCGCCAGTGATCAGAGCGACTTTTCTCACCGCGTTCGCGCCCATGCTGTGAACTTCGTCCTCATGTCCAGTCGCCGCCGGCCAGTCGCGTCAGGCCGGGCTGGCCCGCATCAGATGGCGAGCACAGACAGCTTCAATTGCAGATATTCGTCAATGCCGTGGCTGGAGCCTTCACGGCCAAGGCCGGATTCCTTCACCCCGCCAAACGGCGCAATTTCGGTCGAGATCAGGCCGGTATTGATCGCCACCATTCCGTATTGCAGACCTTCCGACACCCGGAATATCCGCCCCGCATCCTTGGTGTAGACATAGGCGGCAAGGCCCGAGCGCGTGTCATTGGCCATGCGCAGGGCCTCTTCCTCCGTCTCGAACGCCACCAGACCGGCGACGGGGCCGAAGGTTTCCTCGCGATTGATCAGGGCGGTGGAGGGCAGGCCCGTCAGCACCGTCGGCTCAAAGAAGGTTGCGCCCAGGCTGTGCGGCGCCCCGCCCGTCAGGACCGTGGCGCCGCAGGCAATGGCGTCGGCTATGTGGCGCTTCACCTTGGCCACGGCCGCTTCATTGATCAGCGGCCCCTGATCGCTCGGCCCTTCCAGTCCGTCGCCGACGCTCAAGCTCCTGACCCGCGCGGTCAGGGCGGCGGCGAAGGCGTCATAGACGCCTGACTGGACCAGGAACCGGTTGGCGCACACGCAGGTCTGGCCTGCATTGCGGAACTTGGACGCAATGGCGCCTTCCACGGCGGCGTCGATATCGGCGTCGTCAAACAGGATGAAGGGAGCGTTGCCGCCAAGCTCCAGAGAGACGCGCTTGACTGTGTCCATGCAGCGCGCGGCGAGCATTTTGCCGACCGCTGTCGATCCGGTGAAGGTGAACTTGGCCACGCGCGGATCGCCGGTCAGCACCGCACCGATGGCTTGCGGCGTTCCTGTGACCACGTTGAACACGCCCGCAGGGACACCGGCTTCTTCGGCCAGCACTGCGAGGGCGGTGGCTGAATAGGGCGTCAGGTCAGACGGTTTCAGCACCATGGCGCAGCCCGCCGCCAGAGCCGGACCGGCCTTGCGCGTGATCATGGCCGAGGGGAAGTTCCATGGCGTCACCGCTCCAACCACGCCGACGGGCTGCTTTGTCACCAGAATGCGGCGGTCGCTCAGATGGGGCGGTATGATCTCGCCATAGGCGCGGCGACCTTCTTCCGAGAACCATTCGAGAAAGCTGGCGGCATAGGCGATTTCGCCCTTGGCCTCGGCCAGGGGCTTGCCCTGTTCGGCGGTGAGAAGGCGGGCCAGATCGTCCTGATGCGCCATCATCAGCTCGAACCATCTGCGCAGGACCAGTCCGCGCGCCTTGGCGGTCATGGCTTGCCAGCCGGGCAGCGCACGTTCCGCCGCCGCCACGGCGGCGAGCGTCTCGGCTTCGCCCAGGTCCGGAATCGATCCCAGGGGGCGCCCGGTCGCCGGGTTGTGCACCGTCAGACGGGCTGCGCCCTCGACCCAGCGTCCGTCAATATAGGCGGCCTGACGAAACAGGTCCGCACGCTTCAGGCCAAGCCGGGACTGTTCGAGGTCCGGGGAGGTGTCGATAAATGTGTCCAAGTCAGGCCTCATGAAATCTTGAGTGCGTTTTCGAGAATGGCCAGCCCCTCGTCGAGAACCTCCTCCTCGATGGTGAGCGGATAAAGCAGCCGGATCGTCTCACCATAGACGCCGCAGGACAGCAGCAACAGGCCGCCCTTCAGGGCGCGCGCGGTCAGGAGATTGGCTTGCGGCCGTGGCGTATCTGATCCTTTGCTCTCCACCAGATCAAAGGCGATCATCGAACCCGGCCCGCGAATATGGCCGATAGGCTCTACATCGTTGCGAGTGGCGATTGCTTCAAGTCGCGCCTTGACCTTTTCGCCCAGACGGTTTGCGCGTTCCAGCAAAGCCTCCTCGGCGATCACGTCCAGCACGGCCAGAGCCGCGGCGCAGGCGGGGGGCGAGCCGGCATAGGTGCCGCCCAAACCGCCGGGCAGGGCGGCGTCCATGATCGCCTTGCGGCCAATCACGCCAGACAGGGGAAAGCCGCCCGCCAGCGACTTGGCGACCGTGATCAGGTCCGGCTCCACGCCGCTGTGCTCGATCCCGAACATCTTGCCGGTGCGGCCAAAGCCTGCCTGGACCTCGTCTGAAATCAGCAGGATGCCGTGCTCGTCGCAGATCTTGCGAAGTTGGCGGACGAGTTCAGGCGGCACGGGGTGAAAGCCGCCTTCGCCCTGCACCGGTTCCAGAATGATGGCGGCGGTCCGCTCCGGCTCAATATCGGCCTTGAACAGGAACTGCAGCGCTTTGAGGCTGTCTTCCACGGTGACGCCATAGTGGGCGACGGGGAAGGGCAGATGGTACACCTCTGCGGGCAAGGGGCCGAACGCCTTCTTGTAGGGCAGTACCTTGCCGGTCATGGCCATGGTCAGCAGGGTCCGGCCATGAAAGGCGCCGGTAAAGGCGATGACGGCGGTGCGCCCCGTCGCCGCGCGGGAAATCTTGATCGCGTTTTCGACCGCTTCGGCCCCGGTGGTGAAGAAGATCGTCTTGGCCTCGCCGGTGAACGGGGCCAGCCGGTTCAGCCGTTCGGCCAGCGCGATATAGGGCTCATAGGCCGTCACCTGAAAGGCGGCATGGGTGAAGCGGGCCAGCTGATCCGTCACCGCCTTCATCACCCTTGGGTGACGATGGCCGGTGTTGAGCACGGCGATTCCCCCTGCAAAATCGATATAGCGGTTCCCATCCACATCCCAGATCTCTGCGTTCTGGGCGCGGTCGATGAAGACTTCGGTGGCGATGGAGACGCCGCGCGGCGTGGCTTCAAGGCGGCGGGCCTGAAGAGAGGCGTTGCTGGGCATGGTCAGGACTCCGGTCGGGCGAATTATGCGATGTCGAGGCTACAACCTCAGCCGGGAATTGTCTTTGATCGCACCCTTGGCGCTCCCTATTCTTTCTTCCACGGGAGGCGGCCATGACCAGGGTGGGTGAAAAACGGCGGGCGTCAGGGACGCGGCGGGCCCTGTCACAGAGGGAATTGGCTGCACGCCATTGCGTGTTTGGTGTGAGCCTCCTAGTGGTAGCGCAACCATAAGGGAGAGGGCCGTGGGAATGATCCGTCCGAAGCGTTTGGCGCAAGCTTTCACTCTGGCGACCCTGGCGGCCGCGCCCATGGCCGCCTGCGCCGCCGACCCGGTGGTGACCGGGGATGCGCGGGTGGATCACCTCCTTGCGCAGATGACGCCGGACGAAAAGCTGTCTCTGATTCGCGGCGCGGTGGAAAATCCGGCGACCAGTCAGGGGCAGGCGGGTTATCTGGTCGGCGTGCCGCGGCTGGGCGTGCCAGCCCTGACCCTGGCCGACGGCCCGCCCGGCGTGCTGACCCGTCTGCCGTCTCAGGCGGAGACAGCCACCATGGGGCTGGCCGCCACCTTCAGCCTTGAGGATGCGCGTGCGAATGGCGAGGTGATCGCGCGGGAGGCCAGGGCGCTGGGCGTGGACATTGTGCTCCAGCCCTTCATCAATATTGACCGCGATATCACGACCAAGCGCGCCTACAACACCTATGGCGAAGACCCGGTCCTGACCGGCGCTATCGGCGCCAGCCTGATCCGTGGCGTGCAGTCTCTCGGCGTGATGGCTCAGGCCAAGCATTTTGTCGGCTATGACACCGATTACGGCAATGTGGAGATCGACCCCCAGACCTTGCATGAGGTCTATCTGGCGCCCTTTGCCGAGGCGGTGAAGGCGGACGTCTCGTCGATCATGTGTTCCTACAACAAGATTAACGGCCTTTCAGCCTGCGGCAACCACGCCCTGCTGACCGATGTGCTGCGCAGCGAACTGGGCTGGAAGGGCTTTGTCACCTCAGACTGGGGGGCGGTCCATGGTCCCCATTTCCTGCTGGCCGGGCTGGATATGGAGATGCCCGGCGCAGTCAATCCGACCAGCCCGTTCGCCGCCTTCATGTTCAACTATTTCAATCTGGACAAGGCGCCGCCCGCCCAGCCCGTCAAGCTTGACCCCGCCCTGATCGCAGGCCTGATCGGCGGCCATATGCCGGAGGAGCCCGCGCCGGAGCCGATGGATCTGGGCGCCATCGGGAGTTTAAGGGACGCGCGCGCGACCTTTCATGATCTCAACCAGTCGGGTCAGATGACGCCGGGGGACATGGATCGCGCCGCCGGTCACGTCCTCTATGAGATCGCCCATTTCGGCTATCTTGACCATCCGCCTTTGCACAAGGTCGGGCCGCACGCCCTGACCCAGAATGCGGCGGTGATCGAGCAGACGGCGGTGGACGCAGCCGTGCTTCTGAAGAACGAGGGCGCCGTTTTGCCGCTGAATGCGTCGCGGCTGGACACCGTGGCCCTGATCGGCCCCGGCGCGGCTCAGGTGGTGGCGATCGGCACGGCGGGCGAGCGCTCGACCGGTCTGGTGGAGCGCCAGATCAGCCCCTGGGCGGCGATCAAGGCCTTGGCGCCCGGCGCCCATCCAGTGCTGGCGGTCGCGGACGACATGTCGGGCAGGACCATCCCCGCCGCTGCGCTCAGCCATGACGGCAAGCCCGGTCTGGTGCGGACCGAAGACGGCAGATCAACGACGGACGCCCAGATCGACTTCACCGCGAAATCCGGCCACCCCCTTGCGAAAAATACAAGGGCGAGCTGGGAAGGGACCCTGACGGCGCCTCAGGACGGCGAATACTGGATCTCCCTGCAAATGCTGGGGGCGGCTGGGGCCGTGACCATCGACGCCAAACTGGCGGCAAGCGCGGGCGCGGTCATCGGCGCCATGCACGGCGATACGGTTCTTCCGGGCAAGGACGGTCTGTTGCCGAGTGCTGATGGTCTGGACAATGCCCGTAGCGCTGTCCAGCTGACCGCCGGGCCGCACCGGATCAAGGTCGAGGTGAGGCCGGACACATCCGGCGCACCGGCTCAGGTGCGGCTCGCCTGGTCGACGCCGCAGCAACGCGCTGCGGATCGCGCTGGCGCCATCGCCGCCGCCAAGGCCGCCAAGACGGCTGTTGTCTTCGCCTGGTCGCGGGGCGCGCCCGCCTTCGGCCTGCCCGGCGATCAGGACCAGCTGATCGAAGACATAGCGGCGGTGAACCCCAATGTGGTCGTGGTGCTCAATGTCAGCGAGCCTGTGGCGCTGCCCTGGCTGGGCAAGGTCAAGGGCCTCTTGCAGATGTGGTATCCGGGCGACGAGGGCGGTCGCGCCACGGCCCGCATCCTTCTGGGCAAGGACAGCCCCGCGGGGCGACTGCCTTTCAGCTGGGGTGCAAGGTTGGCGGACTATCCCGCCACGGACCCCGCCCACCCCGAACGCTCCAACAAGGGCAAGGACGGCCTGACCCGCTTCACCGAGGGCGTGGATATCGGGTATCGGTGGTTCGATCGCCAGAACACCCAGCCGCTGTTCGCCTTTGGCTATGGCCAAAGCTACACCCGGTTTGAGTATCGCAATCTCGCAGCCGCCAATGCGAAGGACGGCGGGCTGGATGTCAGCTTCGAGGTGAAGAACACAGGCGCGCGCGACAGCGACGAGGTTCCGCAGGTCTATCTGGGCGCGCCAAAGACGGCCCCGATGGCGGCGGCCTTCCCGGTGCATGCTCTGGCAGGCTTCGCCAGACTGCACATAGCGGCAGGCGAGACCAGGACGGTCAGCATCCACGTGCCGGCGCGCAGTCTGCAATACTGGTCGGTGGCGCGAAGTGGCTGGGACGTGGCGCATGGCGCGCGTGACGTGCTGGTCGGGGGATCGTCGCGCGACCTGCCCCTGACCGCTTCCGTCGTCGTTCCCTGACTTGTGCGCCAGGGTTTGACAGGAGCGGCGCCGAAAGTTCAGGCGTGTTCCGAACGCGCGGCCTGATCTTGCGGAAAGCGGTTGCGTCGGCGCGCAAAACCAAGCCTTGCATAGGCTTGGAAATGTGGAGCGCGTCATGGTCCGGCTGCTGATCCGCCATAAGACCGCCTACGCCTATCAGTACGCCGTCAGTTTTGGCGCCCATCGCCTGTTGCTGCGCCCGCGAGAGAGCCGTGATCTGCGGATCATCTCCCATGAAGTGACGCTCAGTGCGCCGGGGCGTCTTTCCTGGGCGCTGGACGTCTTTGGCAATACGGTCGGGCTGGCGAGCTTCACCCTCATGTCGGATCGTCTGGTGATTGACAGCGTCAGCGAGATCGAACTGGATGCGCCCCACTGGCCGGTCTTCGACATTTCCGCCTCGGCCCTGACCTATCCTTTCGTCTATTCACCTGATGTTTGGATCGATCTGGGCGCCCTGACCACGCTTCAATATGTCGATCCCCAGTTTCGGCTGTCACAATGGGCGAGGGGATTTGTGGCCGGGCCGGTGACGGACACCCTGTCGCTTCTGAAAGACCTGTCTCTGGGCGTCACGGCCTGGGTCGCCTATGAAAGCCGGGAGGTTGAGGGCACCCAGACCCCGTGCGAGACGCTCGACCGGCGTGTCGGATCCTGTCGTGACATGGCGGTCCTGTTCATCGAGGCTGCACGCGCGCTGGGTTTCGGCGCGCGCATCGTATCGGGCTATCTGCACAATCCCGACCGGACCGCGCTTGGCGTTACCGACGCCGGATGCACCCACGCCTGGGCGGAGATATTTGTGCCGGGCGCGGGGTGGATCACCTTCGATCCCACCAATCGCAGCATAGGCGGCGCGAACCTGATCCCTATCGCCGTTGCGCGAAACATTGACCAGGTGATCCCGGTCGCCGGCGAGTTCGTCGGCCCTGGCAACGCCAGTCTGGGCATGCAGGTCGAGGTGGATATTCGCGTGCTGTAGGAGGAGGCGCAGGCCGTGCGGTCCGAGCGCAAGCTGACGAGTGGTCGCCGGCTCAACGCCTATCGTTGCGCCGGCGCGAGGCCCTGCATGATGGTGCGGTTCACCTCGATCAGTTCCTTGAACGTCTCGTCTCCGCGCATGATCGCGCTGGTGTGCCGGTTGACGAACATGCTGAGGCTGATGATCTGGGCGCGGAGCGCTTCGGGCAGGGCGTTTTCGGGGTCGGCGCATTCTGTGGCCAGAACCGACCAGAGTTGTCGGTTCCAATGCAGCGCCTCCATGCGCTTGCTGAGTTCGGTCTTGTCGAGTTCCGAGGCCTCGATCAGGGCCATCGTCACCTGTCCGAAAAGCCGGTACTCAGCGTCACGCGGTGACTCAGACCGCTGAGCCGCCGTTTTGTACGCCTGAAGCGACATTCCCTAACCTTTCGTCTTCGTATTCGACAAGCTTACGGCACAACATCAGGGCTTTATAATATTCCCGCGCCAGAACGTGCTTTGAGGCTTGCACGCAATGGGACTGGACGGCAGGATTACTGATAACCCCCATGAATTCCGTTAATCTCAGCGCGAATTCCTCATAATATGTGTCAAAGCCCGGATCATCGAGATACATCATCATGACCGGGAAATAGACGCGGCGTGCGGGGGAGTTGGCGTCCTCCGACTGCATGATGTCCTTTTCACGCAGCACAGACGCCTTGTTTTGCAACACCAAAGTCGTTCTGCGATCGCCGTTTTGCACGACCGCCCCGTTCAGAACAAATTTCTCGCCAGGCTTCAGCGACAATTTCAAGGGCATGGCGTTCTGAGATTCCCTTGCAGCGCGGGCCGTCCGGCGATCGCGATGCGTGATTGTTGAAGGCGCGGACGGACGATGTCGAATCTAGTCCTGCGTCCTGAAGTGTTTCTAAACAAGTATGGTTAACCTTAGCTTGCCATTTGGCGCTCTGTCGCTGGGATTAAGCTGACGTTAAAGCGACGCAGCCAGCCTTGCGCTCCATGTTCACAGAATCGACTGTCCATGCGCCCTGAACCTGCCGATACGCTACTGGATGCGCCGGTCCTGACGTTTCAGCCGACAGAGGCGCGCGTGCAGCCCGCCGCCATGCCCTTGGCGGCGGATGCGGCGCAAGACCCCACGTCCGCCAAGGCCTTATCTCGACTGGCCGCCGCCGCTTCGTCCCTGGCTGTGGACGCCCGAAGTGACAAGCTGCGTCAGGCGATCGCCGCCCTCAATGGCCGCACGGTTGATCCCGGAGTGCTGTCGCGGGTCGAGGCCCTGGCGCTTGAGGTTCTGGTGGACGACCCGGAATCGACCCTGGCCTGGCGGATCATGGCCACGGCGCGGGAAAAGGGCGGGGACTTCAGCACAGCCCTGCACTGTTTCGAGCAGGTTTTGAAACGCGATCCGGACGCTGAGAGCATCGCCAGCGATCTGGGCCGGGTCGCCTTTCATCTGGCGATGTTTGAACAGGCGGAAGCTCTGTTTCGGCTGCATCTGGGCCGGTATCCGGACGATATGGACGCTGTGAACAATCTTGGCTGCGCCCTGCGTGACCAGATGAAATATGCCGATGCGGTCGAACTGCTGAAGGACAATCTGAACCGCGATCCGGCACAGCCGGTGCTTTGGAACAATCTCGCCACAGTGCTGGTCGCCATGGGCGAAGCGGAGCGCGGCATGATATTCTTCGACGAGGCGGTCCGGCTCGACCCCGAATATGACAAGGCGATCTATAACCGGGCGAATCTGAAGCTGCTGATGGGCGACGCCGCCGGCGCGATAGAGGACGGGCGGCGCGCCCTGGGCATTGCGCGCAATGTCACCGACCGGGCGATGATGGAGCTGGCCCTGTCATTGTCCCTGCTGGGCGACGGACAGATGGAGGCGGGCTGGCAAGCCTATGAAGCGCGCCGCGATCCTGCCTTTGCGGACGTGACGCTCTATCCCATCGAAGCTGACCTGTGGGAGCCCGGCGCGCCTCTTGACGGCAAGCGCCTCCTGCTCATGGGCGAGCAGGGGCTGGGGGACGAGGTCATGTTTGCGTCCATGATCCCGGACCTGGTCGAGGCTCTGGGGCCGGCGGGCGGCCTGTTCGTTGCGACTGAGCCGCGTCTGGTCAGCCTGTTGCAGCGCTCGTTTCCACAAGCGGTGATCGGCGCCTATCGTTCCGGACGGCTGGGCCATCAGACGGTGCGGATCGCCCCATTTGTGGACGCCAGGACCGAGGGGCTGGACTACTGGGCGCCGGGCGCTGCGCCTTTGCGCCAGTTTCGCAACAGCGTCGCCAGCTTTCCAGCGCGCCGATCCTATCTGAAGCCCGATCCGGATCGCGTTGTCTATTGGCGCAAGGCGCTGGCCGAGGTGGACGACCAGCCCAAGGTCGGGCTCTTGTGGAAAAGTCTCGTCATTGACCCGGCCCGTTCGCGCTTCTTTTCCGGCTTCGGCGGGTGGGAACCGGTCCTGCGGCTGAAGGGCGTGACGCTGGTCAATCTGCAATATGGCGACTGTGCGCTGGAACTGGAGGCGGCTGCGGCCGAAGGCATCCGTATCTGGAACCCTCCGGGCCTGGATTTGAAGGATGATCTGGACGAACTGGCGGCCTTGACGGTGGCGCTTGATCTGGTCGCAGGCCCGGCGAACGCCACGACCAATATCGCGGCTGCTTGTGGCGCAGAGGTCAGTCTGGTCTCGCTGCCGGGCGCCTGGCCGCAACTGGGCACGACCGGGTGGCCCTGGTATCCGCAGCTGAGGGTGTTTGTGGCGGACGGCTGCGGCATGTGGGCAAGCGCCATCAACGCACTGGCCCAGGATATCACCCGCCGGTTCAGCCTGTGACCCGGCGGGTTTGAACGGGAACGCTACTTCTTGATCTGACCGGCCAGATATTTGGCGATGCCGGCGCCATAGGGCGGGCGCATCATGACCAGCGGACCGATGTCCTTCTTCATCTGATGGAACACTGCGCGGCGGTGGCTGAACTCGCGAAACCCGTCATAGCCGTGATAGGCGCCCATGCCGGCTGGACCGACTCCGCCAAACGGCAGGTCTTCCTGAGCCACATGCATCACGACATCATTGACCGACACCCCGCCAGAGGTGGTTTTGGTCAGCACGGTCTCACGCTCTGCATCATCTGCGCCGAAATAGTAGAGGCCGAGCGGGCGATCATGGGCGTTGATATAGTCCACCGCCTCATCGACGCGGCTATAGGATTTCACGGGCAGGATCGGCCCGAAGATCTCTTCCTGCATGACCTTCATATCGTCGGTCGGGTTCAACACCAGCGTGGGGGCGATCTTGCGATGGGGTTGCTGGCGCAGATCTTCCCCGGCGGGATTGATCTCCACAATTTCGGCGCCCTTGGCGCGGGCATCGTCCAGATAGCCCATCAGGCGGTCATAATGGCGATCCGCCACCACAGCTGTGTAGTCGGGATTGTCACGGATGGTGGGGAACATCCTGGCCACCGAGGTCCGGGCGGCGCTGACAAAGCTGTCCATCTGGTCGGCCGGGGCGAGCACATAGTCTGGCGCAAGGCAGATCTGGCCGGCGTTGAGGGTCTTTCCGTTCATGATGCGCGCGGCGGCGACCGCCATATCCGCCGAGCGGCCAATGACCACCGGGCTTTTGCCGCCAAGCTCCAGCGTGACGGGCACAAGGTTTTCGGCCGCTGCACGCATGACATGGCGGCCGATCGAGGTGGCGCCGGTAAAGATCATGTGGTCGAAGGCCAGGCTGGTGAAGATCTGTCCCACCTCCGGCCCGCCCGTCACGACGACGATGTCCTCTGGTGAGAAAGCCTTCTGGAACATGGCCTTCATCAGGTCGGAGGTGTGGGGCGTGACTTCAGACGGCTTGATCATGGCCCGGTTGCCCGCCGCCAGCACGCCCGCCAGCGGCGCGAAGGTCAGGTTGACGGGGAAGTTCCACGGACTGATGACGCCGACCACGCCCTTGGGCTGATAGCGCACCTCCGCCTTGGCGCCGAACAGGCCCAGAATGCTGGGGGTTGTGGAGCGCTTTTCGGTGCGCATCCATCTTGTCAGGTGGTCGCGAGCGTGCTTGAGCGGGCCGATGGAGCTGGCGACGTCAGTGAAGGCGGTGGCGGCTCTGGACCGCGCCCCGAAATCGGCGTCCAGCGCAGACTCAATGTCCTGACGGTGGTCCACCAGCATGGCGATGCAGCGGTCAATCCGGTCGATCCGGACCTGGGCTGGGGGCGCGCCGTCGCGAAGCTGAGCCGCGCGTTGCCGGCCAAGCAGCTCATTCAGCTGGATTTTGATGTCCGGCGAGGGCGAGATTGCAGAAGCGTTCATGGTCTTTCTTCCCCGGGTCTGGCGCTGGTTCTGTTCAGGCAGGCGGCTGAATGTGCGCATCATGGGCGGCCTGTCAGGCCAGTTGTTGAAGATAATCATGCGCCCGTCCCGCAAGCCTAGCAAGACGCGACGACCTTTAACCCTACGTTGGGCACTTGGTGCTTATTGTCACGAAAATGTAAGTCGCTCAGTGGCGGCTTCGATCATGTGTGAGTGGATATGGCTGTTCAAACTGAAGCCGCAATCCGGGGCGTTGATGCGTATCGTCTGGCGAAGCGTGCACTTGAGCAGATGGAGCAGAACAAGATCTGGCCGACTCCGCTCAATTACGAGCTCTGGCTGCACGCATTGAGCGATCCGCAGGGCGACATTGGTCGCGAACTTCACCGCCTGATTGCCGCGGGGGAAAACCTGACGGACGCCATGGCCGAAGATATCGCCCTTCAATTCCTGCCGCGACTGAGGCTGACTGAGGAGATCCGCGACGCAGGCGATCAGCTCACGCGTCAGCTGGAAGCCATCGGCGCGGCCATACAGGTCGCCCAGTCGAGCACGAACGAATATGGCCGCACGCTCGAAGGGGCTTCTCGCGAGCTGGCCTCGGCCTCTGAGCAGACCAGTCTTCGACAGGTCGTCGAGAAGCTGACCGTGTCCACGCGCCGCGTGCAGAAGGAAAACTCCGCCCTCGAAGCGCGGCTGAGCCAGTCGACCGACGAGGTCAAGCGCCTGCGAGATCATCTGGAGCAGGTGCGGCGCGACGCCATGACCGACGCGCTCACCAACCTCGCCAATCGCAAGGCCTTTGACGAAGCGCTGGCGCGGGAAGTGGAAGTCGCGGCCGCGACCGGCCGTCCGCTTTCCGTCGCCCTTCTGGACATTGATCATTTCAAGCGCTTCAACGACACCTGGGGGCATCAGACCGGCGATCAGGTGATCCGCTATGTCGCGACCCTGATCGGACGCAGCAGCGTTCATCCGCGTCTGGCGGCGCGCTATGGCGGGGAAGAATTCGCGATGATGTTCCCCGGCGAAGATGCGCGCAGCATGTCCGCCGCGCTGGACGCATTGCGCGACGAAATCGCCAGCCGCTCGCTGAAGCGCCGGTCCACCGCCGAGGATCTCGGCATTGTCACGGTGTCCGCAGGCGTGGCGACGCTTCATCCCGGCGAGTCGCCGTCCGCAGCTCTCGAGCGTGCGGACAAGGCTCTATATGAATCCAAGCGCAACGGGCGCAACAAGACCACAAATGCAGAGACCTCGCTTGCCGCTTAGGGCCGCGCGCGCTCCTACCTCAATCTGATTGCTCACGCTGCCGCTAGGTCAGAGTTGCCGCGGCGCGTGCTGAGCCTATTCTACCGGTCAGACCCAAGGGAGGATCCGGTGGAATACCAAAAGATCAAGATTTCGAACGAGGACGGGGTGGCGATCATCACCCTGTGCGATCCCTCGACCATGAACGCGGCCAGCACCGAACTGGCGGGAGAACTGGCTCACGCATTTCGCTCTGTCGCGCTTGGCCAGATCAAGGCGCGCGCGATTGTCCTGACGGGAGAGGGCAGGGGCTTTTGCTCCGGCGCCAATCTGTCTGGCGGCGGCGGCGCCACCAGCGTTTCGGATGCGGACGGCCGGCCGGACGCGGGCCGCAGCCTCGAACTGCATTACAATCCGCTGGTCACCCTGATGCGCGACTGCGACGTTCCGATTGTCACGGCGGTGAACGGCGCGGCGGCAGGCGTCGGATGCTCTCTGGCGCTTCTGGGCGACATCGTCGTGTCGGCCGAAAGCGCATATTTTCTCCAGGCGTTTCGTCGCATCGGCCTCGTTCCCGACGGCGGCTCAACCTATATGCTGCCGCGCCTGATCGGTAAGGCCAGGGCGATGGAGATGGCTTTGCTGGGCGACCGGGTGCCGGCCAAGACGGCGCTGGAATGGGGCTTGATCAATCGTTGCGTTCCCGACGCCGATCTGATGTCCACGGCCCTGACCATCGCCAAGGAACTGGCCGCGGGACCATCAGCGCTTGGCATGATCCGTCGAATGATCTGGGATTCGCTCGACAATAGCTGGACCGAGCAGCTTCAGCAGGAGCGCCTGAACCAGCGCATTGCCGGCAAGACCGATGATTTCGTCGAGGGCGTCACAGCGTTCCTTCAAAAGCGGCCAGCCAAGTTCTCCGGGCGTTAGAATTGTAACCAAATGTTGCAAATAGCGCTTGGAACTAGGTTGAAATAACCCCTTAAGGTGGCAAATTTGGCCGGGTGAGCATTTTATGCCGCCCGGCCACAAGTTTTGCGAACCGTCAGGATTGTCTTGGCGAGTCCCCGAATTTGCACCGGGAAATAAACCTAAAGGGTGTGGCGCCATACATGCATGCCACTTCAACGGGCAAAACGCCTCCGCCAGTCAAAACGACGGCGGTCCTGTTGAAGAGGGGCATAGCCGATGGCTACCAATTCGATTAATTCCAATGTGAGCGCTCAGGTCGCTCTGTCCAACCTGAATGCGACATCCGCCCAGTTGCAGGTGGTCCAAACACGTGTTTCCACGGGCCTGGCGGTCAATAGTGCGACCGACAATCCAGCCGTCTGGGCAATCGCCCAGCGTTCGCGGTCGGACGTGGCCTCCCTTGCGGCGGCGACTGAGTCCCTGACCCGAACAAAATCCGTTGTGGACCTGTCCACCGCGGCGGCGTCCCAGGTGTCAGATATTCTGAATCAGATACGCACCAAGGTGTCTTCGGCGACGGACGCGTCCCTCGATTCTTCGAGCCGCAGCCAGTTGAACTCAGATGTCTCCAACCTGATCAGTCAGATCAACCGCACAGTGAATGCGGCCTCGTTCAACGGGGTCAATCTGCTGAAGTCCGGCGCCACAAGTCTCAGCGCCCTGGCCGATGTCAGTGGCGGGGTTGTGAGCGTCTCGGCCAATGTACTCAATGTAAAATCCGGAGGTTCGAACGCGAAGGGAATCACATTCTCGGCAGGTTCCTCCTTCAGCACCGTGTCGGCGGCGACCAAGCTCCTTAACCAGATCAACACGTCCATCACCAATGTAAATACGGCCGTGTCCAACCTTGGCGCGTCCTCGACGGCATTGGCGAGTCAGGCCAGCTTCATTTCCACCCTGTCGGATTCGCTCAATACTGGCATCGGAAACCTTGTTGATGCCGACATAGCCAAGGAAAGTGCGAATTTGCAGGCCCTTCAGACCAAGCAACAGCTTGGTGTCCAGGTTCTTCAAATCGCTAACAGTTCAAAGAGCGCTCTTTTGAGCCTCTTCCGGTAAACAAAATTAACGGCGCATCGATTCAATTGGTGCGCCGTTACTTAAAAATATAAACAATTTGTATACGAACATCTGGTAGCAGTGCTGCTACTGGTCCGGCGTCCGCAAGAACATAGCGGCGCTCAAGCACGGAGGCCTCGGCAGAACCGCCGGGGAGGAACGGTGATGATTCAGGCGATAGGAACTGGCGCCTCGCCAGCAATCGATCCTAATGCAACTGCGCCCGCGCCCGCTCTAGCACCGGCGCAACCGCCTGCGACAACTCAGCCCAATTCCACCGGGCAGCAGGATGGCGCCAGCGCGTCCACGTCGACAAGCTCACACGACAATCAATCGAGCACGAAGGTTGTCGTCGAGCGCGGCGAGAACCAATTAGTGACTGTTTTCAAAGTGTTGGATCGCGCTACCGGCGCCGTATTGACGGAGGTGCCGCATCAGGCCGCGCAGTCCGTCGCGGCCGACCCGAATTACACAGCAGGATCGCTTTTCAATTCCAAGGCGTAAAATTATTCATGGTTAACGCGGCAGGCGTTTATAGTTAACGATCTGTCTACGAATGCAACTCTACCGTTTCCCGACGGAAAACCCGGCGGGAGCGATTCTTCGACCTCGCCCCCTGACGAAGTCGAGGAACGCGATGACGACGAGCATCAACAACAACCTTTCGGCGCAACTCGCCCTTCAGGTGTTGAATACGACCATCGGGAGCCTGCAAAAAACGCAAGGAGAGATCTCCACCGGATTAAAGGTGGCGAATCCTTCAGATAATT
>CAIOJR010000226.1 GCA_903858685.1 uncultured Caulobacterales bacterium | reverse complement strand
TCGACTGCGATCAGGACGCGGTCTGGATCAAGGTGCGGCCGCAAGGCGACGGCGGCGCCTGCCATGTGGGCTTTCGTTCCTGCTTCTATCGGGTCGCCAGCCAGGACGGACATCTGGTGGAGCGTCCGTGATCGACCGCACCGCCCCCGCCGACGATCTCGACCTTTGTCTGGACGGAGGGGACGCGGACGGTGGCGAAGTGCTGCACGTCACGATCAGCGAAGCGCTGGGCGGGGTTCGGCTGGACCGGGCCCTGGCGGAGGCCGCCCCCGATCATCTGTCCCGCGCCCGGATTCAGGCCCTGATGGATCAGGGCGCCGTCACGCTGAACGGGGTCGCCGCGCTCAACGCCGCCGCCAAGGCGAAGGCCGGGGCGCAATATGAGATCATCCTGCCGCCGCCCATAGCCGCCGAGCCCGAGCCCCAGGATCTGGCGCTTCAGGTCCTGTTCGAGGATGCGCACCTGATCGTGCTCGACAAGCCGGCAGGCATGGCCGCCCACCCCGCGCCCGGCACGCCCGACGGCACGCTGGTCAATGCCCTGTTGTTCCACTGCGGCGACAGCCTGTCCGGCATTGGCGGCGTCGCCCGGCCCGGCATCGTCCACCGGCTGGACAAGGACACTTCGGGCGTCATGGTCGCGGCCAAGACCGACGCGGCTCACCAGGGCCTGTCAAAGCTGTTCGCCGCGCACGATATTGACCGGGTCTATGTGGCCCTGACGCGCGGCGCGCCTTCACCGATGGTCGGCACGATCACCACCCGGATCGGCCGCTCCCCCGGCGACCGCAAGCGTATGGCGGTTCTGAAGACGGGAGGCCGGGAGGCCGTCACGCATTACCGCGTCGAGCGCAGCTTTGGCGGTGAAAAACCCCTGGGCGCGCGGGTCGCCTGCACGCTGGAGACCGGTCGCACCCACCAGATCCGCGTCCACCTGGCCCATAAGGGCGCGCCCTGCCTGGGCGATCCGGTCTATGGCGCGGCCCTGCCCGCCGCCCCGGTGCGCGAAGCCATGGCTGACAGCGGCCTTGCCCGTCAGGCGCTGCACGCCTGCGTGCTCGGCTTCATCCACCCGATCACCGGCGAAAAACTGCGCTTCGAGACCCCCCTGCCCGACGACATGGCGCGGCTGGAGGCGCTGCTGGCGGATTTGGGGTGATTTGCAGATTGAAACCGGCGTGTTCCAATATCCCACCAGGGCGCTAGGTTAAATTTCTGTCAGATTAAGCAAAGGTCTTAAACCCGCCGCATCCATTCCCAAATTGAATGCGTACTACCCGATGGAAGCCGAGGGACCATCCGTCGGGTAAAGGCCAATAGAAGGCTGCCACGCTCCGCCCATGGGGACATGGGACGTGCGCAGTCAGAGGGGAAAGACCATGGCGTCTACGTCAATTGCGGTCATTACACCGGACGGCGGCCTGTCTCGGTATCTGACCGAGATCCGCAAGTTTCCGATGCTCACCAAGGATGAGGAGTTCATGCTGGCCAAGAGCTGGCGTGAGCATGAGGACACAGAGGCCGCCCATCGCCTCGTGACCTCGCACCTGCGTCTGGTGGCCAAGATCGCCATGGGATATCGCGGCTATGGCCTGCCTATCGGGGAAGTGATCTCCGAAGGCAATGTCGGCCTGATGCAGGCGGTCAAGAAGTTCGAGCCGGACAAGGGCTTCCGTCTGGCCACCTACGCCATGTGGTGGATCCGCGCCTCGATCCAGGAATATATCCTGCGCAGCTGGAGCCTTGTGAAGATGGGCACCACGGCGGCGCAGAAGAAGCTGTTCTTCAACCTGCGCAAGGCCAAGAGCGAGATCAGCGCGTTCGAGGACGGGGATCTGCGCCCCGAACAGGTGGACTTCATCGCCACCAAGCTGGGCGTCACCAATGACGAGGTGGTCAGCATGAACCGGCGCCTGTCCGGCCCGGATTCCTCGCTCAACGCCCCGCTGCGCTCGGATAGCGAAAGCGAGTGGCAGGACTGGCTGGCCGACGATTCGGTGGAGGACCAGGAAACCACCATCGCCAATTCCGAAGAGCACAGCGTACGTATGGGCCTGATGCAGGACGCCATGTCCGGCCTGACGGACCGCGAAAAGCACATCCTGACCGAGCGGCGCTTGAAGGATAATCCGACCACGCTGGAAGACCTCGCCGCCGAATATGGCGTCAGCCGCGAACGCGTGCGCCAGATCGAGGTGCGGGCCTTTGAAAAACTGCAAAAAGGCATGCTGACCGCCGCCAAGGCCAAACATCTGCTGGACGCCTGAGATTGTCATGCCGCGGCGGCGGGGCGAGGCCCGCCGCCTTTTTGCATCAGCCGCGCATCGCCGCGGCGGCGGGGCGAGGCCCGCCGCCTTTTTGCATCAGCCGCGCATCGCCGCGGCGGCGTGACCTACCCCGCCGTCTTCTCCATCAGGCGGGCATAGAAGCTGACCATGGCTGACAGGTTGGTCAGGGTCAGATGTTCATTCACGCCGTGGATCATCTCGATATCGCGCAGCTCGAAGATGATCGGCTGGAAGCGGTAGGTGTCGTCCGCCACGTCGCGCATGTGTCGGCTGTCTGTGGCGGCGGTGACCAGACCGGGCGTGACCGGGGCGTGGCTGATATCGGCCGCCAGGGCGGCGATGGCGCGGTAGCCTTCAGACCCGGTGGACGAGACCGGCGACGGTTCTGACACGAAGCCGCCCTCGAAGCTCAACTCGACCGGCAGCTTGCCCACCGCCTTTTTCGCGCGCGCCATGACGGCGGCGGAGGAGTCGCCCGGCGCGATGCGATAATTGATCCGCGCCGTGGCGATGGCCGGCAGGGCGTTTTCCTTGGGACTGCCCGACAGCATGGTCGGGGCCGTGGTGGTGTGAAGCGTGGCTGCGCCCTGATCGGTCTCGGCGATCTTGTTTGCCAGCAGGGGACCGAACAGCCAGTCATTGGCCACGATCAGCTTCATGGGAAAGCTCATCTGCGGCGCCAGTCCCTGGACCATCTGGGCCATGGGGCCGCTGTAACGCTTAGGCAGGCCGCCATGATCATTGATCGCCACAACCGCGCGCGCCACGCTGACCGCCGCCGTGTCCTTGGGCGGGGCTGAGGAGTGGCCGCCCGCAGAGCGGGCCGTGATGCGGATCGTGGCATAGCCCTTTTCGGCTATGCCGATAATGGCGGCGGGCGTTCCGGTGACCGGGTTCTTGTTGATGATGGCCATGCCCTCGTCCAGGGCGAAGGCGGCGTGGACGCCGCGCGCCTTCAGGGCGGTGGCGATGGCCCGCGCGCCGGCGCCCGACACCTCTTCGTCCTGACCGGAGACGATGTAGATGGTCCGGTGCGGCGTGAAGCCCTTGGCGGCCAGCATTTCCGCCGCCTCCATCAGACCGATCAGGCTGCCCTTGTCGTCGGTCGCCCCGCGACCCCAGACCGCGCCGTCCTTGATCTCCCCGCCAAAAGGATCAGCCTTCCACTGGTTGCGGGTTTCTTCGGCCACAGGCACCACATCCTGGTGCGCCATCAGAATGATGGGCGCCAGATTGGGGTCAGCCCCCTTCCAGGTGTAGATCATGGCCCCGCCGCCGACGATTTCGCGCGTGGCGATGGCGTGGAAACGGGGATAGGTCGTCGTCAGCCATGCCCGCAGATCGGTCCAGGCCTTGGGATCATTGTCCGTCGGGTCCTGATGGGAGACGGTCCGAAAACGGACCGCCTCGCCCAGATGCTGCGCGGCGAGCGCCACATCGACCTTCGGCGCGGCCGGCAGATCTGAACGGATATCGGCGGACGGCTTCAGAAGCAGCGTCCGGCCGACCATGACCGCCGCGAGCAAGGCCGCCGCGCCCGCAAATCCCAGCAAGACCGTCTTCGACTTCATGGCGCCCTCTTCCTCGACTTTGCGGAAAGCTACTCCTAAAGTTCAGAGGTTGGAAAGCGGATGAAGATAATAGGGGGGATGTACGGCGCATCTTTCCCGACGAGGCAAATCGCGTCACGATTCTGTTTTTGCACCGGTGAAGAAGACGCTTATGACCGATTCCAGCCTCTCTCCGATCGGCGCCTGGTCGCCCACCATGGAGCCCGCACTTCTGCGCCCGCAGAAGCCGGTCCCGTCTGCGCCGGAATTGGCGGCCCATCTGGCGGCCAAGCTGTGTCACGACTTCATCAGTCCAGCCAGTGCGATCATGTCGGGCGTGGACCTGCTCAGCGACCCTTCCGCCCAGGACATGCGCGACGACGCCCTGAACCTGATCAGCGCCAGCGCGCGCAAGCTGGCCGACATGCTGGCCTTCGCCCGCGTCGCCTTTGGCGCCTCGGCTTCGGCAGAGGCCTTTGATTCAGAGGCGCTGCGCAAACTGACCGAGGGCGTCTACGCCCATGTGCGCCCCAATCTCGACTGGCAGGTCGAGACCCCCATCATTCAGAAGCCGGGCGCCCGCGCACTCCTGAACATGGCCCAGATCGCCGCCAGCGCCCTGCCCACCGGCGGGATCGCCACGGTGAAAGCCGAGCCGGTCGGCTCCTCCATCTTTCTCACCGTGGATGCGCGCGGGGCGCGGGCCCGCCTGCGACCCGAAGTTGTTGCGGGCCTCAATGGCGAGTCGCTGGGCGAAGGTCTGGGCGGCCACTGGGTGCAGGCCTATTATCTGCACGCCATTGTCTCGGCCACCGGCGGGCGCTGCACGGCCGATATCAGCGAAGAGCGCGTGCTTCTGGGCGCTGCGGTTCCAAACTAGCCCTTTTGCACCTGTCGACTCTGGCCAGTTTGAGCGGCTCAAGGGCGCGCCGAAGCTAAATTTGATCTCAGCGCTTCAATGCATCGCTGCGGCAGTCTATCTTCGCGTCATGTCTTTCCTGCCCAAATCCCGCAAGGCGCGCCGCAGGCTGATGGCCGTGGCCGTCGCCGCTCCCATCCTGGCCATTGGCGTGGGCCTGTCGCTCTACGCCATGGGCGACGCCGCCGTGTTCTTCTACACCCCGGTTCAGGCCCATCAGAAGCACGTGCCTTCGGGCCGCACCATCCGCATTGGCGGTCTGGTGGAGAAGGGCTCGGTCTCCAAGTCCGGCGACGGCCGGGTCATGTTCGCCGTGACGGACCGGCTCGCCACCGACAAGGTGGAGTTCAAGGGCGATCTGCCGGACCTGTTCCGCGAGGGGCAGGGCGTGGTGGCGCAAGGCGCCTATCGTGACGACGGCGTCTTCGTGGCGAGGGAAGTCCTGGCCAAGCACGATGAAAAATACATGCCCAAGGAAGTGTCCGACGCCCTGAAGAAGAGCGGTCAGTGGCGGGGCGGGCCGGATGGCGGCGCGTCGGCCTCGGGCGGGAGCCAGCGTCCGTGATTGCAGAGCTTGGCGCCTTCGCCCTCGTCCTGGCCTTCGCCCTGTCCGCCGCACAGGCCGGCTTTTCATTTGCCGGCCGGTACTGGCGCAATGCCGCGCTGCGCGGAGCGGGCGAAGGCGCGGCTCTGGCGACGCTTCTGACCACGGCCACGGCCTTTTTCGCCCTGATGGTCTGCTTCATCACCAGCGACTTCTCCGTCGCCAATGTGGCGGCCAACTCCCATACGGACAAGCCGCTGCTCTACAAGATCGCGGCGGTCTGGGGCAGCCATGAAGGCTCCATGCTGCTGTGGAACCTTGCGCTGACCGGCTTTGGCGCCACCGTGGCGATCTGGGGTCGCGACCTGCCGGCAGGGCTGAAATCCCTGACGATCGGGGTGCAGGGCCTGCTGGGCCTTGTGTTCCTGGGCTACACGGCGCTGGTGTCCAATCCGTTCCTGCGCTTGGCCGTGGCGCCGGTGGAGGGCGCCTCGCTCAACCCCATCCTGCAGGACCCGTTTCTGGCCATCCATCCGCCCTTTCTCTATTCGGGCTATGTCGGCTTTTCAGTGGTCTTTTCCTTCGCCATAGCCGCCCTGATCGAGGGTCGGGTGGACGCCGCCTGGGCGCGCTGGGTGCGGCCCTGGGCGCTGGCGGCGTGGAGCCTTCTGACGGTCGGCATCACGCTCGGATCTTTCTGGGCCTATTATGAGCTGGGCTGGGGCGGCTGGTGGTTCTGGGATCCGGTGGAGAACGCCAGTTTCATGCCGTGGCTGGTCGGGGCGGCCCTGCTGCACTCGGCCATCGTCACCGAAAAACGCGGCGCCATGCCGGGCTGGACGGTGTTTCTGGGGCTACTGGCCTTCAGCTTCTCCATGCTGGGCGCCTTCCTGGTCCGCTCGGGCATCCTGACCTCGGTTCACGCCTTTGCGGTCGATCCGAAGCGGGGCTCGATCCTTCTGGGCATTCTGGCCGTGGCGGCGGGGTCGGGCTTCAGCCTGTTTGCCTGGCGCGCGCCCATGCTGAAGGCGGGCGGCCTGTTCGCCCCGGTCAGCCGCGAAGGCGCGCTGGTGCTCAACAACCTCTTTCTGGCCACCGCCGCCCTGATCGTCATGACGGGCACCCTCTATCCGCTGGGCTATCAGGCGGCGACCGGTCAACCGCTCAGCGTCGGCGCCCCGTGGTTCAACCTGACCTTTGCGCCCCTGATGGCGGTCGTGCTGTTCATCCTGCCCGCCGGCACAATGTTGTCCTGGAAGCGGGCCGATGCGCTCGGCGCCGTGCAGCGCCTCTGGGCGGCGGGACTTGCGGCCGTGGCCATGGGAACAGGCGGGCTGTTGCTGGTCCAGACCAAAACGGCCTTCGCCGCCATCGGACTTGCGCTCGGCGGCTGGCTGATCGCCGGCGCTCTGGCGGAACTGGCCTTTCGGGTGCGTCTGGGCAAGGCGCCATTGACAGAGAGCCTGCGTCGCCTGCGCCATCTGCCCCGCGCGTCCTTTGGCATGACCTTGGCCCATATCGGGGTCGGCGTCTTCGTCCTGGGCGCGTCGGTGGAGACCCATGGCCGGATTGAAGCGGCGCGCGCAGTGGCCGTCGGCGAGAGCGTGCAGGTCGGCCAGTTCACCCTGACCCTGAGCGACGTCGCCTCGGTGGAAGGTCCCAACTACACCGCCGAACGGGGCACGGTGCGGGTGACGTCCGCCTCGGGCGACACCTTCCTGAAGCCGGAGCGGCGCTTCTATCCCGCCAATCGCCAGACCGTCAGCCAGGTTGCAATCCAGTCGCACGGCCCCAGCGATCTCTATGTCGTATTTGGCGAGCGGCGCGAGGCGCAGGGCAAGCCCAGCTGGCTGATCCGCGCCTATTGGAACCCCTGGGCGCGGCTGATCTTTGGCGGGCCGCTGCTGATGGCGCTGGGTGGCGCGATCAGCCTGTCCGACCCCAGGCTGCGGCTGGCGGCGGGCGCCAGGGCGCGCGCAACGGCGATTGCGGGGGCCAAGGCCTGATGCGCGCCGGTCTGACCAGAGCGCTCTGTCTGATGGCGGCGCCCCTCGCCGCGATCCTGCTGATGGCCGGTGCGGCGTCCGATCCGGCCGAAGCCCTGCACGATCCGGGACAGGAGGCGCGCGCGCGGGCCCTGTTTCGCGAGGTGCGGTGTCTGGTCTGTCAGAATGAGTCCATTGATGACAGCGAAGCGGAACTGGCGGGCGACCTGCGACGTATTGTCCGGCAACAGGTCGCCACGGGTTCGACCGACACTCAGGTGCGCGGCTTTCTGGTCGAGCGCTACGGCAAATTCGTGCTTCTGAAGCCGCCGTTCGACGCCGGGACCGCCGCATTATGGGCTGCGCCCTTCGTCGTGGTGCTGGTGGGCGGGCTGGTCATCTACCGCCGAAGCCGGAAAATGGGCGTGGACGCGGCGCCTTTGACGCCGCAAGAGCGCGAAAAGCTGCGTGCTCTTGATCTTTAGGCCATCGTCCCGCCCAACTTGCTCCAAATGATTGCGCTTGCGCTTCTCGCGCACCTACATAAATGCAAACAGGACGGCCCCGCAGATCACGGGCTGGTTTGAAGGAACAACGGATGGCGATGAAGAAGGGCTTCCTGACGGGAGCCATTGCAGGCGTTAGCGTAGCGGCTGTGGCCATGGCGGGTGCGGGCATGAAATGGCCTGTCGCCATGGCGGATGAACGGCCTCCGGTAAATCAGAACATTCCGGCCCCGGCCTTCGCCCCCCCTGTGGGCGCGCCCATGTCATTCGCCGACATTTTCGAGCGCGTGGCCCCGGCGGTCGTCTCGATCGACGTGACCTCCAAGGCCAAGGCCAATGAGGCCATGGCGGAGATGGCCAAGAAGTTCGGCCTGCCGACGCCCAATCCCAGGACGCCCATCCACCCCCGGAAAGCGCCCAAGGCGGCGCCGAACCCTGACGGCTCGGACCCAGGCGCTGACGACCAGGCCGAAGGCGATGATGACACGCCCGCCGCCATGGCGTCCGGCTCCGGCTTTTTCATCTCGCCGGACGGCTATATCGTGACCAACAACCACGTCGTCGCCGACGCCGATACAATCACAGTGAAGCTGAACGACAAGCGCGAACTGAAGGCCCGCCTGATCGGTCGCGACGAAGGCACAGATCTGGCCGTGATCAAGGTGGAGGGCGCGGACTTCCCGTTCGTCACCTTTGAAAACAAGGCCAAGCCACGCGTCGGCGACTGGGTCATCGCGGTCGGCAACCCCTTCCTTCTGGGCGGCACCGCCACGGCGGGCATCGTGTCAGCCGCCAGCCGCGATATCGGCGAGAACTTTGTCGACTATCTCCAGATCGACGCCCCGATCAACCGCGGCAATTCGGGCGGTCCGACCTTCGACGTCTATGGCCGGGTGATCGGCGTCAACACCGCCATCTTCTCGCCCACCGGCGGCTCTGTGGGGATCGGCTTCGCCATTCCGGCTGAGGTGGCCGAGCGGATCACCCGCCAGCTCATGAGCGGCAAGACCATTGTGCGCGGCTATCTGGGCGTGGGGGTCTATGACGTCTCCAAGGAGGTCGGCGAAAGCCTGGGCATCGGCCCCAATCACGGGGTTTTGGTCGGAGAGGTCACGGCCGGCGGTCCGGCGGAAAAGGCGGGCGTGCAGAACGGTGACGTGATCCTGTCGGTCAATGGCAAGGCCTTGTCGAATCGCAGCGAACTGACCCGCGCGGTCGCCCAGACTCAGCCGGGCGACAGCCTCGCCCTGCAGGTCCTGCGCAGCGGCAAGACGGTGTCGCTGACAGCGCACTCCGGCACGCGCCCGTCTGAGGTAGCTCTGGCCAACCGCAACAATGGCGGGGAAGAGCCGGGCGGAGTGGACACGCCGGATACGGGCAAACCCTCGGTTCTGGGTCTGGCCGTGGCGCCGCTCAGCGATGCGGCCCGTCGCAAGTACGAGATCCGCCCCAGCGTGACAGGCGTGGTGATCACCGGCGTTGACGACAATTCCGACGCCGGCCGCAAGGCCTTGCAGCCGGGCGACGTCGTGGTCAGCGCCAACCAGACGCCGGTGACGACCCCGGCGGCCCTGGCCGCCGTCGTGGCGC
>CAIOJR010000225.1 GCA_903858685.1 uncultured Caulobacterales bacterium | reverse complement strand
TGAATAGCAAATAGGTAATTTGCTCAATCACAGACAGCGGATTGGAAACGCCCCCAGACCAAAAGGCATTCCAAATTTGATCGACTTGGTTTCTGACTTCACCAGTAAGCATTCCGCTCCGTACCTTCTTGAACTATTGTAGCAATCATTGCTAATCGAGGGATGGTGACAACGCAATGCAAAGTCGCATTAAGCTCATTACGATGAGCCCTCATTCGATTTCTTCGCGCCCAAAAACTCCACCGCCTTCGACGCCGCGCTGGCGGCTGCGAAGATGGCCTTCTTGTCGGCTTTGAGCACCGACAGCCAGGACGTGAGGTACTGGGCGTGATCGAGTCTCGGTTCCAGCGTAATGCCAAGATCTGCGCAGAGGAAGGCGGCTCCTAGCTCCGCGACAAGCTCTTCCATGGCATAGGCGTCATTGCCAAAGCGCTTGCCGAGGGTGCGATTGCAACGGTGCTCGGGAGAGGTCCAGTGGGTCAGCTCATGTAGCAGGGTGGAGTAATAGGACTCCTGGGCGGTGCTGGTGGCGGTTCCGACGAAAGCCGTGCGGTCGGGAAGCTGGATGCTGTCAGTCGATGGGCGGTAATAGGCTCGGGTTCCACCATGAGCGATGGCGGCGCCGGTTGCTCGAACAAAGGCGTCGGCAGCGTCAATTGGCTCGATCTCGGGCCGGTCGCCAACGGGCTCGGTATTGAATCCCTCCACCTGCTCGGCAGCGAAGACCGGCGTGGCGCGGGCAAACAGTCGGGTTTCAGATTCGGCGTCGGCCCCATCCTCGGCGCGGGCAAATTCGAGTTCCTTATAGAAGACGACGTAGGAGGATTTCTCGCCCTTGCGGACCTGAGCGCCTGCTTCGGACCATTGACGGTAGGTGCCCCAGATGCCGGAGCTGAAGCCGCAGGCCTGGGATGCCGCCCACAAGGCCACGATGTTCACGCCGCGATAGGCCTTCTTGGAGGCGATGTTGGTCGGGCGGGAGACTATGCCGCCGCCCTGATGCCAGGGGAGCTGGAAGTCGCCAGCGCCCTGTTCGATGGAGGTGATGATCTGGTTGGTGATGTGCTGATGAATGTCGAACCGATCTTTCGTCATGGCCTTGCCCCAGTTTTGGGAGGCCGCGTGATTGCGACCTCATGGGGCGGCTCTGGCCGGATGGGTTAGGCTTGGACTCAAACGCCCTTGGCCGGTGGGCCGGGGCGGAGCTGCACAATCGGAATGTCAGTAGAGTGCGGAAGCGAGCCGCGTTGAGGCTAAGCCGCGTTCGGCCATAAAGCCCCATGAAGTGAGGTCGCCTTTACGTGCCACACCGGGGCAAGGCTGACCTTGGCGATTTCGGTGACCATCATGATCTTCTTCATCATCACCACGATCCTGACGTTGCGGGTTCACCGCATGTATTCAGGAGCGGGAAAAGGCCAGCAAGGGGCCAATGTCGTGTCCATCTGCTGCGCGCAAGGCGCTGACATAGCTGCGCCGCAGATCATCGGTGGCGACCAGATTGCCGCTTCCCCAACTCAGTCGGGGCCTACCCAGACGGACGGCCAGTAGGTCGGCCGCAAGGCGCGAGAACCGTCCATTGCCGTTCGGGAACGGGTGAATGAATACGAGCCGATGATGGAAACGGACGGCGATTTCATCGGGCGGAAAGGTGGCGTTTTCGATCCAGTAGCGTACGTCGT
>CAIOJR010000224.1 GCA_903858685.1 uncultured Caulobacterales bacterium | reverse complement strand
GAGATCCTGCGCAACATCATCGCCGAGCGCGTGCTGGGTCTGCCCGGCGACATCCGCGTGGACAAGGACGTGGCCTTTCGCGACATCCCCACGCGCGGCGCGGCGAAATAGGCCGGGATCAGAGCGACGGAGACAAGAGGGCGGAGAAATAAGGGGGGACGGCATGACAGCCGCCCCCTTCCTGACGCAAGCCTCCCGGCTGCAAGGAATGCCCCCTGAAGCATCACGACCCTGTTCGGACCGGCTATTGGTTGCCGTTGCGCTGGCGCCCGAAAACGTCATGATCCCACCGAAGGGGAATATGAGCCCTGTTATGTTTTCGAGCTCACAAATATAACATGTTATAAGAATGCCGATCGCGTCAAGTTACATCTGGAAAGACCCTCTGAGTGCGCCATGAATTCGCTGAATCGGATGGGCCCGAGCCGGCTGTGGGGCGACGCGAGGCGGGCAAGGCCGACCGACGGGTGCGCATCATTCAGGCGGCCCGCGACCTGATCCGCGAGACCGGCAATCCCGGGCTGTCCATGCGCGCCCTGGCCTCGCGCGCTGGAGTCAGTCTGGCGACGCCCTACAACCTGTTCGGCTCCAAGCGCGCCATTGTGCTGGCCGTGCTGCAGGACGTGAAAGCCTTTCACCAACGCTTCGCCGAGGTTGAGACGTCCGATCCGCTTGAGCGGCTGCTGGTGGCGGTGGAGATGCAGATCGCACTCTATCTCGACGATCCGGTCTTCTATCACACGGTCTGGACGGCCATGTTCGACCTGTCGGACTCGGTGCGCACCACCTTCTATAATCCGCGCCGCGACAGTTTCTGGCAGGGGCTGATCGCCCAGGCGGCCCAGGCCGACGCCATTGCGCCGGAAATTGATCAGGACCTGTTGCTGCGCCAACTGGACCATCACTTTCGCTCCACCCTGATGGACTGGGTCCTGGGCGAGATCGAGCCTCGGGCCCTGACGCCCACCGTGCGGCTGGGCTACGCCCTGATCCTGAAAGGCGCCTGCATGCCGCAATGGCGTCCCGCCCTGCACCTGCGCATTCTGGAAAGCCAGGCAGAACTGCGCGACCATCACGCCAGCCGCGACCGGCGCCCCCAAGCTGAACAAGGTCCCACGCCATGAGCGACAATATTGCCTCCACCAGCGACGTGGCCCCCGCCCACCGGTTCGACACGGTCCGGCTGGAAGCCTGGCTGCAAGGTCATATCGACGGCTTTGGAGCGCAGATGCAGGTGCGCCAGTTTCAGGGCGGCGCCTCCAATCCGACCTTTCTTCTGACCACCGAGGGACCGGACGGGCCCCTGCGCTATGTGCTGCGCAAAAAGCCGCCTGGCGTGCTTCTGGCCAGCGCCCACCAGGTGGATCGCGAGTTCCGCATCATGAAGGCGCTCGCCAATAGCGCTGTGCCGGCGCCGGTCATGCGCATCCTGTGCGAAGACCCCGACATCATCGGCGCCGCCTTCTATGTGATGGACTATCTGGAAGGCCGCATCTTCCGCGACGCCCAACTGCCGGGCCAGAGCCCGGCTGAGCGCGCCGCCATCTATGACGAGCTGAACGCCACGCTCGCCAAGCTGCATCAGGTGGATTTCGAGGCCGTCGGCCTTGGCGATTTTGGCCGGGCCAGCGGCTATTTCGAGCGTCAGGTGGCGCGGTGGACCAAGCAGTATCGCGGCGCAGAGACCGAGCCCTGCCCGGCCATGGAGCAGTTGATCGCCGACCTGCCCGCCCGCATTCCGTCAGACACCGCGGTCTCGATCGCCCATGGCGACTACCGGCTGGAAAACGTCATGTTCCATCCCACCGAACCGCGCCTGATCGCGGTGCTGGACTGGGAGCTTTCGACCATAGGACACCCCCTCGCCGATCTGGGCTATAACGCCTTCCTCTGGCACTCGGTGAACCCCGGCTGGGGCAGCCTCGTCGGCGTCGATTTCGCCGCGAGCGGCATCCCGTCCGAGGCTGATTATGTGAGCGCCTATTGCCGCCGCACCGGGCGCGACAGCGTCGAAGACCTCAACTTCTACATCGCGTTTGGCGCCTTCCGCCTCGCCTCGATTTCACAAGGCGTCTATCGCCGGGTCCTGTCCGGCAGCGTGGCCAGCACGCGTGAAGCCATCAATGGCTGCCCCCATCTGGCGGAAATGGCGCTGGACCTGTTGCGGCGGTAGCGTTTTCGGGAAAGGCCGGCCCGCCCCTGCAATTCAGGATTTCGCCCTGGCCACCCCGTGGGAGAGACCGAAAGCTCGGCCGGAATTCTTCGTAAAAACAGGGGGTAACGAAGAGGACAGCTATTGGCGAGCTAAAAAAAACAGGTTCAGGCGCGGAACCGTCACGTCCTCTGGATTGCTTTCGCCAGGCTTCGAGAGGTTATAATGAGGCAAGCCGATCTTTGAGGGGGAAACCTGCAATGACCGCCGGAATGAAGCCGCCAGCCTGGTTTTGGATTGCCGCGACCTTGCTGACCCTATGGGGACTTGTGGGCTGCTATGCCTGTGTTGAGCAAATGAGACTCGGCGCGGCGGCGATGGGGCCGGTCGATGCATGGTCGCTGAAGTATTATTCGGCTTTGCCTTTCTGGTATAATGCCGTTTATGGTGTGGCGACCTTTGGCGGGTTGTTGGGCGATGTGGCCTTGTTGCTCAGGAATAGACGCGCAACAGCCCTGTTTTGGATATCGCTCGCCGCAATCATTTTGATGTTCGGCTATGCTTTTGCCGCGACAGACCTGATCGCCCACAAGGGATTGGCGCAGGTGCTGCCCTTCCCGCTGGTCATTGCCGTGATTGGCGCAATGTCGGTTTGGTTCGCGCGCTTCGCCACGAAGAAGGGTTGGCTCGCGAGTTGACCATGCCTGCCGTCCCGCCACGCCAGAAAAAGTATGAAGGGTAGGAAACGATGAAGACATGCAATCGCCTGATGCTGGGCCTCGCCGCCAGCGCCGCACTCGCTGCGGCCGCCTTCGCGAGTTGCGTTGTGGCCCAAACCGCCAATCCCCTGGCCAACAAGCCGGCAGCGGTGCTGTTCTGGACACAGGCGCAGAAGGAAGCCGGCTTTCAGGACATGGAGGCGGCCTTTCCCTTCCACAGGGTCCAGCACGCCGACAAGCCCCTGCCCCTCCCACCCGGCGCACCGCTGAAGCTCAGCTTCACCCAGAACGGAAAGACCACGCCTCTGGCTGACTTTTTCGCCGCGCAGAAGACGTCAGGCCTTCTGGTCATTCAGAACGGACGCGTGCGGTTTGAGACCTATGCTCTGGGCTTTGGCCCGGACAAGCGCTGGACCTCGTTCTCGGTGGCCAAGTCCTTCACCTCCACGCTTGTCGGCGCAGCGATCCGCGACGGCCATATCAAGAGCCTGGATGATCCGGTCGTCACCTACATCCCCGGCCTGAAGGGCAGCGCCTATGAGGGCGTCAGCGTGCGCCAACTTCTGACCATGACGTCTGGCGTGAAGTGGAACGAGGACTATACAGATCCGAAGTCCGACGTGGCGCGCCTGTTCTTCGTGACGCCTGATCCGGGCGTGGACGCCACGGTCAGCTATATGCGCAAGCTGCCGCGCGAGGCCGCGCCCGGTTCAAAATGGCTCTACAAGACCGGCGAGACCAATCTGATCGGCGTGCTGGTCACCTCGGCCACCCACAAATCTCTGGCGGAATATCTGACGGAAAAGATCTGGCGCCCCTTCGGCATGGAAGGCGACGCCGTCTGGATGATTGACGAGCGCGGCCAGGAGGCGGGCGGCTGCTGCATCAGCGTCTCCCTGCGCGACTATGCCCGGATGGGCCTGTTCGTGATGGGCGGCGGCGTGGCGGGTGGAAAATCGGTCGTGCCGGACGGCTGGTTCGACGCCGCGATCCACAAGCAGGCCGATATTGGCGAGCCGGGCCACGGCTATGGCTATCAGTGGTGGACCAATGACGACGGGACCTATGATGCGCGCGGTATTTTCGGCCAGATCATCCATATCGACCCGGCCCGCAAACTGGTCGTGGTGGTGACCAGCGCCTGGCCAGAGGCCGACCTGCCGCAACGTTGGGCTGCGCGATCCGCCCTGCTCGACTCCATCACCGCCGCCGTCGACGCCCAGCCCCAGCCGCAGTGATCCCGCCTGTTCGCGGCGGACTTCAGTCCGGCCAGACGAAGATTGAGATCGCCATGACAGACAGGTTCGGTCTAGTGATCTTGAACGCCAAATACGGGGAAGCGCCCATGCCCAGGACTCTGAGCGATTATCTAAAGATACAACGCGAAGCGGGCGTCATTTCTGACGCCCTGTCCACCACCCTGACCCTGATGGCTCAGGGCTGCGCGCAGATCAGCCGCATCGTCGCCCTAGGCGCCATCGCCGACAGTCTGGGCGCAGCGGGCCAGATCAATGTGCAGGACGAGGAGCAGAAGAAGCTCGACGTCATCACCAACGACCTTCTGCTCGAAACCTTTGCTGCGACCCCGGTCGTGGCCGGGATGGCGTCTGAAGAGATGGAGACCTTTGTTCCGTCAAGAGTCGCGCCGGGGCCGGACGCCAGCCTGATCCTGTTCGATCCGCTGGACGGGTCGAGCAATATTGATGTGAATGTGTCGGTGGGCACGATCTTCTCGATTCTGCCTTCCCCGGCCAAGGACCGCGTCCTGACCGAGGCCGACTTCCTGCAACCCGGCGTCAACCAACTGGCGGCGGGCTACGCCGTCTATGGGCCTCAGACCATGCTGGTCGTGAGCGTGCGCAAGGGCGTGGTCGGCTTTACCTTGAACCCGGAAAGCGGCGACTGGCTTCTGACCCACGACACGATCGCCATCCCGGTCCAGACCCGGGAATTCGCCATCAACATGTCGAACCTGCGCCACTGGGCGGCGCCCATGCGCGCCTATGTGGAAGACTGTCTGGCGGGCAGGACCGGACCGCGGGCGAAGGACTTCAATATGCGCTGGGTGGCCTCCATGGTCGCCGACGTCCACCGCATCCTGATGCGCGGCGGGGTCTTCATCTATCCGTGGGACGTGCGCGAGCCGGATCGTGCGGGCAAGCTGCGCCTGATGTATGAGGCCAATCCCATGTCTCTTCTGATCGAGCAGGCGGGCGGCAAGTCCACCGACTGCCGTCAGCGCATCCTGGAGATCGCCCCAACGGGCCTGCATCAGCGCGTGGCTGTGGGCCTGGGCTCCGCCGCCGAGGTCGACGAGATTGTGGGAAAGCACGCTACGGCCTAGAGCAAGATCCGATCTGTTTGGGTCGGATCTTGCTCATAACCCTATATAATTAGAGAATTTTCTGCGACGAGCCGGTATCCGCTTCGTCGGAAAATGTTCTAGGCCGAAGTCACGCTGACAATCTCGATCTCCTCCCCCGCCAGAGACGCGACATCGCCCTCGGCCCGACCCAGCACGCAGCGGGCCAAAGGGGAGATGTAGGATATGGCGCCGCGCGCCGGGTCGGCTTCATCTTCGCCGACAATGCGGAAGGTCTGACGTCGCCCATCGGCCCGCTCTACCGTTACCGACCGGCCAAACAGCACACGGTCCATGGGTCCGTCCGGCGCGGTCAACTGGGCCGAGGCGCGCCGCGCCTGATAATAGCGCAGATCCCGCGTCGCGCGCGCCATGGCCGTGCGATCTGCATGAACATCCCCCGCCATCTGGGCGGCGCTATAGGCCGACTGGGCGAGCGTCAGAGCCGCCTCCAGCGCCGACAGCCCTGAAGCTGTGACCAGATTGGGATGGGGCGATATCGGACGATCGGGCAGATTGGCCGCCTGGGACTCGCTGTCTTCTTCCCGCGTAAAGGCGACGCTCATCCGTGTTCCTGCAAAGTTTCGACGTTGGAGGATAGAGGCCAAGCCTTGCCGCCGCCAGCCCCTCAATCCAGCTCCGCCGTCTGTTCCCGCGCAACATCGCCGATCACGCCGCGCAGCCAGATCAACAGGGGGTCGGTGTCGCGCACATGGCTCCAGACCAGGGTGATCTTGAAACCGGTGTCGGCGAAGGGCGGCTCGCTCAGCGCCAGATCGAACAGACTGGCGAACCGCCGCGCAAACACGCGCGACAGGGTGGTCGCCAGATCGGTCGAGGCGACCGCAGACAAGGCCGCCATGAAGTGCGGCGTGGTCAGCGCCATGCGCCGCGTCACGCCCGATGCCGCCAGCAAGGCGTCCAGTTCGGACACGCCATCGCCAAGCAATTCGACGCCCACATGGTCAAATCGGGCATAGTCCTCCACCGTCCAAGGCATTTGCGCAGCGGGGTGGGTGCGACGGGTGACGATGGCCAGCCGATCCTCGAACAGGACCTCGCTACGCGCGCCGGGCGGCAAAGGCACGGTGTCGGTCGCAAAAGCCAGGTCGACCGAGCCATCCTCCATCCGCCCGACAATATCCTCGCCATAGGACACCATTCGCAGGTCAAGACCCGGCGCTTCGTGCGACAGTCGCGCCATGATGGCGGGCGCCAGCAATATGGTCTGGGTGTCGGACGCTGCGATTCGAACCGTGCGCCGCTCTTTCGTCGGGTCAAAATCCTGCGGCTGGAACAATTGCTTCACGCCGCCAAGGGTCATGGTCAGGCCCGGCAGCAGAGCCTCGGCGCGCGGCGTCAGGACCAGTCCCCGACCGGAGCGCACCAGAAGCTCGTCGCCCAGCACATCGCGCAGCCGCGATAAGGCCCGGCTCATGGCCGGCTGACTAAGCCCGACCTCTTGCGCAGCATGGGTCACATGCCGGCGCCGCAGCAAGGCGTCCAGAGCCGGCAGCAGGTTCAGGTCCAGTCCCGCCAGATTGATCTCAGCCACATCATTCATCCAAAGCATGGTGCATATATAATCAATGCATTTTTGATATAATCAAGTCTGTTCTAGTCTGCCTCATCTCATAAGGAGTTCATCAGATGAGCGAACAGATCGTCGTCTTCGGCTTTGGACCGGTCGGCAGGACCGTCACGGAACAGGCCCTTCGTCAGGGACGTCAGGTGCGGGTGGCGCAACGGTCCCAGCCGCAAAACCTGCCACTCGGGGCCAGCTTCCACAGATGCGACGTGCTGGACGCCGCCCAGGTCCTGGCCGCGGTTCAGGGCGCCAGCCAGATCGTCATCGCGATCGGCATGGCCTATCTGGGCGAGGTGTGGAAGCGCGACTGGCCAAAGGCCATGACCCATCTGGTCGCCGCCGCCGAGGCGGTCGGCGCCCGCGTGGTCTTTGTCGACAATCTCTACATGTACGGCCCCCAGACAACGCCGCTGCATGAAGACATGCCCCTGACCGACCACGGCCTGAAGCCTGCCGCCCGCAGCCATGTCACGCGCATCTGGCAGGCCGCCAGCCAAGCCGGCCGCATTCGCTTCACAGCCCTGCGCGCACCCGATTTTTACGGCCCCGATGTCGGCCAGTCGCAACTGGGTGATGTGGCGCTGGGCGCGATGGGCCGCGGCAAGTCGGCCATGCTGATCCTGCCGCCGGATGTTCCCCATGATATGGCCTATGTGCCCGATATTGGCCGCGCGGTCTGCACCCTGCTGGACGCGCCTGACGAGGACTTTGGCGCGGTGTGGCACACCCCCAACGCCCCGACGGCGACACCGCGTCAGTTGCTGGAAATTGCGGCCCGAACCCTGGGACGCAAACTGTCCCTAACGACCTTGCCGCTGGATTTGCTGCCGGTCATGGGGCTCGTCTCGCCGCTGATGCGCGAAATAGCGGAAATGCGCTTCCAGATGCGAACGCCCTACCGGGTGGACGCCTCGAAATTCGCGCTCCGGTTCTGGTCCGACGCCACGCCGTTCGAGGTGGGC
This sequence comes from uncultured Caulobacterales bacterium, assembly GCA_903858685.1. Taxonomy (GTDB): domain Bacteria; phylum Pseudomonadota; class Alphaproteobacteria; order Caulobacterales; family Caulobacteraceae; genus CAIMFV01. Next base: position 18,204 of record CAIOJR010000224.1, on the reverse strand, counting down.
GTGCCTGCAACCATACGCTCCTTCATGCCCGGATTCAACAAGGCCGCCTGAGCGCCTCTCAGGGACGGGACCCGGCCAGTTCGTCAAAGCTGGCGGTCCCGATCCCGTAGCTGCGCCAGTCATGATAGTCGAAATGCCACCACTCCTGCGGATAGACCTCAAAGCCCTGCGCCTCCATGGCGCTGCGCAGGAGGGCCCGCAGAGCACGCTGACGCGACGTGCCGCCGGGATAGTCAGCGAAGGATCGCTTCGACATCTCGTCATAGCGCCCGGTCATCTCCACCGGCTGACCCGTCGCCAGGTCGTACAAAGTCAGGTCCACCGCGCAGCCGCGATTATGCCGTGATCCCTTGGCCGGGTCGGCGACAAAGACATGGCTGGCGGCGGGCGTCGCCTGCCAGAACATCCATGTCACTGACCAAGGGCGGTAGGCGTCATGGATCAGGAGGCCATAGCCCTCCCGTCCCAGCGCCTGAGCCACCCTGGCCAGCGCCAGGGCGGCAGGTCGCTGAAGATAGGCGGCGGGGCGGTCATAGAGCGCAATCCCCATGAAATTATCGGTCGTGGCGTAACGGATATCGAGGCGAATGGCGGGGTCGATCGTCGTGAGGTCGACCAGATCAGCCGCCCGCTCCGGCTCAGGTTCCTGTGGCGGTTGGGCGGACATCGCCGCCGCGCGCAAGCCCGCCACATCGGCGTGGACGCCGGATCGGATCGCTTCAACCACCTCAGCCCCGACGTCCCGACGCGACAGATGATCTGCGCCCAGCGTCAGTTCGGCAGGCTTCAGGATGAGAGAGGGTGCGCCCGGCTGATCTATGCGAAACCCGCCTTGATTGACCATCACCTGCGCGGCCTTCAGGCCGTGACCGTCAATTAACAGCCGCCCGCCCTTCTCATAGACCTCCACCAGGTCGCCATCAGGCCCATATTCACCCACCAGCCGCGCCAATTCACTCGGGGGGGCGGCGGGCAAATCGCGCGCAAGGGCCGCTCCAACGACGAAAAAGCTCAAAAACGCCAAGATTATCGACAAGAAAAGGCGACAATATTTTTCAAAAATCAGCTCAGCCATCTCAAAGCCTTCACCCTCAATTGTGCACTGACGGTTAGAATCATGTTCGAACTGCCGAAAATCATCTTCCGAAAGCACAATTTGTTGCATAAGGTGCAATAAGAGCGCATGTTTTTGCGACCAATTGCGCCAGTGTAAGCCATGGTCTTCGATTATGTCGCCCGGCAGAATATAGAGCACTTCACCAAGTTGCTCGATAGCGAGATCGACCCGCAGAAGCGCGCCCTTTTGTCTGCGCTCCTGCGCGCCGAAGTGCAGAAGATTTCTGGCCGCCCCTCGCCCAACCGGCCGCCCGACAATAAATACTGAGCCCGGCGCGAAGGCCGCCGCGCCAATGGCTGGCCCGTCCAACCTGCGCGAGCCCGTCAGGTCGTGGACAGGGCGCTGGCGACAACCTCGTCCATGTACGACAACAGGCCTTGCCATTGCGCCGCCATGTCTGGTGTCCAGTCCCCCTGCAGCAGATCGGCCAGGGTGGCCACGACCACGCTGAAAAAAGTGCGAAAAACCGCTGGCGGCACGTCGTAGCCAGCATGGGTCACGACTTCGTTCTGCAACATGCGCGCGCCGTAGCGTCCGCCGCCAATCATGTCGAGCACAGCTTCGATCGCCTGGGCCAGCATCTCGCCCTTGACGGCATGGTTGGCGTCTCGCCAGAACAGGGCGCGCATGTCGGGCTGTTCGGTAAACAGTCGCTCATAGACCAGCGGCGTCAGGTCCTCGCATCGCTCTGCGGCGAGTTCCAGACTTTGCATGACAAGTTCGTAGGTCAAGGCGCCGCCTCCTGGCCGGTTGCTGCGAACCGCAGGATAAGAGCCTAACCCGCCATGTCAGGAAACTTCCATTAAAATATCAGCGCCATAGTTCTGACCTGCACAGGGCGCAAAAGCCGTCAAAGCCCATTCTGTGCCAGCATATTGGCGCTGACGGCTTAACCTTCGGCTCGGCTTCGCCTAGATAGACGGAAAGACTTGCGGCCCAATCCATAGCCGCCCCCATTCGCCGCGCCCCATCGGGCGACCTCAAGGACGATTTCGTGTCGCAAACCTACCAGAACCCGCAGCGCTACGCCAAAAGCGCGGACCTCTTCGCCAAGGCGTGCGAAGTCATTCCAGGCGGGGTCAACTCCACCGCGCGAGCCACCTGGTCAGGCTGGGACCCGCATCCTCTGTTCGTCAGCCATGGCGACGGCTCGCGTCTGCACGACGTCGATGGCAACGAATATATTGATTATCTGCTGGGCCTTGGCCCGATGATCCTGGGCCACCGCCCGCCCCGGGTGACGCAAGCCGTTGTGGAGCACATCCAGAACCGCGGCACGGTCTTCGCCCTGCCGCATGAGGACGAGACGGCTCTGGCGCACAAGGTGATCAAGGCCATACCCAGCGTGGAGCGCCTGCGCCTGTGCAACACCGGCACGGAGGCGGTGATCTATGCGCTGCGTCTGGCGCGCACCTTCACCGGTCGCCAGAAGGTGATCCGCTTCGAAGGCATGTATCACGGCTTCTCCGACGGGGTTTACTGGTCCAAGCACCCCAATATCGACAAGGCCGGCCCCGACAGGGCGCCCATTCCCGTGCCTCAGGGCCCCGGCATGCCCAAGGGCATTGACCAGAACCTGATCATCCTGCCCTGGAACGATCTGGCCTTGCTGCGTGAAACCCTGGAGCGGGAGGGCGACAATATTGCCGCCGTCCTGACCGAGCCTCTGATGGCCAATACGGGCTGCATCCTGCCGCGCGAAGGCTATCTGGAAGGCATGCGCGAGCTTTGCGACAAGCACGGCGTGGTGCTGGTGTTCGACGAGGTGATCACGGGCTTCCGGATCAGTCTGGCCGGCGCCCAGGGCAAGTTCGGGATCAAGCCGGATCTGTCCATCTTCGCCAAGGGGCTGGGCGGCGGGTTCCCCGTGGCGGCACTGGGCGGGCGCAAGGACATCATGGACCTGGTCTCGACCGGCGCCGTGTCGATGGCGGGCACCTACAGCGCCAATGTCATCGCTGTTGCCGCGGCCAACGCCGCCATGGACGAACTGGCCGAACCCGGCATGTATGAGCGGCTCTACGCCAATTGCGACCGGCTGATGGAAGGTCTGAGCCGGATCTTCCGCGACACCAACCTGCCCGCCCATGTGGTCGGTCTGGGCCCGGTGTTGCAGGTCTGGTTCTCGCCCGAGCCGATCCACAATTACCGCGACGCGGCCCGCCATTGCGATCACGACATGTTCCGCCTCTGGTGGGAAGGCAATCTGAACCGCGGCGTGATGTTCCATCCTGGCGCCTATGAGAACCTGTTCGTGTCCTTCGCCCATTCGGCGGACGATATCGACCAGACCCTGGCCGTGGCCAAAGAGGTGGTGCGCGATCTGGTCAACGCCTGATCGCAAGACTTGCGAAGCGCAGGCGATCAGCGCCTCGCCGGTCAGGCAATAGCGCCAAATCCAAGCGGGTCATTGCAGAATGCGTCCAGCCGGGTGATGCTTGGATCCGAAAGCAGACTTCGGGCGTTTTGCCCGGAGCGGATCGGGATTCGATATGCTGAGGCCGTGGCGACTGTTCCTGTTGGGATGCGTGCTGATCCTGTTCGGCGCGTTCCTTGCCTCGGCCATCCAGACGGCGGGCGGCATTCAGGTCAAGGATGTTCGCTTTCGCGGCGCCAATGGCGCGACCCTGAGCGCGTTGGTCTACATCCCCTCCAGCGCCACGCCCCAGACCCCGGCACCCGGCATATTGGCCGTCCATGGCTATATCAACAGCCGTGAGACCCAGAGCGGCTTCGCCATCGAGTTCGCAAGGCGCGGCTATGTGGTGGTCGAGATGGACCAGATGGGCCACGGCTATTCCAGCGCACCCGCCTTCGCCAACGGCTTTGGCGGCCCGGACGGCCTGAAATATCTTCGCAGCCTGCCCATGGTCGACAAGGCCAATATAGGCCTGGAAGGCCACAGCATGGGCGGCTGGACCGTGCTGGCCGCCGCCGCCGCCATGCCCGATGATTACAGGTCGATCGTTCTGGAGGGTTCCTCCACCGGCAAGCCCTATGCGATGGACGGCACGCCGGCCTGGCCGCGCAATCTGGGGCTGGTCTATAGCCAATATGACGAGTTTTCGAAATTCATGTGGGGCGTCGACCGGGCGCAGGACGTCACAGCCTCGCCCAAACTCAAGGCCGTCTTTGGAACGACCGCCAAGATCGTTCCTGACCGCATCTATGGCGACATCGCCAAGGGCACGGCGAGGCGGGTGTCCACCCCAGCAACGACCCATCCCGGCGACCATATTTCGGGCGAGGCCATCGGCGACAGCCTGGACTGGTTCGGCCGCACCCTGAAGGGGGGACTAGCGCGTCCCGCAGATGACCAGATCTGGATCTGGAAGGAGGTCGGCACAGGCGTGGCCCTGATCGGCTTTGTCGCCCTGCTTCTGGGAACGTTCGACGGCCTTCTGACCCTGCCCCTCCTGTTGGAGATGCGCCGCCAGTCCAGCGCCGTGATCGCCTGGCGCAGCGGCGGATGGTGGGCGCGACTGGGCCTGAGCGCCTTCGTCCCGGTCCTCACCCTGTTTCCGGTGTTCATCATTGTGACGGTGGGCCTTCCGGCCTCTCACCTGTTTCGCCAGACGGTGACCAATCAGGTGACCCTTTGGGCGCTGGTCAATACGGCCATCACCCTGGGTCTTGGCCGCTTCTGGTCCAGAGGGCCGACGGCGCGCTTCTATGACCGTTGGGGCCTGGCCGCCCTATCCGCCATCCTCACCGTCGGCGCGGGCTATGCCGCTCTGGTCCTTTGCGATCTTGTCTTCAAGGTCGATTTCCGCTTCTGGGTCGTGGCGCTCAAGCCGATGAGCCTGGATCAATGGTCGATTGCGCCAATCTACTTCCTGCCGCTGACCCTGTTCTTCGTCGTCACCCTGCGCACCCTGCATGGCGGTCTGGCGGTCAAGGGCGATGGCGCGGCCGCCCAGTATCTGACAGCCATTCTCGCCCTGGCGGGAGGATTCCTGGTCTTCCTGGGGCTGGACTACGGCATCCTGTTCGCGACAGGGAACCTGATCACCGGTTTCGACCCCCTCACCACCGTCATCGCCATCCAGTTCCTGCCCCTGATGAGCATCATCGCCGTGATCGCCGTCTTCACCTGGCGGCGGACGAACAGCTATGTGCCCGGCGCGCTGATCTGCGCCCTGTTTGTCACCTGGTACATGGTGGCGGGCACAGCCACGCAGGCCATATAGACGCTCAGGAAAAGACGACGGGACGCCACACCGATGGATGACAAGACGACGGCGGCTTCGCCCTCCACCCGGCGCATATTGGCGGCGAGCCTGGCGGGCACGGCTGTAGAGTTCTATGACTTTTACATCTACGCCACAGCCGCCTCTCTGGTGTTCGGCCCCCTGTTCTTTCCGTCCAGTTCGGCCTCGGCTCAGCTTCTGAGCGCCTATGCCAGCTTCGCGATCGCCTTTATGGCAAGACCCGTCGGCGCTGTAGCGTTTGGCCATTTCGGAGACCGGATAGGCCGCAAGTCAACATTGGTCGCCTCGCTGCTGGTCATGGGCGGCTCGACCCTGTTGATCGCCTTCCTGCCGACCTATGCTCAGGCGGGCTGGGCCGCGCCGCTGATGCTGTGCCTGTTGCGGTTCGGGCAAGGCTTTGGACTAGGCGGCGAGTGGGGCGGTGCGGCGCTTCTGGCGGTGGAGAATGCGCCGCCGGGATGGCGTGCGCGGTTTGGCGTGTTTCCCCAGCTTGGCGCCCCCGTCGGCTTCATCGCGGCCAACGGCCTGTTCCTGCTGCTCGGCCTGTGCCTGCCCAAGGACGCCTTTCTGAACTGGGGCTGGCGACTGCCGTTTCTGGCCAGCGCGGTGCTGGTCATGGTCGGACTTTGGGTGCGCCTGAAACTGACCGAAACGCCCGCCTTTGCCGCGCTGGCCGCCAAGGGGCCGCCGCCATCGGTTCCGGTCGCCGTTCTCATCAAGGGGTACTGGAAGGAGACGGTCGGCGGGACCCTGGGCGTCATCGCCTGCTTCGCCCTGTTCTATCTGGCGACCGCCTTTGCACTGGGCTACGGCGTGACCAAGCTGGGCTATAGCCGCGTGACCTTCCTGTCCGTTCAGTTAGGCGCCATCCTGTTTCTGGCGGCGGGCATCCTTGCGGCAGGCTGGCTGTCGGACAGTTTTGGCGCGCGACGCGTGCTGTTGTGGGGCTGCGCCGCCGCCATGGCGACGGGCCTCTTGCTGACGCCGCTGTTTGGCGGCGGCTCATTGCTGCTGGTCTTCATGTTTCTGGCGATTGCGCTGTTTGTGATGGGCTTCGTCTACGGGCCGCTCGGCGCCTGGCTGCCGGGACTGTTCCCGGCCGAGGTGCGCTATACCGGCGCCTCCATGACCTTTAATATTGGCGGCATTCTGGGCGGGGGACTGGCGCCCTTCATCGCCCAGAGCCTTGCCGACCGAGGCGGCCTGGCGCCGGTCGGCGTCTATCTGGGCCTGGCCGCCTTCGCCAGCCTGATCGGCGTGCTGGCCCTGAAACAGCCGGAAATCGTCTAGCCGTCCCGCCCCCCGCCTTGGATCGGCGAGAAGGCGAGACGGTTGCAGAACCTGGAGCTTTTTTTCGACGAAGCAGACACCAGTTCATCGGAAAAAATGCTCTGATCCTATAGGGTTATGAGCAAAATCCGACCCAATCAGATCGGATTTTGCTCTAGGCCATGGCGGCTTTGATATAGGCCCCCGCGTCAGCCAGCGCCTTGCGCGCGTCGGTCAGGACGGGGAAGAAGAAGTGCCAGACATGGATCATCTCTGGCCAGACCTCTGTGCGCACACTGACCTCAGCCGCCCCGGCGACGCCCGCCAGTCGGATCGAATCATCGAGCAGCGTCTCGGCGGAACCCACCTGAATCAGCAAGGGCGCAATGCCGCGCAGATCGGCATGGATCGGCGAGACCAGAGGCGCGCGAACATCATTGGGCGCATACATGCCGGCCCAGGCGGCCAGCGCCTCATACTGCACCATGGGATCCTCCGCCGCCTTGGAGGTCATGGAGCCGCCAACGCCTTCCAGATCAACCCAGGGCGAAATGCAATAGCCGCAGGCCGGTTGCGCAAGACCCGCATCGCGGATCGCCAGAAGCGTGGCCACGGTCAGGCCACCGCCGGCGCTGTCGCCCGCTATGGCGATGTTCTGCGGCTTGAAGCCCTTGGCCAGCAGGTGCTTGTAGCCCTCCAGCGCGTCTTCCACCGCGGCAGGGAAGGGATGTTCTGGCGCCAGACGATAATCCACCGCCAGGGTCTGGGTCCCGGCGCTTCGGCCAAGCTCCGCCGCCAGGTGACGGTGGCTGAGGATGGAGCCGATCACATAGCCGCCGCCATGCAGATAAAGGATCGCCCTGTCCTTGGCGGCGCCGGGTGTAGAGGTCCATTCCACGGCGACATTGCCCGCCGTGTCTGCGGTCAGGGTCACATCCTCCGCGGTTGGAAACTGGGACCCCAGACCGTCATAGACCAGGCGCAGATCCTGATAGGACAGCCCCGATGGCGAGGCTGCCAACAGGGCGCGAATGCCGGCGATTTCCGGATTAGACATCTATTTCTCCCTTGGTTCTTGTGATGATTTTCAAGATGGATTCGAACCGGCTCAATAGGCCTGCAGATCCGGGTCAAGCGTTTGCCCCGTGTCGAGCTGTACGCCGAAACTGTTCAGGATCATGGAGACCTGGGTATACTGGCCCGCCGTAAAGACCAGGTCCATGCACTGCTTCTGACTGAAATGGGCCGAAAGGTCGGCCCAATGGACGTCGCTGATGAATTGCCGGTGATGCAGATCGTCGCTGGCCCGCAAAAGAGCCTGATCCGGCGCACTCCAGCCATCAGCCTCAGCGCCCGCCTTGATCCGCTCGCATTCGACGGAGGTCAGACCGCTGGCCAGGCCGATCTCCAGATGCTGGGTCCATTCATAACCTGCGCGACAGAGAAACCCGATGCGCAGGATGACGATTTCGCGCTCCCGCGCCGCGAGCGCATTCTTGCGGCTGAGAATATAGCTGCCCCAGGCCAGAAAGGCTTTCAGCGCCTCCGGATCATGAGCCAGCGTCCGGAAGATGTTCAGCACCTCTGTGCGACCCGCGACCGGACCGCGCGCCATCAGGGGCGCCAGCACCGCCTGCTGCTCGGCGGTCAGATCATCGACGGACAGGGGCGCAATGCGCGGCGTGGTCAGGTGCATGGGAGACTCCGAAAGACAGGGGTGAATGTGACGAACCGACCTTGCTGCGCCTGTCGCCTGGCGCCTGGCGCCTGTCAGGTTCAGACGGAACCGATCAGACGCCAGATTTTTTCGATGCGCGCTTGTCTGGACGGGAAGATCCGGATTCCACTTTTTTGCGGACAAATTCTAGCGCCCCGTAAAGACCGGCGCGCGCTTTTCCAGAAAGCTGCGCACACCCTCGCGGTGATCTTCGGTTTCGAACAGGCGATAGATGATCTCGATGGCCCAGGCGCCGATTTCAGCCGGATCGCCCGCCGTGACCTTGCGCAATCCCGCCTTCATATAGCCCAGGGCCAGGGGCGAATTGGCAGCGATGTCGCGGGCCAGGGTTTCGGCGCGCGACATCAATTGCTCATGAGGCGTGACATAGCTGACCAGTCCGATCCGGCCCGCCTCGGCGGCGTCAATCGGCGCGCCGGTGAACAACAGCTCCGCCGCCTTGGCCGGGCCGACGAGGGAGGGCAGTTTCCAGAAGCCGCCAACGTCACAGACCAGCCCGCGCTTGATGAACAGCTCGGCAAAGACGGCGCGCTCGGACGCGATGCGGATATCGGCATAGAGGGCGAGCTCCATGCCCCAGCCCACGGCGGGGCCATTGACCGCTGCGACCACCGGCTTTGTGCAGTCAATCGCGGCCATGGCGGCGGGCGTCGGCGCAAATGTGACCCGCCGCGTGCGTTCCGTCTCCGGGGGGCGATCCGCGGTCATCATCTCCTTCACATCCTCGCCGGAGCAGAAGGCGGGATCGGCGCCGGTGACCAGCACGCAACGCACGTCCGGATCTGCGCTGGCGTGGCGAAACGCGGCTTCAATCTCGGCATAGGCGCGCGGGTTGAGCGCATTGCGACGCTGCGGCCGGTTCAGGGTGATCCGTGCAATGTGATCGGCGACGGCATAGAGCACGCAGGTGAAGTCAGCAGTCTCGATCATAAGCGTCCTCCAGATGCAGCCGGTCTCTCCAGGCGCCGGGGCCAGCTGTCGCATCACAGTCTGAACCTATTTCCGCAACGTCAGCGAAGCCTTTGTGTGGCCAGGGCGTCGTTTGCCGTTACGGCGCCGCTTTACGCAAGGCCGCAGCGCGTAGACAGTTGTGGCCAAGGCGCGAAGAGACAGCCGGATCCAGAACAGCGGCTCCCGGCGCCAAGGGAGAAGACCATGTCCATTGATTTTGAAATTCCCGAAGAGGCCAAGGCCATGCGCGAGCGCGTGCGCCAGTTCGTGCAGGACGAGTGCATCCCCGCCGAGGCCGAACTGGCCAAAAGCCAGGACTATAAGGGCGTCCTGACGGCGTTGCGGGCCAAGGCGCGCGCGCAGGGCCTGTGGCTGCCCTTCATCCCGGTCGACCATGGCGGCATGGGGCTTGGCCCTCTGGCCAATGCGCTGGTCCAGATGGAGCTGGGGCAAAGCCATCTGGGCGCCCTGGCCATGAACAGCCAGGGACCGGACGACGCCACCATGCTCACCCTTCTGGCGCATGGTTCCGACTTCCAGAAGGAAAAGTATCTCAAGCCTCTTCTGAATGGCGACAAGCGCGTCTGCTACTCCATGACCGAAAAGGCGGCGGGCGCCGACGCCACCGGCATGCAGACCCGCGCTGTGCGGGACGGGAAGGGCAATTGGGTGCTGAACGGCGAGAAATGGTTCTCCTCCGCCGCCAGCGCCGCTGACATCGCCGTGGTCATGGCGATGACCAGCCCCGATGCGCCGCGCCACCGGCGCTATTCCACCTTCATCGTGGAACTTCCCAATCCGGGCTATGTGATCAAGCGCGACATCGCCACCATGGCCTCGGAAGGCCCATTGTCGAAACTGATGGGCGGCGGACATTCTGAAATCGAGATCAAGAACCTTGTGATCCCCGACGAGAACCTGCTCGGCGGCGAAGGCAATGGCTTCAACATGGGTCAGCACCGACTGGCTTACGGGCGTCTTCGCCACGGGATGCACAATATCGCCATGGCCCAGAGGGCGCTCGATCTGGCGACCGCCCACGTCACCCAACGCTCCACCTTCGGCAAGCTATTGTCGGAGCGGCAGGGCGTGCAGTGGATGCTCGCCGATTGCGCCAGCGAGCTCTACATGGCCCGACTCATGCTGCTCCACATCGCTTACAAGGCCGAAAAGGGCCTCGACCTGCGACAGGAGAACTCCATCGCCAAGGTCTTCCTGGCCCATATGGTGCACAAGGTGGTGGACACCGCGATCCAGCTTCACGGGGCCCTGGGCTACAGCCATGATACGCCGCTGGCGCGCTGGTACACCCATATCCGCTCGCAACGGCTGGTGGACGGCCCGGACGAAGTGCATCGCTGGACGGTTGGGCGCAATGTGATCAAGGCCTATCAGCAGCACGGAACCACCGCGTCTGCAGCCGGCGGCGATCTGCTATGATCGCCATGGCGCGGCGTCTTGCCATAGGCGGCGCCGCGCCCAGCGTCTGAAGACTTAATGCGCCCGCAGAGCCTCAAACGACGCCGGCCCGATACTCTTTTTCAATGATCCCAATCTAAGTTAGCCGTTGGAAATCGTTCGCAAGGCATCGCGCGGACGCTACGAAGCTAACAACTGGACCGAGCCCGCGGGTGAAAGTGTTTTGACGGCGCACAGATTGAGTCTGGATGACGGCATAGACGCCGCTGCGCGTAACGCCCGCCGCTCGGAGCGGACGCGCGGGATCAGCACCATCGTCTGCGCCCTGGTTCTGGGCGCCAATCTGACGCCGCTCGCCGGCTTGGGCTGGTTTTTCGCCAGCATCTTCGCGCTGATTCTCTGTGCGTTTGTCTGCTCAAGGGCGGACGATGACCGCACGCTCTCCCAGCCACAGCGTGTCATGGTCGTGGCGGCCATATTGCTCGAGACTTTCGTCTGGAGCGGCTCGGCGCTGATGTATTGGCTGAGCGGGGCGCCGGCCCTGCAACTTGTCGCCATGGCGGTGACCGCCGGTCAACTCATCCACGCCCAGAGTTTCAACTATCGTTCACGGCTCCCTTTGCTGGCCAGCAGTGCGCCTCCGGCCATCCTGATGCTGCTCATGCCTGTGCTGTTCAGCCATTTTCACGGCCTGCAACTGTACAGCTTCATGGCGGCGGTCGGCGTGCTGATCTATTACACCGTCCTGTCCGCTGCTTCCAATCACGCCAATATGGTGGCGCTGGAGGAGCAAAAGAGCTTTGCGACCGGCGTCATCGACGCCATTGACGCCCGAATTGGCGTCGTCGACGGCAAGGGTAAGATCATCGCCGCCAACCGGGTCTGGCGCGAACGCATTCAACAGCTGCAACTGTTCGAGGGTAAGCTTGTCGGAACTCATTTCCAGGACCATTGCAACAACATGCCAGGGCGGCAGGGAAGAGCGCTGGCGCGAGGCTTGAAGCGTGTGCTCGATGGAGAGGAGCAGCGCCTGTCCTTCGCCTTCCGCTCCGACATGACCCCGCAATCGGAATGGTTCAAACTGGTGGCGAGCCGGCTCGAGGGCGCCGGCGAAGCCAAGCTGGTCGTAGTGCAGCATCGAATCACCGAAATGAAGCGGACCGAAGCCAAGCTGCGCCGCACCAATCTCACCCTCAGCCGGGCGCGCGAAGAGGCTGAAGCCGCCAACAAGGCAAAGTCGACCTTCCTGGCCACCATGAGCCATGAAATCCGCACACCTCTGAACGGGGTCGTCGCCATAGCCGACGTGCTGTCCCGCGCCCCGCTCGGCGAGGCGGAACTGGACATGGTCGAGACCATCAAGGCGTCCGCCGACACCCTGTCGCACCTTCTGGCCGACATGCTTGATCTCGCGCGCATCGAATCCGGCCGCGTAGAGCTCGAATCCAAGCCTTTCCATCTTGCAGACGCCGTGCGCTCCATCGTCGCCCTGAATACGTTGACGGCGGACGAAAAGGGCATTCTGCTCTGGACAGAGATCGCGCCTCAAGCCGAGACTTGGGTGAGTGGCGACGTGACCCGGGTCAAGCAGATCCTGTCCAATCTGGTTTCCAACGCCGTCAAATTCACCAATGAAGGCCAGGTCATGGTCCGCGTCAGCGGCGCCGGAGACAACGATTTTGACATTGTTGTCGCCGACACCGGCGTCGGCTTTGACCCCGCCGAAAAGGAGCGACTGTTCGACCGGTTTGAGCAGGCCGACAGCTCCATCACACGCCGCTTCGGCGGCTCAGGCCTTGGCCTGGCCATTATCCGGGAATTGGCGGCCTTTATGGGCGGTGCGTTCGACTGCGACAGCCGCCCAGGGGAAGGCTCCACCTTCAAGGTCACGCTCCCCCTGCCCGCCGCCGCTACGCCGGACAGGGCGGCCGAGCCGGTGCTGCACGCCGCCTCGACGGATGCGGGCCTTTGCGTGCTTGTGGTGGACGACCACCCGACCAACCGCAAGGTGGTGGACCTGATCCTGCGGGGCGTCGGCGCTCAGCTGACCATGGCCGAAAACGGGCAGGAGGCGGTCGACGCCTTCCGCGCGAAGTCCTTCGACCTGATCCTGATGGATATGCAGATGCCGGTCATGGACGGCGTGGCCGCCACGCGCGCCATCCGCACCCTGGAAGCCGAGCAAAACCTCGCCCCCACGCCGGTGATCATGTTCAGCGCCAATGCCCTGGCCGAGCATCTGGCGCAAAGTTATGCAGCGGGTGCGGATCTGCACCTGTCAAAACCTGTCTCTGCGGCGGGCCTGCTCAGCGCCATGGCCAAGGTTCTCGACCCGGATGCGCAGCCGCAGAACCCGCTGGCGACCCTTTCGGTTCAGGCCTGATAGACACTGTTGGCGCCCAGAAGCTGTTTCTGGGACGCAGCGTCGCAAAGCGCATAGTTGAAGCCGGACTGAATGGCGAAAGCGCCCGTCTCACCCGACTTGCTTAGCGCCAGAAAGCCGACCTGAAGATCGCGCGCCTGCGGTTTGCGCCTGACAATGCGCGCGACCGCCTCCTCGCAGGCGGCCTGCGGGCTGCGCCCCTGCCGCATCAGTTCCACCACCAGGAAACTGCCGACATTGCGGATCACCTCCTCGCCGACGCCGGTCGAGGTGGCGGCGCCGACCGCGTTGTCAACATAGAGGCCCGCGCCGATGATCGGACTGTCCCCGACCCGCCCGCGCAGTTTCCACGCCATGCCGCTGGTCGTACAGGCGCCCGACAGGTCGCCGTTGGCGTCCATGGCCAGGATGCCGATCGTGTCATGATTGTTCGCGCTCCCGGGCCGGTCGCGGCGATCGCCCTTCTGCGCGCCATAATCCCCCACCTCACTATTGGCCCGGGGCTGGTATTTGCTGGACTTGCGCCATTCCTCCCATGCTGCGCGCGACTCAGGGGTCAGCAATTCCTCCGGTGCAAAACCCTGTTCGATGGCGAACTGAAGCGCGCCGTCGCCGACCAGCAGGACATGAGGGGTGCGCTCCATCACCCTGCGCGCCACGGATATGGGATGGGCGATATGCTCCAACCCGGCCACAGCGCCGCATCCGCCTGTTTCATCCATGATGCTGGCGTCAAGCGTCACATGGCCGTCGCGGTCGGGATAGCCCGCCCGCCCCACGCTGTGATTGCTCAGATCCGCCTCCGGAACACGGGCGCCGGCCTCCACGGCGTCCAGCGCCCGGCCGCCCTTGGACAGAACCTCCCAGGCCGCCAGATTTGCAGCGACGCCGAAGTCCCAGGTGGAGACCACACAGGGCTTTTGCAGCCTTACGGGCCTGACCGCATGAGGCGGAGACGAGAATTGCGCCAGACTGCGCCCGGCCGAGGCCAGCACAAGGCCTGCGCCCGCCACTGCGCCCCGGATCAGGTTCCTGCGATCGGTCATGTGTCGATTTCCTTGCCTTGCCCTATGCAGCATCCCGGTCGATCCAATATGAAATCGAGCGACCCGGCCAGACTGATCCGTCCCTGAGCCGACTGATCGGGTCCTGCGCCTGCGCAAGAGGCGCCGCAAAGCTGGAGCGCGCCTGATGACGCATCGCCTGACCCTGGAAGTCTGCCTCGACAGCCCCACCGGCCTCATCAAGGCCGTGCAAGCTGGCGCGGACCGGATCGAGCTTTGTTCTTCCCTGTCCTTGCAGGGCCTGACCCCCTCGCCCGGGCTGATGCGTCAGGCGGCAGGGTTGAAGGTGCCCGTCTACGCCATGATCCGCCCCAGGCCGGGCGACTTCTGCTTTTCTCAAGCCGAGGTGGACGCCATGCTGCACGAGATTGACGCCGCGCGCGCGGCCGGTCTTGCCGGGGTCGTACTGGGCGCGTCGCGTCAGTCTGGAGAGCTGGACGCGCAGGTGCTGGAAACCCTGGTGCGACATGCTGACGGCATGGCGGCGACCCTTCAGCGCGCCATTGATCTGACGCCTGATCTCCACACGGCGCTGGAGGCCGCCATATCCCTCGGATTCGAACGGGTGCTGACCTCTGGCGGCGCGCTGACAGCCCCGGACGGGGCTGAGGCGATTGCCGGGCTGGTGGTGCAGTCAAGGGGCCGGATCAGCGTCATGGCAGGCGCTGGCCTCAATACCGCCAATGTCGCCGACACCATCCGCCGCACGGGCGTGCGCGAGGTGCACGGCTCATTCAGCCAACCCGCCCCTTTGTCCAGCCTGACAGGCGAGGCGGCGAACAAGGCGCAGGCCATGGGGTTTGACATGCCCGGTCTGAAAGCTCCCGATGTCCGCGCCATCGAAGAGGTGGTCCAGATCCTGCGCGGTCTGGAGCGGGGCGGCCTTTAACCGGTGCGCCCCGGCCCCGCCGACCCCGGCAGGGCCGTCATGCAATGACGTCAGGCCGCGACGCCCGTCCGCGCCGCCGATTCAAAGGTCGAGGCCACGGCGTCAAGGGCGTTCAGCTGGCTGAGCAGTTCGCCGCGCTGATGGCGCAGTCGATCCACCGCCACCTGGGCGCCCATGGCGTTCTTGTCCTCGACTTCCAGAATATACTGGATATCGCGCAGAGGCAGGTTGGCGGCGCGCAGCGAAGAGATCCAGTGCAGACGGCGCTGGGCCGCTTCATCGAAGCAGCGCTGGTTCTGCATGTCCCGATCAACCTCGATCAGGCCACGCTCCTCATAGAAGCGGATGGCGCGCTCCGTCAGGCCAAACCGGCGCTTGGCTTCAGAGATGCGGATGGTGCGTGAGCAGGCAAGTGTCAGAGCCGTCATGGCGACTTCTCTCCCCAGGGTTAGGCGCCACGACCTCCGTTAGGTAAGGCCGTTCCGGCGGCGCCTCTCCAGGCCCGCCGGCATGCGCCGCGAGCATTTATGCGACATCCCTATATTTTTGCAAATCAGGTGAAATTCAAATTGGAATGTGCAAAAAAATGCCCGGATTTGCAGGCGGTTTTGTGAAATTGAAAAATGGGCTCTAAACTTTACATCGGCCAGAAGGTCCGTGAACTGCGCGAAGAGCAGGGTTGGAGGCTGGAGGATTGCGCCAAACGGCTAGGCGTGTCGATCAGCTACCTGTCCCAGATCGAAAGTAATCAACGCCCTGTTACGCCTAGGGTTTTGGTGGCCTTGATCGACGCGTTCAATGTGCCGACTGAGCTGTTTGAGGTCGATAGCGACCACCGTCTGATCGCCGATCTGAAAGGCGCCCTGGCGGAATCCAGCGAGGGCGGACCCGCCGTTCCACTGGCCGAACTCAAGCGGCTGGCCACGGCGGCGCCAACTTTTGTAAAACGATTTCTGGCGCTGCAACGCTCCTATCAACGACTCAATGAGCGACTGAACCTGACCGACGAGGCGATTGCCCTGGATGAAACCGCCGCCGCAAGCTCGCTCCTGCCCTATGAAGAGGTCCGCGACTTCTTCCAGGACAAGGACAACTATGTCGACAGTCTGGACACAGCCGCAGAGGATCTGGCCGAACTTGTGAAGATCGGTTCCGGCGCGCCGCTGGAAAGCCTTCTGGAGACCTATCTTCAAACCGCGCTCAATGTGGAGGTTCGCCACAGCGCCGAAGCCGATGTGATGCGCTCCTATGATCGCGCGACCCGCACGCTCAGCATCAATCCGGCCCAACCGCCCACGACGCGAAGTTTCCAGATGGCCTATCATCTGGTGTCCACGCTCCTGTCGACCGAGATCGAGACTGAACTTCGCCTGAGCGGGTTTCGCACGCGCGCAGCGGTGGATGTGTGCCGCATAGGGCTTGGCAATTACGCCGCCGGCGCGCTTCTGATGCCCTATCGCCATTTTGCGGGTTCAGCGCGCGAAACGCGGCATGATCTGGACCGGCTGGCCCTGATGTATCAGGTCAGTCTGGAACAGGTCTGCCATCGGTTGAGCACCCTGCAACGGGCCGCTCTGCGCGGGGTGCCCTTCTATTTTGTGCGGCTGGACCATGCGGGCAACATCACCAAGCGCCACAGCGCCACAAGGTTCCGCTTCGCGCGCTTTGGCGGCGCCTGTCCGCTTTGGAATGTGCATGATGCGATCGGCGCGCCGGACCGGTATCTGATTCAGGTGGCGGAAATGCCCGATGGCGGTCGCTATCTGTGCGTGGCGCGCAGCACCACAAAGCCCTCAGGATCCTATCTGGTGCCCGACCGGCGCTTCGTGCTCGGGCTGGGCTGCGAACTGCGTCACGCAGACCAGGTGGTCTATTCACAAGGGGTCGACCTGCACGCGCCGCCCGCGCGCATCGGGGTCAGCTGCCGGATCTGCGAGCGGGACGATTGCGGCCAGCGCGCCTTTCCGCCCGTCGACCGTCCTCTGATCGTTCCGCCGCACGAGCGGCGTGTCGTGCCCTATCGCCTCCCAAGCCGACCGCGCTGAGCCTCAGTAGGGACCGAGTTGCGCCTGCGCGCTCATCGCCACCCCGCCGTCAGGCGCCTCAGCCCACAGGTTCGCGAGCGCGCCGTCCAGGGTCCCGCAGACCTCGAATGGCGCATTGTCGAACAGGGGCCGAAGCGCGCGAAAGCTGAAGCCGCGCACCTGCGCCCCGCCAACCGCCCCATGCAGGGCCTCCAGCAGGGATAGGGCGATCAGCGGCCCGTGCACCACCAGGGCCGGATAGGCCTCTACGTCCATGGCGTAAGGCCGGTCATAATGGATGCGATGGCTATTGAATGTGGCCGCGGAAAAGCGAAACAGCAAAACCGGATCGGGCCTGATGGTGCGCCGCCACTGAGCCGGTTGGGTCGGCGCAACAAGGGTTGGCGCCGGCGCGGGACCGGGCGCGCGGTCCCGATAGACAATGGTCTGGGTCTCCTCCAGACGCACCATTCCGTCCTGCGAGAGACGGCGCTTCAGCTCCACAAAGGTCAGGACGCCCGCCCTGCCGGTCTTTTCCACCACAGAGGCGACCTGTTCGTGCAGTTCAGTCGCCACGCCCACCTGCACCTCTGCGAAAAAGCGCATCTCCGCTTGCGCAAACATGCGTAGCGGCGCGGGAATGGGGGGCATGAAGGCCCCGCGCGCCGGGTGGCCGTCCGAACCGATGCGGGACTGGCGATCCGTCTCGGTCAGCGCGCCCCAGTGCCAGGCGGGCGGCAGGATGCGCGGGGTTTCCTCGCGGTCGAACAGGGCCGCCATACGCGCCACATCACTGCGGGCGAGGATATCGGTGCGCCTGCGCTCACGTCCGATCCAGTCGGCATAGGCGGAAACGTCGGAAGAGGTCATGGCGTGGCGTCCGGGCCGGGGCGATGCGTGCTGCGCCCAGATGCCAGCCTGACCATGGGTCCGTCAAACCGCGCGGGAGTGGCGTCCCTCGATCGCCGCCATGCGACCGTCGAACGCGGCGGCGACGGCGCGGACCAGACGGCGCGCATCGGGCGGGGTGGTCACCTTGCGCCCAGCCACATGGCAAATCCCATCGGGCTCGAGGGCGTGCAGCCGCGGAAGAGCGTCGTCCAGAGCGTCGATGGCGCGGCCCTGACCCAGACTGATGG
>CAIOJR010000223.1 GCA_903858685.1 uncultured Caulobacterales bacterium | reverse complement strand
GGCTGAGCGTCATGACGCCGTCGGCGCTGCAAAGGCCAAGGCCGCTGCGGCCCTGGTCAAGTCGGACGCCAATCCTGAAGGCGTCGAGTCCGCCAAGTTCAGCTCTGCGTTCAAGGAATGCGAAGCCGATGTTCTGCGTCGCGACATCATCGAGCATGGCCGTCGCGTCGATGGTCGCGCGCTCGACAAGGTGCGACAGATTGTTTCGGAAGTGTCGGTTCTGCCGCGCACCCATGGTTCGGCTCTGTTCACGCGCGGCGAAACCCAGGCTCTGGTCGTGGCCACCCTGGGCACCGGCGAGGACGAGCAGTGGATCGACGCGCTGGAGGGCACCTACAAGGAACGCTTCCTGCTGCATTACAACTTCCCTCCCTATTCGGTCGGTGAAGTGGGCCGCATGGGGTCGCCCGGACGCCGCGAAATCGGTCACGGAAAGCTCGCCTGGCGCGCCATCCGCCCGATGCTGCCCAAGGCGGACGAGTTCCCCTATACGGTGCGACTGGTCTCGGAAATCACCGAGTCCAACGGGTCGTCCTCCATGGCCACGGTCTGCGGATCGTCGCTGGCCCTGATGGACGCCGGGGTGCCTTTGAAGAAGCCGGTGTCGGGCATCGCCATGGGCCTGATCCTGGAAAAGGACGGCTATGCGGTCCTGTCGGACATTCTGGGTGATGAAGACCACCTGGGCGACATGGACTTCAAGGTCGCGGGCACCGCTGACGGCATCACTTCGCTGCAGATGGACATCAAGATCCCCGGCATCACCGAGGAGATCATGAACAAGGCCCTGCATCAGGCTAAGGCTGGTCGTCTGCACATTCTCGAAGAGATGGGCAAGGCGATCCAGGGCGCCCGTGAAGAGATCGGGGAATATGCGCCAAAGATCGAGACCATCACCATTCCGACTGACAAGATCCGCGACGTGATCGGTTCAGGCGGCAAGGTGATCCGCGAGATCGTGGAAAAGACGGGCGCCAAGGTGAACATCGAAGACGATGGCTCGGTGAAGGTCTCCGCCAGCGACTCCCACAAGATCAAGGCCGCTCTGGACTGGATCAAGTCGATCACCCAAGAGCCGGAAGTCGGTGCGGTCTATACAGGCAAGGTCGTGAAGGTCGTTGATTTCGGCGCCTTCGTGAACTTTTTCGGCGCCCGCGACGGGCTGGTTCACATCAGCCAGATCTCGAAGGAAAAGGTTGGCCGGGTGTCCGACGTCCTGACCGAAGGTCAGGAAGTGAAGGTCAAGCTCATCGGCTTTGACGACCGCGGCAAGACGAAATTGTCGATGAAGGTTGTCGACCAGGAAACGGGCGAAGACCTGACCCGGCGTGAAGCTGAAGAGGCCTGATTCAGGTTCCCTAAGGGTAGCCCTAGAAAATCTGAGCCAAGTGAAGGCGCCCGGGTCTCCCGGGCGCCTTTCATTTTGGCGCCGAGGAGCCTGTCGTCAATTGTCATGCGCCCTTGATAGACGCGCCGGGCGCCTGTGCCGCACAAAGAGGCCATGGCAGGGAGAGCCTGCGGGTGTGTATCGGGCGGCGGCGTATCCTTGGGTCTGTGCGGCGCTGATCAGATTCATCTCCCTGTTGTGAAAGATCGTCTCATCAGGATCTGTGGTCTGCAGGTCGAGTCCAGCGGGGGCCGTCGAATTGGCCCTTGTTCGGCTGAGATGGGATTGATGGCTAGATCGGTCGGCACGGCCTGCGAATTTCGCGCCCTCCCTCCTCCCCGGGGCGTGACGGCGCAGGTCGTGCCTGGCCTGTAGGCCCTTCTCGTCGATAGGGGTGCGTCAAAACACTGTCGACAGGTTTCGAGCAATAAAATTATTATTTGAGCATGTATTTGGAGAATTCTTGCGACACCATTGATTGTTTCAAATATAGTTTTGTCTTGAATTCATTTTTCTTCCGTCATGCCGCACGTCAATTGGAATAATTTTGCAATTTATATTTTGTCTCATGTCTTTTTTTTGGTCTCCGAGACGTTAGATATAGGATGCAGCTGCGAAACCATTGGTGGTCTCACTGTCATTTGTAATTTCTTGAGTGCTAACTGCTTATGCCCAGAGCCAGAGGCCAGATCGACGCCCGCAAATCCGAAGCCATACTGATCGCTGCGGCTGAAGTGCTGTCTGAACGCGGACTGTCAGCGCCATTGGAAGAGGTCGCGCGCCGCGCCAAGGTCTCCAAGCAGACCGTCTATAATCACTACGGCTCCAAGACCCAGCTGGTTCGCACGCTGCTGTCGCGGCGTTGCGCCGAATTGACCCTGCCATTGGACGCTGCAAATGCGCTTGAAAACCCCCACGCGACCTTGACCCTCTACGCCGAAGCCATGATCCAGTCGGTTCTGACCGCGCCCTATGGGGAGATCATGCGATTGGCCGTGACCGGTTCATTGGACCTGCCGGACCTGGCCGAGATCATTTATCAGGCAGGCATCATCGCCGCGCGACACAGGCTTGCCGACTTCATTTCCACCCTTGCCGCGCGCGGCGACCTCAAGGTGGATGATCCGCTTGAGGCGGCCGAAATGTTCGCCGGCCTGGCGGTGGGCGGTTTGCAGCTGCTGGTCCTGACCGGCCAGCGCAATAGTCTGGATGCGCCGGCCCAGGGGCGTCGGGCGCAGACGGTGGCCACCTTGTTCCTACGGGCTTACGCGGCCTGATTTCCGTTAAAAGGTAGCGCGGGTCAGGGCCGGTCAATGGAATCCGGCGCGATTTCGTAGGCGCGAGAACAGTATTCGCAGGTGACGCGGATGATGCCGTCCGCCTCGGCCATATTTTGCACCTCTTCCGCCGGAAAGCTGCCCAGCATGCCCACGACTCGCTCTTCTGAACAGCGGCAAAAGGCGCTTAGAGGCGTGGGGGGATAGAGCCGGACGCCCTCTTCATGGAACAGGCGGAAGAGAAGTGTGGCGGTTGAAATGGTGGGATCGACAAGCTCATCTTCGGCGATGGTGGCGAACAGGGCCTCGGCCGTGCGCCAGGCTTCGTGTGTGTTTTCCCGGCTTTCATCATTGGCGATGTTCTGGATCATCACACCGCCCGCTCGCCAGGTGGTAGAGGCGCCCATAGTCAATTGAGCGGTCGACAGTCGGATCCGCGCCGGGGCCTGTTCAGACTGGGAAAAATAGGTTTCAGCGCACAGGGCCAGGGTCTCGCCCTCGATGGCGACGACCCCCTGATAGCGGTCCTTCATATTGGCGGGGTCGATGGTCATGATGAACAGGCCTTCGCCCAGAAGACTCTTCGCGCCGGGGCGCGCAAAGCCTTTGCCGGCCTCCGCCACGCGCGCCGAATCATATTGGCAATAGCCGCGCAGGGCGCCGGTTGTGTCGTAGTCGGCGACGACATAGCTGACAGGGCCGTCCCCCTGGGCCTGAACAATCAAACGGCCTTGAAATTTGAGGCTGGAGCCAACGAGGGCGGCCAGGGTGCAGGCCTCGCCCAACAGGTTGGCCACCGCTTCGGGATAGTCGTGCCGGGTCAGGATCTCGTCGATCACGCCGCCCAGCCGTATGACGCGCCCACGCACCAGTTCCCCCTCCAGCTGGAAGGTGGCGAGGTGATCGTCGCCATGGGGAATGTCCGGAAAGGCGGCGTGGTCGGTCACTATCAGGCCTTGGGCGATTATGGGCGGGAAGGGCAAGGCGCAGAGATAATCTCCCTGCGCCAGAATACCAGACCCCGCCGGAAATCTTCGACCCGCCGGCTATGGCTATTGCGACGGACTGGCCGGGCGAACCCGGCCAGAGGACAGTGTTCAGGCCTGTTAGGCGAGCGAGGGATCGATCGTCTTGCAGGCGGCGATCAGGCCGTTCACCGACTCGACCGATTTGGCGAACATGGCCTTTTCAGCATCGTTCAGTTCAAACTCCAGCACCTTCTCGACGCCGTTTTCGCCGATCAGGGCGGGAACGCCGACATACATGTCCTTCAGGCCGTATTCGCCGTTCAGATGGACGGCGCAGGGCAGGACGCGACGCTCATTCTTGAGGTAGGACTTGGCCATGGCGATGGCGCTTTCGGCGGGCGCATAGAAGGCGGAGCCGGTCTTGAGCAGGGCGACGATTTCGCCGCCGCCCTTGCGGGTGCGGTCGACGATGGAGTCAAGCTCAGCCTGGGACAGCAGACCTGCCGTCACGGCGGCGGGCAGGGGCAGGCCGCCGATGGTGGAGTGGCGCACCATCGGCACCATGTCATCGCCATGTCCGCCCAGCGTCCAGGCGTGAATGTCCTGCACTGAAACCTTCGTCTTTTCAGCCAGGAAATAGCGGAAACGGGCGGAGTCCAGCACGCCCGCCATGCCGACGATCTTTTCATGCGGCAGGCCGGAGAACTCACGAAGCGCCCAGACCATGGCGTCCAGCGGGTTGGTGATGCAGATGACAAAGGCGTTCGGCGCATGCGTCTTGATGCCCTCGCCGACGGCCTTCATGACCTTCAGATTGATGCCCAGCAGGTCGTCGCGGCTCATGCCCGGCTTGCGCGGCACGCCCGCCGTGACGATGCAGACATCGGCGCCGGCGATGTCGGCATAGTCATTGGCGCCGCGAAGCGCGCTGTCAGCGCCGAAAACGGGGCTGGCCTCGGCAATGTCCAGCGCCTTCCCCTGGGGGGTGCCTTCGGCGATGTCGAACAGGATAATGTCGCCAAGGGCTTCACGGGCGGCCACGTGGGCCAGGGTGCCGCCGATCATGCCGGCGCCGATCAGGGCGATTTTCGCTCGCGACATATCTATTCTCCACAGGTCACAGTTTGATGGGTCGCGCGCGGTCTAGACCTCTATGGGCCTGCGGGCAAGTTCCCCAATCGTCATAGGTCGCATCAGGCGCGCAAGACTGGCGCCTGACGCGGCTTGAGGTTAAAGCCGCATACCAGACCAGTTCACCGGGAGCCGCGCCGACCATGAGCCCGAAGTCGATAAAGACCAATCCCGGACGCTATTTCGAGGACTTCAGGCCCGGCCAGATTTTGAACCACGCCACGCCGCGCACGGTCAGCGATGGCGACGCCGCCTTGACCCTGGCGCTGTCCGGCGGCCGGCACGCCTTGTTTTCCTCCGCGCCCTTCGCCCGGTCCTGCGGTCTGGCGCCCGCGCCGCTTGATCCGCTACTCGTCTTCCATGTCGTGTTCGGCAAGACGGTTCCTGATATCAGCCTCAACGCCGTGGCCAATCTGGGCTATGCGCAGGGTCGCTTTCTGGCGTCCGTCCATTCTGGCGACACCCTGTCGGCGAGCTCTGAGGTGCTCGGCGTGAAGGAAACCTCCAACGGCAAGACCGGCGTGGTCTATGTGCGCACGACGGGGATCAACCAATATGGACTGCCGGTTCTGTCCTATGTGCGTTGGGTCCTGGTGCGCAAGCGTGACGCCGCTTCGCCCGCGCCGGCCGACTCTGCGCCTCGCACCGCGGCCTGTGTTCCGGCGGCGGATCTGGTCGTACCCGCCGGTCTGAACTTTTCCGCCTATGATTTTGACGTCGCCGGCGCGCCGCACGCCTTTGAAGACTACGAGGTGGGAGAGAAGATCGACCATGTGGACGGCATGGTGGTCGAGGAGGCGGAGGCCCAGATGGCGACGCGTCTCTATCAGAACACCGCCAAGGTGCACTTCAATCAGTTCGAGCGGAACAAGGACCCCAGCGGACGCAGGCTCGTCTATGGCGGCGTGGTGATTTCCACGGCGCGGAGTCTGAGCTTCAACGGGTTGGAAAATGCCGGACTGATTCTTGGGATCAATGCCGGTCGCCATGTGAACCCTTATTTTGCAGGCGGCACGCTCTTCGCCTGGAGTGAGGTTCTGGACGCTCAAACCCTTGCCGGCCGGGATGATGTGGGCGCGCTTCGGCTGCGTTTGGTGGCGACCCGGGATCGGCCATGCGCCGATTTCCCCGACAAGGACGCGTCAGGCGCCTATCCTGCCGAGGTCGTGCTCGATCTCGACTATTGGGCGGCGGTTCCACGTCGTGGCTGAGTTCGTCATTGATCCTCGCATAGAGGCCAGTTCGTTTCCTGTGGCGCGGCTCAGCCTGTCCGACGTTCGTCTTCAGGACGATGCGCGTTTCCCTTGGCTTGTGCTGATTCCGCGCCGCGCCGGAGCGGTGGAGCTGTTTGATCTGGCCTCGGTCGACCAGACCATGCTGTTGGCGGAACTGGCCTTTGCCGGTCGCGCCGTGCGGGCCTTGGGGTCTGAGCTGGGGCGGCCGGTAGAGAAGCTGAACCTTGCCAATCTGGGCAATCTTGTTCCTCAACTGCACTGGCACGTCGTGGGGCGACGCGCCGACGACGCCTGCTGGCCGGGGCCGGTCTGGGGCCAGGGCGAGGTGGTCCGGCTGTCGGATACAGATCGGGAAGCCGCCCTGGCGGCGGTAAAGCGGGCGCTGGGGCGTTGACAACCGACCGGTGAGCGGCGATTGCGGCTTTTCCTTTTGTGCGCAAGGCATTAGGTTCCGCCGCTCTTCTGATCCTTCGCGGACGTGACATTTCCCATGACCACCCCTTCCACCCTCGTTCAAGTCATGATCGACGCCGCCCGCAAGGCCGGGCGAAAGCTGGCGCGCGATTTTGGCGAGGTGGGCGAACTTCAGGTGTCCCGCAAGGGACCCGCCGATTTCGTCAGCGCAGCCGACACCAAGGCTGAACAGGTGTTGATCGAAGAACTGTCCAAGGCCCGTCCTGGCTATGGCTTCCTCGCGGAGGAGCGCGGCGCGGTCGAAGGAACGGACAAGACGCACCGCTGGATTATCGATCCGCTGGACGGCACGACCAATTTCCTCCACGCGATTCCGCACTTCGCCATATCGGTCGCGCTGGAGCGTGACGGCGAACTGGTGGCCGGTCTGGTGTTCAACCCCATCTCCAATGAGACCTTCTGGGCGGAGAAGGGCAAGGGCGCCTTTCTGAACAATGAGAAGCGCTTGCGCGTCGCTGCGCGCAAGCATCTGGACGAAGCCGTGCTGGCGACCGGCATTCCATTTCTGGGCAAGGGCGGCCATGGGCAGTTCCTGAAGGAGCTGCATCAGATTTCGCAACGGGTGGCGGGCGTGCGCCGGTTTGGCGCCGCCGCTCTGGATCTGGCCTATGTGGCGGCCGGCCGGTTCGACGGCTTCTGGGAGCGTGATCTGGCGCCCTGGGATATGGCGGCGGGCGCGGTTCTGATCGCCGAGGCGGGCGGAAAGATCACGACGGCGGAGGGAGAGCGCTTCACTCCGGCCTCGACGTCTGTCCTGGCCTCCAACTCCGAACTCTATCCCCTGATTTT
>CAIOJR010000222.1 GCA_903858685.1 uncultured Caulobacterales bacterium | reverse complement strand
CCCGGCGCCTCGTGATCGAGTACTGCAAATATCTGGCGATCCTGGGACGTGAAATCATCCGCTCCGCCGGGCGCCGGCCGCAGGAGCCCGCAGGCAATACCGAAGGGGCGGGCGCGTGACACCTCCTCAGTCGAAACGCCGCCCAACCCTGCGCCAATTCATAGGCGGCGCCCTGTTGACGGGATGGATGGGCTTTGTCGCTCTGGTTCTTGGCGTGATCGGCGTGCCGCTGATCTTTGTCGACCGGCGCTATGCGCTGGCGGCTGTGCGCATCTGGTGCCGTCTGGTGATGGGCGCGGCCCGGCTTCTGTGCGGCATCACGATCGAGGTGCGCGGACTGGACAAGCTGCCGACACATGGCGTGCTGATCGCGGCCAAGCATCAGGGCATGCTCGATACGGTCGCGCCTTTCGATTTTCTCTCCGACCCGTCCATCGTGCTGAAGCAGGAACTGCTCAGCGTGCCGATCTATGGTTGGTACGCCCTCAAGATCGGCATGATTCCGATTGACCGCTCGGGCGCCGCCAAGACGCTGCGCGCCCTGATCAGGGCGGTGAGGGAGCGGTTTGACCAGGGCCGTCAGATCATCATTTTTCCCGAAGGCACGCGCAGTCTGCCCGGCGCCGCGCCAGACTACAAACCCGGTATCGCGGCGCTTTATCGCGAGCTGGGCGTTCCCTGCTCGCCCGTCGCCACCAATTCCGGTCTCTACTGGCCCGCGAGGGGGCTGGCGAAATATCCCGGCCATGTGGTGTTCGAAATCCTTGATCCTATCCCGGCCGGGCTGCGTCGGCCCGAATTCATGCGGATGATGGAAACCCGCATCGAGACGGCCTCCAACCGCCTGATGGCGGAGGCGAAAGCCTAAAGCCGGTCGCGCATCGCGTACCACAGCATGCCCAGAACATAGAGCGGCCATCGTAACACGTCCCCGCCGGGAAAGGCCGCGGGCTCTACCTGCGCAAACTGCTCCAGCGGCGCGGCGTCGCCGTCCAGCGCATCCGCCATCAGCTTCCCCCCAAGGGTCGACAACAAGACCCCCTGCCCTGAATAGCCATGGGCGAACAGCACCGGACCATCGCGCCCCATGTGCGGCAAGCGCGAAAAAGTCACAGACACCATGCCGCCCCAGGCATGGTCGAACCTGACACCCCGGAGTTGCGGGAAGGCGCGCTCCAGATAGGGGCGCACGAAGGCGCCGATATCGGCCGGCGGATCAGGCGTGTAGCGCTCGCCTCCGCCGAACAGGAGTCGCCCGTCACGGGTCATGCGAAAATAATCCACCACAAAACGGCTGTCTGACACTGCCCGACCCGCTGAGATCAGCGATTGGGGATCGGGGAGCGGCTCGGTCGCCACAATGTAGTTGGCGACCGGCATGATGCGACGGTTCACCCGGCTCGACAGTCCGGTCAGCAGCGCATCTCCTGCAAGCACGGCATGGCTGGCCTCCACCGCCGCGCCGTCTTCAACGCCCACCCGGACTCCGCCCGCATGGCGATCCAGCGTCACCGCCCTGGACATTTCACAGATTCGCACGCCTTGGGACTCGGCCAGCCGCGCAAGGCCCAGAGTATAGTTCAAGGGGTGCATATGCCCGCCGAGATCGTCGACAAGAGCGCCGCAGAACTCAGGCGTGGCCACCGCCGCAAGCGCATCCGCCGCATTCAGCACATGGGCGTGGGGATAGGCCATGACCTCATTCAGGCAACGAACCTCTGCCTCGAACGCCGCCATGTCGCGAGGCTTCAGCGCGCCCAACAGATGGCCCGTCAAGCTGAGATCGCAGTCTATCCCGTGATCCTTGACCAGACCGACCACCAGATTGCGCGCCTCGATTGACAGATCAAACAGGGCGCGGGCGCGCTCGACGCCCAGCATTTTCACCAATTCCACTGCGCCCTTGCGCAGTCCGGGGATCATCTGGCCGCCATTGCGCCCCGACGCGCCCCAGCCGACGCGCCCCGCTTCCAGCACCACGACGGACCGTCCCGCCTTCGCCGCATAGAGCGCGGCGGCGAGGCCGGTGCAGCCAGCGCCCACCACCACCAGATCAGCCTTGACCAGGCCCTCCAAGGCGGGTCGCGCCGGTGCAGGCGCGGCGGTCGCCACATAGTAGGAGCGCGCGAAATTCAGCCCCGCGTTAAATCCCGCCATGGCCTAGACCTTCAAGAGCAGGTGGTCGCGCTCCCACGAACTGATCACGCCCTGAAAAGCTTCCAGCTCCGCCTCCTTGATGGCGTTGAATGTGCGCACAAAGGCCTCGCCCAGCAAGGATTGCACCTTGGTGCAACTGTTGAACCTTTCCAGCGCCTCCTCCAATGTCTTGGGCAGGGTGCGCGCGTGGACATAGGCGTTGCCCGCGACCGGCGGTCCGGATTCCAGCCTCTCCAGCACGCCGAGATACCCGCTGATCAGGCTGGCGGCGATGGCCAGATAGGGGTTGGCGTCTGCGCCCGGCAGTCGCACCTCGATACGGCGATCTGTCCAGTCAGCGATCGGCGCCCGCAGCCCGCATGAGCGGTTGTCAATCCCCCATTGCACATTGATCGGCGCGGAATGCCCAGGGCGCATCCGACGGAACGAGTTCACATTTGGCGCAAAAAGCGGCGTGATTTCGGGTAGATAGGTCTGTAACCCGCCAATGAAATGGCGAAACATCGGCGTATCCTTTCCATCCGGCGTCGCAAACAGGTTCTTGCCGTCGTCACCCACGACAGAGATGTGCAGGTGCATGGCGCTGCCCGGCTGGTTCTCCATCGGCTTGGCCATGAAGGTGGCGTAGACCCCGTGCTTCAGCGCCACCTGTCGCACGATGCGCTTGAACACCAGCACCTGATCGGACAGGCGCACCGCATCGCCATGCTTGAAATTGATCTCCAGTTGAGCCGTGCCGGATTCGTGGATCATGGTGTCCAGATCCAGACCCGCAGTCTCGGCGTGCTCATAAATCGCCTCGATCAGGTCCTCATATTCGGTGATCGCTTCCAGCCCATAAGGTTGGGGCGCGGTTTCCGGTCGCCCTGACCGGCCGAGCGGCGGCGTCAATGGCAGGTCCGGATCGGGGTTGACCGCTGTCAGATAGAACTCAAGTTCGGGCGCCACCACCGGGCGCCATCCCATCTGTCCGTAGAGATCCAGAACGCGTTTCAGCACATGGCGCGGCGAGGAGGCCCAGGGCGAACCATCGCTGTGGTGGGCGTCCGCGAAGACAAAGGCCGTCGGCGTCTTGAACCCTGGCGCGACGCACATGCTGGCCACATCAGGACGAAGCGTCATGTCGGGGTCGGAATGGGCTTCGGCGTCGTCTCCGGAATAGTCGCCCGTCACAGTGACGGTGAAGACGCTGGAGGGCATGCGCAGATTCCCGTCATGGGCGGCCTGCAACAGCTTGGCGGCGGGCAGAACCTTGCCCCGGATCACGCCATTCATGTCCGGGATGAGGCATTCCACCTCTGCGACGCCACGCCGCTCGATCCAGGTCTTGAGGGCGCTCATGAGATGCTCCGTCCTGCGCTGCCAGCGCGCGTGTGATCTCAGTTAGCTTCCTGCTGTCGCGACCTCCCCGTCAAGGCGACACGACCCCATGCGACGCTTTTCAGCTGTTAGCCGCCCGATTTAACTGCGGATCGACTGTTTTACGGGCGGCGCCGACTGCGTCCAAACAAGCAAACACGGCGCCTCTATCACAGAAATGACATACCCGCTAAGGTCTCAACCGAACGGGTCGCCCGAGAGAGACGACCCTCAGGAGTAGCGGCATGACGAAGGCGGCGGCGGCGCGGCAGACGGATGCACCGGCAGACGAGTCGGATGACTTGCTGGACCCTTCGCCCGTGTTGCATGCCAGCATCTATGATGAGCTGCGCCGACGCCTGATCACCGGCAAGATTGTGCCGGGCGTCGGACTGTCCACGCGCGGACTGGCCAGCGAAATGGGCGTCAGCCAGATGCCCGTGCGCGACGCATTGAGCCGCCTCGCGGCGGAAGGCGCTGTGGAAATCCGCTCCAAGCGCAAGATTGTCGTCCCGCCCATGACGCCGGAGCGATTTGACGATCTGCTGCACTGCCGCCTGTTGCTCGAGCCCGACGCCGCGGTCAAGGCGATCAGCCACATCAACGCCGCCCGCCTGAGGCAATTGCGCGAGATCGACGCCGGTATGGACGCCGCCATCGCCAGCGGCAATGTGCTGGGTTACATGGAGGGCAATTTCGCCTTTCACTTCGCGATTTACCGCGCCAGCAACCTGCCGATTCAGGCCCGACTGATCGAGGCCTTGTGGCTGCAATTCGGCCCCTTCATGCGCGTCGTCTATGGCCGCTTCGGCACGGCCAATCTGGTCGACCAGCACAGACTGGCGCTTGACGCCATCGAAGCGGGCGATGCTGACGCCCTCTATCGTGCCATTGCGGGGGACATTGCCGACGGCATGGGCCTGATCGGACGAAATAGCTGGAATTGACGCGCAATAGCGACCTCATCTGTCCAAACCAGTATATTGAATTTCCAAAATCGAAGTAAATAGTAGGCAGCGTCTCAACTCTAGAGGGCGCGCCATGACCTTCGATTCAGCCGGCAATGACACCTATGCGTGGATGGTGCTCTGCGCCAAAGACGTCACAACCATCTATGACGCATTCAGCAGGGCCACCCCGTGGGGAAACCCGAGCTTCCCCGCGGGGACAGACGCAAGCTTTGCCTATGTCAAAGGCGAACATTGGGAAGTCCTGGGCCAGTTGCGCTGCCAGGACGACATCTTCCTGAGAAACAACGACTGCTATTTTGGCCTGGTCCTGAAGAGCACCGCCGCTCAGGGGCCGCTCTTGCCGGGTGACATACTCATCGCCATCAAGGGGACGTCAAACCCTGCCGAATGGATGGTGGATTTCACATCCGTATTTCAAACGCCCGCCCAAGCCCAGGGACCGGGAGATGTGGCGGTCGGGTTTTGGGCGCTCTATTCGTCCATGCACCTCGCCGACTTTTCAGACAGCAGCAGCAACCGAAGACCCGCAACTGGCGCTCTGAAAAGCGTGATCGAGGGGTCGACCGGACGGGTCTTCATTACCGGCCACAGTCTGGGCGCCGCCCTGGCGACATATCTGACCTATGACCTCAGCCAGCAACTGAACGCGACCTCTGTCGGCCGGTTACAACCCTATTTCTTCGCCTCGCCCAAGACCGGCACGCTTAGCCACGTCCAGAACTACCAGATCAAGGTTCCGTCCTATAACCTCGCCAACTACAGCAATGACTGGGTGCCGAAACTTCCCTTTGAGATCGAAGGCTATCGCGCGCTTCAGGCCGGGGGCGCGATGCACAACGTGCACACGATCCGACCGGGCGGGCAGTCCTGGATCCCACTGCCCCTTGATGTCGGGGGCAACCACTCCGCTGTGCTTTACGCGCGTCTGCTCGACCCGAACAATCCGATAGCGGCAGCCATGCCGATCTGATGCTTCCGCGCGGCGTCAAGCTTCAGGGTCCGGCGCCGCGCTCAAGTCCTTCCACGCTTTGGAGCAGACGCTCCATCGCCTGGTCACGCATGCCGTCTTCGCGCAGATGGCTGACCAGATCACGCAGATAGTCGACATTTCGTCCTGACAGCCCCTCAGCACCCGCGATCAGCGCCGCCTGTTCCTCCAGCGTCAGCGCCCCGGCCCACTGGGTGTGCTGGCGGTCTGACAAAAAGGTCAGAGCCCGGACAGTTTCGCCACTCGCCAGACGCGCCTCGACCCACGATTCCACATAGGTCTCTGTCGGTTGCTCACGTTCGCGCAGATAGGCGTAGACCTGCGGCCAGTCGCTCGCCCCAACCTTGAAGGCCGCGCCGCGCACCGATCCCCCGCTGGCCAACCCAAGAACCAGCCCTGGCCGCGCATAAGTTCCCCTATGATGGACAGAATAGATGCAGAAGGCCCTGCGTCGCCCATGGAGCATGGCGCGTTGGCGGTCTAGAAAGGGGAAGCCGGGTCGCCACATCAATGACCCATATCCGAAGACCCAATGCTCGCCGTCCACCCCTGAAGCCTCTCATTTCGCGATCAGTCACCTAATGTCCGACCAGACCCGAACTCGCAAGCCATCCTCCCGACTATGGCTGCTTGCGCCCTACGCGCTGATCGCCGTGGCGATTGCGGGGCTGGCGACCGGCTGGGTGGTGGAAAGACAGCGCATCGTCGTCGAACTTCAGGCCACAGCCAGCACGCTACGCGCCCAGGGCTATCAGGTACAGATGAGCGAGCCGCAGGTGCGCGGCTTTCCGTTCCGTATGCGCCTGTCTGTCGAACAGTTCCATGTCAGCGCACCGTCCGGCTGGGCGATCCGCGCCGACGGTCTGACCGGAGAGGCCAATATCTATGCGCTCGGCCATTGGGTGCTGAATGCCCCGGCCGGTCTTGTGATCACCCGACCGGTCGGCGGCGACCTGATGGTCAGGGGCCAGACCATCCGGGCGAGCCTGGCCGCGCTTGAGGCGCCGGTCTGGCGCATCGCCGTCGAGGGCGTAAGCCTGAGCCTGGCCCCTGGCCCGGGCGCGGCGCCTTTCAGTCTCAAGAGCGCCGACCGGCTTGAAATCTATACGCGCCAGAGCCCGAGCATCCCCAATGCCGGCGAGGCGCTGATCCGGCTGGACGGCGGCCTCGCCACGCCCGGAACCCCGCTGGGCGCGGTGACGGGCGCGCATCGTCTGAACGCGGGGATTGCGCTGCGGATGCGCCGTTTCGACCAGTACAAGGGCGGCTCATGGCCAGGCGCCTGGCTGCACTGGGCGCGCGCGGGCGGCAAGATCGAGACCGATCCGACCCAGCCGCCCGGACCGGACCTGCGGTTGAGCTCGGGTCCCGGCGCCCTCATTTTCGGCTCGGACGGACGGCCCATGGGCTCGATCTCATTGCGCGTGCTCGACGCCGCTGGCGCCCCGGCCAAAGACCTGCCCCTGTCCTTTACAGGGGGCCGCTCGACGCTCGGGGCCGCCGATATCGGTCCCGCGCCCCGGATATTTTGACGTCATGCCCGAACCGGCCTCGCCCCTGCTCGACCGCGCTTTGCTGGACCAGATCACTGAGCGCCTTTGCGGCGACGCCATGACGCCCTCCGACGATGCGATCGCGATCCGCCAGCTTGTCCGGGAGAGTGGCCAGCCCGCCGCCCTGATCGTGCGGTTGTGGCGCGAACTGTCCGGCGCGCAGAGACGCCAGATGGGCGCTCCGCCCATCGTGATCTACGCCTCGCGCCAGCCGCTTCGAACCCTCGACCTCGCCCGAGCCCGGTTTGGCGCGGCGGCCGACTACGCCAGGGCTGACACGTGTGAGGCTGTGCTCGCCGCTGCGCGTGCGCCGGGGGCCGTCGCCGTGCTGGCTCTCGATGCACAGGATCCCTGGTGGCTGCGAATGCTGGCCGAGCCGCGCCTGAGCGTCATTTCCGCCCTGCCTGATCTGGCCTCGGCCGGGCCGCGCAGCGCTCTGGCCGTGGCCAGCGCCGCGACCGCGCCGACCGGCGGGGACGAGACCTATTTCGTCACCGACGCCCCCGGCCCCGCCCGCCGCGTCATTGAGGCGATCCAGACCGCCGGCTTTGCCGCTGATCTGGTTCAGGAGACGCACGGCTTGAAGCTATTGGCTCTGGCGGGCTATGTGCAGGCGCATGACCCCCGGCTGGACTCAGCGCCCGGCCGCCTGAAAGGCGTGATCGGCGCCTCGCCCCTGCCCTTTGACCTGATGAGCTGAAAGCGCAAATCGACATGACCGACACGCCCGCTCGCCCGCGCCCCAAGGCCGGCATTCTCGACATCACCGCCTATGTCGGCGGAAAGGCGACGGCGGAGGGCTTCGCCGAACCCATGAAGCTGTCGTCCAACGAAAACGCACTGGGCTGCTCGCCTCTGGCCAGCCAGGCCTATGCCGCGATTGCGGACAAGCTGCATCTCTATCCGGACGGACATTGCAAGGCGCTGCGTGAAGCCATTGCGCAGAAATTTGGTCTGGAGCCGGACAGGCTGATCTTTACGGCAGGTTCTGACGAAATTTTCGACCTCTTGTCCCAGACCTATCTCGAACCCGGCGACAACGCCGTGCAGGGCGAGTTCGGCTTTCTGTCCTACCGCATCGCCGTCCGCGCCGCGCAGGGCGTCATCCGTTTTGCGCCCGAACCGAACCGCCGCATCGATGTCGACCTGATCCTGGCGGAGGTCGATGACCGCACCCGCATCGTCTTCATCGCCAATCCGGGCAATCCCACAGGCTCCTGGATCAACGGACCCGATATCCGCCGCCTGCACGAAGCCCTGCCCACCGATGTGATCCTTGTGCTCGACGGCGCCTATGCCGAGTTCTGTGATGATCCGGAGTTCGAAGACGGGATCGAACTGGCGCGCTCGGCGAGCAATATCATCGTCACCCGCACCTTCTCCAAGCTGCACGGACTGGCGGCTCTGCGCGTCGGCTGGGCCTATTGCCCGGTGGAGATGGTGGACGCGATGGACCGCATTCGCAGTCCGTTCAATGTGAATGCACCCGCTCAGGCGGCTGCGCTGGCGGCGCTGAATGACGAGGCGTTCGTCCAGCGCTCATTGGAACATGTGCGCCAATGGCGATCCTGGCTTGCCCAGCAGCTGGGCGGCATGGGGCTGGAGACCTACCCCTCCGCGGCTAATTTCGTGCTGGTTCGCTTCCCCAATTCACCGGGTCTGACGGCAAGGGACGCCGAAGCCTTTCTGGCGGCGCGGGGCATAATCGTGCGCGGCGTCGGGGGCTATGGCCTGCCCGACTCCCTTCGCATCACGGTTGGTCTGGAGCCCGAGAACCGCGCCGTTATTGAGGCTTTGGCTCAGTTCTTCAAGGGTTGACCCGGCAAAACCGGCCGCGCGAGGCGTTCGCGCAGCCGGTCTGCAAGGATCTGGGAGAGACAAGGTTCTAGAGCGGAATGTTGTCGTGCTTCTTCCACGGATTGGTCAGTTGCTTGTTCTTCAGGCTCTTGAAGGCGCGCGCCACGCGGCGGCGGGTGCCGTGCGGCATGATCACATCGTCAATATAGCCCATGCTGGCCGCCACGAACGGATTGGCGAAGCGCGCCTTGTAGGCGTCTTCGCGCTCTTTCAGCTTGGCGGGATCCTTGGCGTCCGCCCGGAAGATGATCTCCACGGCTCCCTTTGCGCCCATGACTGCAATTTCAGCCGTGGGCCAGGCATAGTTGAAATCGCCCCGCAGGTGCTTTGAGCTCATCACGTCATAGGCGCCGCCATAGGCCTTGCGCGTAATCAGCGTCACCTTCGGCACCGTGGCTTCGGCATAGGCGAACAGAAGCTTGGCGCCGTGCTTGATCAGCCCGCCATATTCCTGCTTCGTCCCCGGCATGAAGCCCGGCACATCCACCAGAGTCAGAAGCGGAATGTTGAAAGCGTCGCAGAAGCGCACAAAGCGCGCGGCCTTGCGGCTGGCGTCGATGTCCAGAACGCCCGCCAGAACCTGCGGCTGATTGGCCACCACGCCGACGCTTTCGCCATCGATCCGGGCGAAACCGCAGATGATGTTCTTTGCGAAGTCGGACGAGATTTCGAAGAAGTCCGCCTCGTCAACGACCTTCAGGATCAGTTCCTTCATGTCGTAAGGCTTGTTCGGATTGGCGGGCACCAGCGTGTCGAGGGACGGCTCCTGCCGGTCGATATTGTCATAGCTCTCCCGCGCGGGCGGCTTTTCGCGGTTGGAGCCCGGCAGGAAGTCCACCAGTCGGCGCACCTGAACCAGAGCTTCCAGATCGTTTTCAAAAGCGCCGTCCGCCACGCCGGACTTGCCCGCATGGACCCGTGCACCGCCCAGGTCCTCGTGGGTGACGCTCTCGTTGGTGACGGTCTTCACCACATCGGGACCGGTCACATACATGTAGCTTGTATCCTTCACCATGAAGATGAAGTCGGTCATGGCGGGCGAATAGACGTCGCCCCCGGCGCACGGCCCCATGATCACGCTGATCTGCGGGATAACGCCCGACGAGAGAACGTTTTCCATGAAGATGTCGGCATATCCGGCCAGGCTCTCCACGCCTTCCTGAATACGTGCGCCGCCCGCGTCAAACAGGCCAATGATCGGCGCGCCCGCCTTGGCCGCCATCTGCTGCACCTTGACGATCTTGGCGGCGTGGGCGCCGGACAATGATCCGCCGAAAACGGTGAAGTCCTTGGAGAAGACATAGACCACCCGCCCATTGATCGTGCCCCAGCCGGTCACGACCCCGTCCCCGGGAATCTTCTGGTCCGCCATGCCGAACTCATGGGCGCGGTGTTCGACGAACATGTCGAACTCTTCGAAGCTGTTCTCGTCGAGCAACAGGTCGACCCGCTCCCGCGCGGTCAGCTTGCCCTTGGCGTGCTGGTTGGCGATGCGCTTTTCACCGCCGCCCAGTTTCGCCTGAGCCCGTCGCTTCTCAAGTTCTTCGATAATGTGCTGCACGGACGCTCTCCCAGGCCAAATCCCTGAGAATGTTCGTAAAAGAGCGTCCGGGTGCTGACAAGCGGTGACGGAACGTCAGTGGGTCGAACCCAGGGCGTCAAACCAGCGGCCAATCATCTCCGCCTCAAGCCTCAAGGCTTGCCTGCGGGCCTCCGCTTCGGCGTCGACACCCCACAGACGAACCTGAAACGCCTCATCTATCCTCGATATTTCAAAGGCTTGCACAGCGTCAAGCGCGCCGCGCCGAACGGCCATGGCTAAAATGGCGGATCCATAGAGCGGCGTCGCAAAGCCCAGCCCGGCCAGAAGGAAGTCATTCTCCTGAGCGGCGAGTTGTTCCAGCCTCGCCAGCGCTTCGGCGGGCTGCGTCTGGTGGATCACGCCCGTGGCGGGCGTCAACGCCACATCCAGTTCGCGCGCCGCCCAGTCCAGCCAGGGCGTCCAGGCGGCCTTTTCCTCCGCCACCAGTTCAACCGGGCTGTCGGCGAAGTAGCACAACAGGTCAGAGCCGCCAAAACTGGCCACCTCCGCCGCCATCTCGGCCCGCACCAGACCGACCCGGTCGATCGCTGTGGACGCCAGACGCACGGCGGGCATGCGCGCCAGATCGATCACGTCCTTCTGGCGGTCCCATTCCTGCGCCAGCAGATCGGCCAGGGGTTTGGTCGGGGCGACGGCGTGCGCTTTCTGCGGCGTGCGCGCCATGCGCCCGTCCAGCGTCACGATAAAGCCCCCATTGTGCGGCACAACGTCCACCTGCCGGTAGAATCTTCGGGGCTTCTCCAGCGGAGCGTCTGTTTTTTCAGTCATGTAAGGCCGAGGACGACAATCTGTTGAGGAAAAAACACTAAGTCTGAAATGCAACATACCCCGCGGTGAAACAATGGCGGGGCTGGATTGAAATGGAGAAACCTCGAAATGGCGGGCCTTCCCAGTCCAATCAACGCTGCAATCGCGGTCACGCGCTTTGGCCTTGGCGCCAAGCCGGGTGAAATCGCCGACGCCAGTGCAGATCCGCGCGAGTGGCTTGTCGGCCAGATCCACAAGGACGGCGCGCCGCAGCCCCTGTCGCCCACCGCCGCGCCATTTCCCGACAGCGCCACCCGCTTCAAGGACTTCGTCGCCTATCGCGAGGCCGTCAAGGCGGCGGGCGATGACGAGGTCAAGCGAAAGGCCGCCCGCGAGGCCTTGCACGCCCCCACCGCAGTGGAGTTGCTCTGCCGCACGCAACTGGCCGCCACGACGGGCCAACCCTTTGCCGAGCGCTGGGCGCTGTTCTGGTCAAACCACTTCACCGTCAGCGTGCTCAAGAGCGAGGAACTGGCCGCGCTGGCGCCCAGTTTCGAGCGCGAGGCCATCCGACCCCGGGTGTTTGGCCGCTTCAGCGACCTGCTGCGGGCGTCCAGCCGCCACCCGGCCATGTTGATGTACCTTGATCAAGCTCAATCCATCGGCCCAAACAGCAAGGCGGGTCTGCGCCGCGCGGGCGGCCTGAACGAAAACCTCGCGCGGGAGATCATGGAGCTGCACACGCTCGGCGCCGATGCGGGCTACAGTCAGGCCGACGTGACCGAATTTGCGCGCGCCCTGACCGGCTGGTCGGTCGGACGACCCAACCAGGCTGCCGAATATGAAGGCGCCTTTCTGTACCGCGCCAATGTCCACGAGCCCGGCGCACGTCGAATTTTCGGTCGCAACTACGGGGACGGCGAAGAGGAACAGGCCGAGCGCATTCTGGCCGATCTGGCGGCCAGCCCAAAGACAGCTGACCATCTGGCGCGCAAGCTCGCCACCCACTTCGTGTCCGATCAGCCCGACCCGGCGCTGGTGGCGCGACTGTCAGACGTTTGGAAGCGCTCGGGCGGCGATCTGGCCAAGGTGGCCGAAGCCCTGGCGACCGCGCCCGAGGCCTGGCGCGAAGACGCCGCCAAGATCAAGACGCCCTATGAACTGCTGGTCAGCGGCTATCGCTGCGTGGGACAGGCGCCGCGCGATTATGGCCGCGAAGTGAACAACCCGCTGAACACCATGGGCCAGCGTCCCCTCTCCGCCCCTCAGCCCAACGGCTGGAGCGAGAATGGCTCCGAATGGGCCGCGCCTGACGCTCTCATCAAGCGCCTGCAATGGGCGCAGGGCTTCGCCAACGCCTATGCGCCGCAGGACGATCCGGGCGTTGTGGCGGCGTCCGCGCTGGGCGCGCGGCTCAGCGCCAACACGCTCAAGACCATTCAGCGCGCCGAAAGCCGCAAGGAAGCGCTGGCCATCCTCATCATGTCTGCGGAGTTTCAACGCCGATGACCCAAATCCTTTCTCGCCGCTCCGCCATGGCGCTCGGCGTCAGCGCCACCTTCTTCGGCGGCGCAGCCTTTGCCGCCGAAACCCAGTCGCGCAAGCTGGTCGTGATCATCTGTCGCGGCGCCATGGACGGCCTGTCGGTCTCGCCGCCCGCCAATGACGCGGACTATCTGGCCCTGCGCGGCCCCATCGCCATCACGCCAGACAAGGCCCTGCCCCTGAACGCAGATTTCGGCCTTCACCCCAAGCTCGCCAATTTCCAGAAGCTGGCCCTGGCCGGACAGGCCCGCATCGCCCCCGCCATCGCCATCCCCTTGCGCGTCCGCTCCCATTTCGAGGCGCAGGACGATCTGGAGACGGGCGGCGCGGCCCTCTATGGCGCCTCCACCGGGTGGCTGAACCGCACGGTTTCGGCCCTGGGCTCCAGCCGTCCGGCGCGGGCGCTGGCGGTGGCGCCGTCTGCGCCGCTGATCCTGCGGGGACCGGCTTCTACCGACACCTGGTCGCCCGGCGGCAAGTTCAATCCTTCAGCCAATCGATTGACCACCATCCTGCAGGACCTCTATCAGCAGGACCCGGTGCTGGGCCCGGCCCTGGCCAAGGGCATGGCCGTGGAGGCGGAGGCCAATATGGTCAATGGCGCTTCCGCTCCGCTCAAAGCCAATGACGTCAAGGACTTCGCAACCGGGGCCGCGCGTTTCCTGTCCAATCCCAACGGCCCGGCCATCGCCGTGATTTCCGTGGATGGCTTTGACACGCACGCCAATCAGGGCGCCGCCGAGGGCCAGCTCGCCAATCGGCTCTCCAGTCTGGATCAGGTCATTGGCGGACTACAGCAAGGTCTGGGCGAGGACTGGGGTCGCACCATTGTGATCGCGGTCACAGAGTTTGGCCGCACCGCCAGGATCAATGGCACGCACGGCACAGACCACGGCACAGCCTCCACCATGCTGCTGGCCGGCGGCGCGCTCAAGCCCGGCGGGATCATTGGCGACTGGCCGGGCCTTGCGCCGCAAAAGCTGTTCGAAAACCGCGATACCGCCCCGACCCTGGACGTGCGTCAGGTGTTCAAGGGCGTGCTGATCGACCATCTGGGGCTGGACCGACGAAAGGCCGACACTCAGGTCTTCCCCGACAGTTCAGACGCCAGGCCGATCATGGGTCTGGTCTAGGGCGCGAACCGCGCCAGCGCCTGGTGCAGTTCCTTGAAGCTGTGGCAGATGATGTCCGCCTGCGCCGCCAGCAACTCGTCATGGGTGTGAAAGCCCCATGTGACGGCGATGGAGGCCACGCCCGCCGCCTTGGCCATCAAGATGTCGTGGGCTGTATCGCCGATCATGACGGACTGCGCCGGCCTTGCCTGTGAAGCCCGCAAGGCGTCCAGCAACATGGCGGGGTGGGGCTTGCCCGGTCCGTCGTCCGCGCAGTGGGTGGAGTCGAAAACCGGCGTCCAGTCATAGACGCTCAGGGCGTGGTTCACGCCCCTGCGCGACTTGCCGGTCGCCATGGAGATCTTCCAGCCGTCCGCCTTGAGCGCATCCAGAAGCGCCGTAGCGCCGGGATAGAGCGGATCCGAGCCCGGAGGTTCAGCCAGCCGCGCATTGAAGGCCTGCTTGTAGTGCTCGGTCAGGCCTTGCACATCAGCCTGGGTCAGGTCTGGCGCCAGCAGAGCCAGCCCTTCCCGCAGAGACAGGCCGACGATCTGGCGCACCTGATCATAGCTTGGCTCAGGCCTGCCGATGGCGGCGAAGGCTGCGGCGCAGGAGGCGTGGATAGAAACACGGCTATCGACCAGCGTACCGTCCAGATCAAACACCGCCAGACGCAGGCGGGTTCGGGTCAACGCCGACGCCCCTTCATCATCTCGAATGGCTCCGGATCGGCCTCGTGCTCGTCAAAGCCGAAGCGGTCAAAGCCGGCTTTCAGTTCCCTGGAGATAGGCGCCTCGATGATCAGCTGGCCCGCCGACGGGTGCGGCAAAGAGATGCGGCGGGCATGCAATTGAAGCTG